>NZ_JBQQCB010000003.1:0-386083 GCF_052246675.1 Nonomuraea sp. KM90 | reverse complement strand
GTGTAGCTGGTGCTCGCGGCGCGGCCGCTGTCGGTGTAGGTCGTGCCGGTCCCGGTGGTCACCAGGGTGCCGCCGCGGTAGACGTTGTAGCCGGTGACGCCCACGTTGTCGGTGGAGGCGTTCCAGGCCAGGGAGACGCTGCTGGAGGTGACGCCGGTCGAGCGGAGATTGCCGGGCACGGACGGCGCCGCGGTGTCGGTGCCGCCGCCCGAGCCGGCCTTCCAGAGCGCGGGCACGTTGGGCGGCTCCCAGCCGGGCTGGGAGGTGTGCGCCTGCAGGCACACGTAGTCGACGCCGTTGTAGGTGACGACCGCGCCGGTGGCGTACGCGGTCCACGGGGCCCAGGCGGCGGCCAGTTGCTGCACCGCTCCGTACGCCGCGGGCGCGCCGGTCGCGAGCCCGGCGCCGGTCAGCGCGAGGACCAGGCCGGTCGCCAAGGCGGTGAGTCTGCTGCGAAGTCTCATGGCATTCCCTGGAGGTGGGGCTTGACGGTCTTGGAGAACGACCAGTTGTTGCTCGCGTCCCAGTTGATGGACCAGGTCATCGCGCCCCTGATGTCCGGGTAGGCGCGCGGTGGCACGAAGGTCCCGCAGCCGGTGCGCTTGGCCAGGCAGTCGAGTGCCTGGTTGACGAGGGAGGGGGCGACGATGCCGCCGCCGGCGGCGCCCGGTCCGGCCGGCAGGCCCAGCGCCACCTGGTCGGGACGCAGGCCGTTCTCCAACTGGATGCAGGCCAGCGCGGTCATGAAGTTGACCGAGCCCTGCGCGTACGCCTGGGCCTGGTCGCAGCCGAGCATGGAGCCGGAGTTGTAGAACTGCGTGTGGACGACCGTGAGGATGTCCTTGATGGACAGGGCGAGCTTGAAATACTCCATCCCGGTCGACTGCATGTCGATGGTCTGCGGGGCCATGGTGATGATCAGCCCGGAGCCGGCCTTGGCCCGCAGCGACCGCAGCGCCTGGGCCATGTAGGTGGCGTTGAGGCCGTTCTCCAGGTCGATGTCCACGCCGTCGAAGCCGTAGCTCTGCATCAGCGCGTACACCGAGTCGGCGAACCTCGTCGCCGCGGCGGCGCTCGCGACCTGCACCCGGCCGGCCTCGCCGCCGACGGACAGGATCACCTTCTTGCCGCGCTGGTGCAGGGCCTGCACGTCGGCCCTGAACTGGGCGTCGGTGTAGCCGCCCACGGCCGTGGCCAGGCCCGGGTCGACCGCGAAGACGACCTCGCCCGCGGTGGCCGTGGCCTCGCCGAACGCGATCGCGACCAGGTCGTACTCGTTCGGCACCGCCGACAGCTTGAGCTCCACGGCGGGGTTGACGAAGTTGTGCCAGTAGCCGGTGAGGAAGTGCCGGGGCAGCGTCCCTCCCCCGCCGGTGCACCCGGAGGTGGTGGCGGTGACGTCCTGGCCCGGGGACTCGCCCTGGGCGTTGTACGCCTTGACGGTGTAGGTGTGCGTCTCGCAGGTGCCGAGCCCGGAGATCGTGGCCGTGGTGGCCGTGACCGCGGCCTTGACAGCACTGCCTTCGTAGACGCGGTAGCCGGTCACCGTACCGCTGGAGGCGCCCCAGCTCAGCGCGATGCTCGAGTTGGTGACGGACGCGGTCGCGGTGCCGGGCCGCCCGGGGACGCCGGGGTTCGTGCCGCCCCCGCAGGAGGCGCCGTTCAGGGTGCAGCCGGTGATTCCTGGGAAGTTGCCGGGGCTGCCGTTGAAGCCGAAGCTCGCGCTGGCGCCGGGTGCCAGCGGGGAGGCCCAGCTCGGCGGGGTGAACGTGTAGTGCTGCCCGTTCCGCGCCATGACGGCGTCCCAGGCGGAGGGGATGGTGAAGCCGGTGGGGACGTCGAACTGGACGTTCCAGCCGGACATGGCGGTGGTGGTGCCGTTGGTGACGGTGACCTTGCCCTCGAAGCCGGAGCCCCAGTCGGCGACCTTGACGAAGGTCGCGGTGGCGGTGGCGGCGTGGGCGGGCAGGGCCTGGAGGCTGAGTACGACGGTCGCGAGCGCCAGGAGGATCGCGCGTAATCTCACGGGTTCGTCCTTCGGGGGGTGTTGCGTGCCGTACGGCTTGCACCGGGGGGTGAGAGCGCAAGCCGTACGGCACGGCCCGCGGAGGTGAAACACGGGCCTTGGGGGGTGTCGGCGCGGGTTAACCTTGCAGAGGCTGTCAGGCTTTGTCCGATTGAAGATTACTTTTAGGAAAGTTTCCTAAGAGTTGTCGCGATCGTAGCTTTGACACCGGATGCTTACAAGACCCAAAACACGACTCCGCCGCACAGGATCGGAATCCCGTGCGGCGGAGCGGCGGCGCCGGTCTACGGTTGCTGGGTGATCCGGACGTCGTCCACGCCCGCCTCCACCAGGGAGGCCCCCGAGGCGTCGGCCGTGTCGACGAGGATGCGGACGGTCTGGCCCGCGAACGCGTTCAGGCTCGCCGTGGCCGTGGCCCAGGCGCCGTTGCGGTTCGAGGCCGCGCCGGCCTGGTTGAGCACCGTGGTGGTCGTGCTGCCGACCACGCGGACGCGGAAGTAGTCGGCGCTGGAGGCGTTCGAGCCGTGCGCCAGATACCAGGAGAAGGACAGGTTCAGCGCGCCCGTCGTGGGGAGCGTGATCGGTGGCGACTGGATCGAGGTGACGCCGCCGTCGACGTCGTACGCGCCCGCCGACGAGCCCGCCAGCCGGCCCGTGACCAGGTCGTTCGTGCCGCTGACCGCAGTGCCGAGCTGCTTGGCGCCGCTGGAGGTGGTGGCCTCGGGGTCACCGCGCTCCCACTGGCCGAGGGTGGCGGTGTCGGTGCCGCCCGGGTTGACCGTCCAGCCCGTGGCCGTCTCGAACGTGTCGGAGTAGACGGTCACCGGCGGGTTGCCGGTCCCGCAGTACTGGGCCTCCTTGCCGATGATGCGGTAGACGCAGTCCGAGTACTCGAGGAAGCGCAGCACCGCTTCCCTGTTGCGGGTGGTCTGCGGGCCGATCTGCTCGTCCGGCGGGTAGAAGCCGGGGCTGGAGCCGGTCGGGTACATCTCGAACGTGAAGCTGAAGATCTTGTAGACGCCCCACATCCAGTCGTCGATGGTCCCGTCGGTGATGTAGAGGTCGCTGGCCTGCTCGGGGGTGTAGCCGTTGGTCGAGGCCATGTTCTGGCCGAGGGTGGCGTGCGCGTCGCGGTCGTCCTGGGTCAGGCCGGGCGCGGTGTCGTTGAAGGTGTAGCCGTAGGGCCACAGGATCAGCTCGCTGTAGGTGTGCCAGTCGATGTGCGACCTGATCTGCTGGACCCCGCCGACCACGCGGCTGCGTACCCAGTTGGCCGCCGCCCTGACCTCGGGGGCCGACTCCGCGCTCGCGCCGCGGTAGGTCTCGCTGGACGTCGTGCCGGAGGAGCCGCCGCAGCAGCCCCAGTTGTAGGCCCAGTTGCGGTTCATGTCGGTGCCGACGGCCGAGGAGCCGGAGTTCGGCTGGCGGTTCTTGCGCCAGGAGCGGTAGGAGCCGGTGGCGATGTCGTACTCGCCGCCGTCCGGGTTCATGTCCGGCATGATCCAGATCTCTCTGGTGTTCACCAGGTTGGTGATCCGGGAGTCGGTGCCGTAGTTGTCGGCGAGCAGGTGCATGATGTACAGCGCCATCTCGACCGTGAGGTGCTCGCGGGCGTGCTGGTGCGCGGTGAATAGGACCTCGGGCTCGTTCTCGTCCGTGCCCACGTTGTCGCTGATCTTGATCAGGCGTAACTGCCTGCCCTCGTACGACGTGCCGTACGTCGTCTGGCTGACGATGTTCGGCCGGGCCGCGACCAGGGCGTTGATGTTGGCGGTCATCTCGGCGTAGTTGTGATATCCCGAGTCCGCCGGCGGGAAGTCAAACGCGTCGACGGACGGGGGTGTCGGGCGCGGCACCTCCGACACCCGGTAGCCGAGCCGCTTGATCGCGGACACCTCGGCCTCCGTGGCCGTGACCAGGACCGAGTCCGTGGCCACCTCCTCGATGGCGGCTCCGGTCGCCGCCACCGCACTGCGCTGCTGCGCGTTCGCCGGGCCCGCCACGCGATACTGCTTGTTCGGTGGCGGTTCCGCGAAGGCGCCCGCCCCGGTCATGCCGGTCAGGCTGATCAGGCTGAGGGCTGCCAGCAGGATGACAAAACGGCGTTTCACGTCGTCCTCCCCAGGCGCTCGGGCTCGGGTTGTCAACCGGCGCCTGAACGAAGAGTGATGACGTTGGTTGCCCTAGGAAAGGCCCAAATTTCCGGACATGGTGACAAGGGCTTCCCGGAGGGGTTTCCGGATCAGGTCGGGCACTTCGGCACCCTCGGCCGCGTAACCGACGGGGAACAGGATGTAGGGCCGCTCGTTGGGCGGGCGCCGGCAGATCTCGCTGAGGAAGGCCATCGGGTTCGGCGTGTGGGTGAGCGTGCACAGGCCCATCACGTGCAGCGCCGTGATGAACAGGCCGCAGGCGATGCCGACGCTCTCGTTGACGTAGTAGTGCCGGACCTTCCCGCCGCCGGGGGTCGGGCCGTACTTCTCGGCGAAGCACACCACCAGCCACGGCGCCACCTCCAGGTAGCCCTTGTCCGAGGTGGTCCCGATCGGCTCCAGCGCCGAGCGCCACTCGGGCGGCAGCCGGCCGCCCTCGTAGTTCTGCCGCTCCTCCGCCTCGGCCGCCTCGCGCACGCGCCGCTTCGTCTGCGGGTCGCCGATCGCCACGAACTTCCACGGCTGCTGGTGCGCCCCCGACGGCGCGGTGTTGGCGGCGCGCACGGCCAGCTCGACGCACCGGTACGGCACCGGCTCGGGGCTGAACGCCCGCACGCTGCGCCGCCGGTCCACCAGCCGGTGGAACTCCTCGCCGCGCCTGACCATCTCCTCTGGCTCGTAGCGCTCCGGCGTGTAGCGAACGTGGGGATACTGGTGCTCCATAAGATCCGAAGTCTCGGCACGGGTGGCGAATCTGACAACAGCTTCCTTCGCGTGCTGCCTATTCGACAGTCGAAGCGGACTTCTGGAGACGGATATGCCAGCACGCCGGCGTGGCCTCGACGATCTCGACCTCCGCGTCCTCCGCCTGGTCGCCGAGCGCCCGCGCAGCGGCCTGCTGGAGTTCGCCCGGTTGCTGGGGGTGGCGCGCGGGACCGTACAGGCCCGGCTGGACCGCATGACCGCCGACGGCGTGATCACCGGCTTCGGCCCGGACCTGTCCCCCGCCGCCCTCGGCCACCCCGTGCAGGCGTTCACCACGCTGGAGGTCGAGCAGGCGGCCCGCGAGCACATCTCCAGGACCCTGGAGTCCATCCCCGAGTTGCTGGAGGCGTACATCGTGACGGGGCCCGGCGACGTGTGGTGCCGGATCGCGGGGCGCGACCACGAGCACATCCAGCAGGTCATCGACGCCATGCTGACGATCCCGGGGGTGCGGCGCAGCACGACCGTCATCACGCTGTCGACCGTGGTGCCGCACCGCGTACTCCCGCTGGCCGCCAGGGAAGCGACCGGCGGCCGGTCAGACCTGGACCAGCGTGATGATCCCCGCAGCCACCAGGGCCGCCGCCCACATGCGGTCCACGTTGAACCAGGCGCGCCGGAGCACCGTCAGCCCGGCCACCTTGTAGACGATCACAGCGATCCCCCCGGCCACCACGAACATGGCCAGCGTGTGGAGGGCCGCCACCCCCAGGCCGCCGGAGGCGGCGTGGCCCGCGTGACCCTCGGCCCGCAGACCGGTGAAGACCGGCAGCAGCATCAGCCCGGCCCCGTGCGCCGACGACATCAGGAACGACCAGCCGGCCAGCTGCCACAACGACAGCCGCATCCCCACCCACCGGAAGTGCCGGCGCGACAGCAGCCGCCACAGGCCGAAGCCCACCAGCACCAGCCCGCCGCCGACCGACAGCACCGTGCCGGTGACCAGGGAGCCGGTCGCGGCGACCACGAGCGCCACCAGGGCCACCGAGGCGAGGTGGCCCAGGGCGATCATGGGGATCGACTGCAGGAGCCGGTCCAGGCTGCGTTCCTGCAGACCGCGGGCCACGGCGAAGAGCCAGCCCATGGCGGGGTTGAGGCCGTGGAAGGCGCCGAGCAGGAGCACCGCGGCGAGGGTCACGGGTAGCAGTAGGAGTCGGAGGAGGCGTCACCGCCCTGCAGGCGCACCTGGTGGGGGCGCAGGCCGCGGAAGTCGTCCCCGTGCGGGAAGAAGCGGGGGTCGAAGGTGAACGACTCCGTGTCGATCCTGGCCATCCAGGCGCCCACCCCGTCCGGGTAGAACTGGTCGTCCCAGGCGCCGTACAGGGAGTTGGTCAGGTAGACGCGGCGGCCGTCGCGGCTGACCTCGACCATCTGCGGCCCGCCGCGCAGCGGGAGCCCGGGCTGGGCCGGGTGCGTGGCCTGGCGCGCGATGCCGCCCGCCCGCAGGGAGCCCAGCTCCACCGGCTTGTACGGGTCCGACACGTCGTACTGCTTGAGCTCCCCGGTCCCCCAGCACGACACGTACAGGCGCTGGTCGTCCACCGACAGCGCGATGTCGGTCACCAGCGGCGGCACCGCGCCGAACGGCCGCAGGAGCGGCGGCAGGCGGTCGGCGTCGGCCGGTTCGGCGGGGATGGAGATGACCTTGCGCGCCTGCCACCGGCCGTCCTCGTGGAACCAGAGCCAGACGGACGCCGACAGGTCCTCGACGCTGATGGCCACGCCGACGAAGCCGTACAGGCGGGTCGGGTCGTGGGCGGGGCGCAGCTCCAGCGGCATCTGGTGCTCGTCGCCCAGGTCCACCTCCTGCAGGTGCGCGCGCTTGCGCAGGTCCCAGAAGTGCAGCTTGTGGCCGTATTTGCGGCCGAGCAGCAGCTCCCCGACGATCCCGTCCTCGATCATCGACGGCGTGCCCCACTCCGAGGAGATCAGCACGTCCTGGTTGATGTGCCACCAGAAGTCGTAGGCCAGGTACTGCGGCCCGCGGTCCAGCTCCCACTGCCCGACCACGTCGAAGGAGGTGTGGTCGAGCACCGCGATGCCGCCCGGCCCGTCCTGGCCGTCGGCGCCCCCGAGGGCGGAGACGTACAGCCCCTCGGGGCCGCAGTGGACGGTGTGCGGGCGCGAGTAGCCGGCGCGCCGGGCCAGCGTCTCCGGTTCGATGACCTTGACCAGCTCCGGGCTGATCCGGTCCTTGGTGTCGTAGATGTGGATGCGCGAGGAGCGCAGCCCCGGCACGACGAGGTAGCGGCGCTCGACGTGCGGGTGGGGCGCGTTCGGGCACAGGGCGCTGCTGCAGGCGTTCCAGCCGAAGTGGTGCAGCTCGTCACCGGTGTTGGGCAGATCGGTCCAGCCCGCGACCGTGCCGTAGCCGGGCGAGGACTGGTCGGTGTCGATGACGGCCAGCGCGTCCGGCCGGGCGGCGGCCCGGTCGAACGCGGCGACGTAGGCGAGTTTCTCTTCCGGAGCGGCGGCGGCGTCCCTCGGGGAGGGGTAGAACGTGGGATCGGGAGTCCAGAGAGTCATCTCTCCAGATATAGACCGATTCCCTACACGGTCAATAGGTAATGATCTCCTGGATGCGGCCGATCAGCTCCTCCGCGTCGGTCTCGAACGGCTGCCAGAACACGTGGTCGGCGCCGAGCGCCCGCGCCTGTGCCAGGTCCTCGGCCACCTGCTCGGGCGAGCCGGTCAGGGGCATGCGCTCGTCCAGGGGCCGGTCCGTGATCGGGCCGTTCACCTGGAGCACGAGCGGGCCGGGGCCCTTGCCGTACGCCTCGACGGTCTGCCTGAGCTGGTCCCAGGCGAACACCACCACGGACAGCCCCAGCCCGAGCGCGACCGCCCGCTCGATCGCCGCCGGCGCCGCCACGCCCGCCAGCAGGGTCAGCCCCGACGGCTTGGGGCCGATCTCCGCCTCGGGTATCGAGTAGAAGCGGCCGGAGAAGCTCACCGGGTCGGGGCCCCAGCATGCCCGCATGGCCTGGAGGTGCTCCTCGAAGCCGGCCCCGCGCCGCTTGGCGGGCACGCCGGCCGCCTCGAACTCCTGCGCCATCCAGCCCTGCCCCAGCCCGATCATGGCCCGGCCGCCGCTGAGCCGGTCGAGGGTGGCCAGCCGCTTGGCGAGCACGACCGGGTTGTGGAACAGGGCGTCGACGACGCTCGTACCGAGGCGGATGGTGCTGGTCCTGCCCGCGACGTACGCCAGCGTCTCGAGCGGGTCGTAGACGGAGCCGCTGTGGTCGGGCAGCGGCACGGGCTGGTCCAGCCCCAGCATCCACGGCTGGGCGGGCCGCAGCAGCCGTTCGTAGGTCCATACCGCCCCGAGCCCCGCGCGCTCGGCGTCCTGCGCCATCCGCACGATCTGTTCCGGGTCGGCGTGCCGTCCCGACGTCGGGAGGCCGATTCCGAAGTCCATGTCCAGCTCCTTCCTGTCTTCGTATCCGACCCTGAGTGGGCCGGAAAGTCATCGGTTTACAGGCGGCCTCTTTCGTGATGCATTCGGGAAATGACCGTGCACGGCACTTGCGATCCCCGGTTCTCCCAGGTGGCGGAGGAGTTCGAGGCCAATCTCGCCCAGCGTGGGGAGGTGGGGGCGTCGGTGTGCGTGATCGTCGGCGGTGAGGTGGCCGTCGACCTGTGGGGCGGGCAGGCAGCGCCCGGCGTTCCCTGGGCGGACGACACGATCGGGCACGTCTGGTCGTGCACCAAGGGCGCGACCTCGCTCTGCGCCCACATGCTGGCCGCGCGCGGCGACCTCGACCTGGACGCGCCGGTCATCCGCTACTGGCCCGAGTACGGCGCCTGCGGCAAGGGCGGCACGCTGGTGCGGCACCTGCTGGCACACCAGGCCGGGCTGCCCGCGCTGCGCGAGCCGCTGCCGCCGGGCGCGTTCTACGACTGGAAGCTGATGGCCGGGCGGCTGGCCGAGCAGGAGCCGTTCTGGGAGCCGGGGAGCAGGCACGGCTACCACGCGCTGACGTTCGGCTTCCTGGTCGGGGAGGTCGTGCGGCGGGTGAGCGGGCGCTCGCTCGGCACGTTCTTCCGCGAGGAGGTGGCCGAGCCGCTCGGGCTGGCCTTCTGGATCGGGCTGCTACCGGAGGAACGAGAAAGCAGAGTCGCGCCGACGATTCCGGCGGATCCGCCGGAGGCGCCGCCGTCGTTCTACCTCAAGGCGTTCAGCGATCCCTCCTCGATGTCCGCGCTGGTGCTGGCCCACGAGGGCGGGTACATGGCGCTCGGCGAGTCGGACAGCCGGGCCGCGCACGCCGCCGAGATCGGGGCCGTCGGGGCGATCACGAACGCGCGGGGGCTGGCGGGCATGTACCGGCCGCTGTCGCTGGGCGGCGGCGACCTGGTGAGCCGGGAGCACCTGGCCCTCATGGCGCAGACCGCCTCGGCGGGGACCGACGCGGTGCTGCTCGCGCCGACGCACTTCGCGCTGGGCTTCGTGAAGTCGGTGGACAACCGGCATCTCCCGCAGCCCGACAGCGAGGGCGCGCTCATGTCGGACACCGCGTTCGGGCACGTGGGGATGGGCGGGTCGGTCGGGTTCTGCGATCCGGCGGCGCGGCTGGCGTTCGGCTACACCATGAACAAGCAGTTCGCCGGGCTCGGCATCAACCCGCGGGGCCAGGCCCTGGTGGACGCGACATATCGGGCACTCGGCTACCGGCAGGCCTACGGGGGGATCTGGTACGCCCCCGGGGATTAATCACGCGATACCGTGATATGTCACCTGTCCTCACCCAGGAGCGAGCGGCATGTTCTTCGGTATCAAGGATTTCTGGGCCTACGTCGTCGGCGCCTTCCTGATCATTCTCCTGCCCGGCCCGAACTCCCTGTACGTCCTCACCTTCGCCGCCCGGAACGGCGTCCGCCGGGGCTACCGGGCCGCCGCGGGCGTCTTCGCCGGCGACACCGTGCTGATGTTCCTCGCCGCCGCCGGCGCCGCCTCCCTCCTGCGCTCCAACCCGCTGCTGTTCACGATCGTCAAGTACGCGGGCGCCGGCTACCTGGCGTGGATCGGCTTCCAGATGATCCGCGGCGCCTGGAAGGCCTGGCGCTCCGACGAGACGGCGGCACCGGCCGAGGCGCCCGTACCCGGGGCGGAGGGCCGCCCGTTCCGCAAGGCCCTGACGATCAGCCTGCTGAACCCGAAGGCGATCCTGTTCTTCGTCTCGTTCTTCGTCCAGTTCGTGGACCCCGGCTACGCCACCCCCGCGCTGTCGTTCGTCATCCTGGGCTCGGTCATCCAGCTCTTCAGCTTCCTCTACCTGACCGCGCTGATCTTCGGGGGCTCTTTCCTGGCCGGGCAGTTCCGCCGCCGCCGCAGGCTCAGCGCCGGCCTGACCTCCGGCGTCGGTGCCGTTTTCCTGGGGTTTGGCGCGAAACTTGCCACCGCGTCACTCGGATGAAAGCCGCATTCAAGGCAGCACTGTTTTCGTGGAGACAGATGGAACGAGTCAAAAGAGGCAGTCGCACCACCCCGCCTCGGGTACGGTAGGCCACCGGCGTGCTTCCCGGGACAACGGTGATGACGCTCTGGTGACACCGAGCGGTCCATCCGGAAAGCCTGGTCCCCCGAAGCCCGGGTAGACGCTGATCGTCGGCCTATCTGCGGAGCAGCCTTGAACCATTCTCCGGTTACCCTCCCACGCCTCACCGCGCTCGCCCGGCAGGCGACTCCCCGGCTGCTCGAGGGCGTCGTGGCCCCACTGGCCGTGTTCTACCTGGCCATGGTCATCCTCGGCTTCAAATGGGCGCTAGCCCTGACCGTCGCCTGGGTCTACCTAGGAGTCGCCTGGCGGCTGGTCAAGCGGGTCAAGGTGCCCGCCACCATGTGGCTGGCCGCGTTCGCGATCACCATCCGGGCGATCGTGGCGTTCTGGACCGGCACGTGGATGTGGTTCTTCATCCAGCCGGAGATGGGCACGATCTGCATCAGCATCGCCTTCCTCGCCTCCGTCCGGCTGAACAGGCCGCTCGTGCAGAAGCTCACGCTCGACTACATCCATCTGCCGTCGGCGGTGCTCAAGCACGAGCGGGTGCGCCGGTTCTTCGCCAGGATCACGCTGTTGTGGGCGTTCGTGCTGCTGATGAACTCGACGCTGAGCATCTTCCTGGCGGTCTACGAGTCGCTGGCCGGCTCGCTGGGCGCGTTCATGGTGCTGCGCACCTCAGCGGTGGCCGTGATAAGCGGCACGGCGATCACGTTCTCGATCATCGCCTTCAAGCGGCTCCTGCACCGGCTGCACGTCTCCCACGCCTGACCGCTCGGCCAGCAGGAACGCCCCGCACATCCCCATCACGAGCCCGGCCAGCAGACCGAACAGCTCCACGAAGTCGGCCGCGCCGCCCGCCCCCGCGCTGAGCGGCCCGCCCGCGGACCTGACGATCATGGCGTAGAGGCCCCACGCGAACAGCGAGCCCGAGCCCAGCCAGGCCAGGACCAGCGGGCGCCAGAACGGCCCCCGGCCCCATCGCCCGACGACCGCGACGAGCGCGGCGGCACCGCCGATCGCCAGCAGGCCCTTGAACCCGTTCTGCACCGCGGCGGCGACCGGCCCGTCGAACACCCACCACAGCCTGACCCCGCCGATCAGCGCGGCCACCGGCAGCGCGCCCCAGGCGACGACCGCCTGCAGGGACCTCGTCGGGCTGGGGAAGGCGTGGCAGACACCCGTGGTGAAGACGGCCGGCCAGCGGTCGCGGGCGTAGAGGGCGAAGGCCGTCATCAGACCGGCGCCCTGCCCCACGAACCCGCCGTAGACCATCAGGTAGACCCACGGCTCGATGGGGCCGCCGGCGAAGACGGCCGTCCCGGCGGCCGCCACGACGATCGGCGCGCTGACCGCCACCACCGACAGCAGGCCCGTGCCCACCCACAGCGGCAGCAGCACCAGCCAGGCGGGCAGCCGCGCGCCCCAGCTCATGGTGAAGGCCGTCGCCAGCACCAGGCCCACCGCGTCCATGCCGAAGGTCATCGCGTTGAGCCCGGCCATCGCGGGATCGCTCATCAGGTCCGGATCGCTCACGCCGATCGGGCTGCCGGCCAGCCAGAGGACCTTCAGCGTGAGGTAGGGCAGCATGGCGGCGACCGCCACGACGGCGGCGGTGCGGCGGCCGATGCCCGGTGTGTGTTCAGCCATGTCCCGAGCGTCGCTCGTCCGGCGGCGGGTTCCCTCCCGACCGGTGGGGATCCTTCTCCCCCTCGCGGGGGAGGGTCACGGTCAGCTCGAAGCCGTCGCCCACCGGGCCCGCCGCGAGCGTGCCACCGGCCAGGCGTACGCGCTCGCGCAGGCCCGCCAGCCCCAGCCCGCCGGACCGCCCCGTGGGCCGGGAGCGGGCCGGCCCGTTGCGTACGCGGACGCGCAGCGGCGAGACCGACACCTCGACGGCGGCCCCCGGCGCGTGCTTGGCGGCGTTCGTGAGGCCCTCCTGCACCACGGCGCGGGCCAGGCCGGGCACCGGCCCCGGCGACAGGTCCAGCGTGATCGACATGCCCGAGTCCGTCGCCCGCCGGACCAGCTCGGACACGTCCTCCCCCACGGGGGACAGCGGCGCCGCGTCGGCGTCCTCGCGCAGCAGCCCGATGATCTGCCGCAGCCGCTCCGTGGCGTCCGCCGCCGCGATCCGCAGCTCCCCCGCCGCCTTGACCTGTGCCGGGGCCAGCCCGGGGGCCAGCTCCAGACCGGCGGCCCGGACCGCGATCAGGGCGAGGTCGTGGCCGAGCGAGTCGTGCATGTCCCGCGCGATCCTGGCCCGCTCGCGCAGCCTGGCCTGCGCCTCCGCCGACAGCCTGGTCTGCCGCCGCTGCTGCAGCAGCTTGCGGCGCAGCACGCCGCACAGGTAGGGCACGAGATAGGTGCCGACGAGCGCGGTGACCATGGACACCCACAGAGCCAGGTCACCGCCCATCCTCAGCACCACGGTCACCCCGACCAGCGAGATCAGGCAGAAGGCCAGCAGGGCCGGCCACGCGCGGGCCATGCGCCGCCCGGTCAGGTACGCGTACCAGATGATGAACGGAGACGTCGCCAGCAGCGGGAAGATCTTCACGTTCCGCCGGGGCAGCAGCCAGCTCAGGTCCACGGTCGCGAACCCCTCGCTGAACTGCCACGGCCCCAGCGGCAGCAGCAGCACCAGCGCGGCCAGCGGCCAGGGCCGGCCGACGAGCACGGCCACCGCGGCGAGCCCCACCCTGGGCGCCGTCACCATGCCGAACCCGGCCGGATCCTGGAACGGATCGGGCCCCATGGCGGCGACGAAGATGCCGAGCACGACCCAGAGCAGCAGGTCGTAGACCACCTGGCGGCGGCTTTCCCGGCGGAGAGGGCGCAGACGCTTCACCGCACCGACGTTATCCGCCGCGCTCGCGGGCGGGTGCCGTCCGAAGTCAGGCGTATCCCCTGACGAAAGTCAGGGTGGAGTACGAGCCACCCGTCACGGTAGGGCTAACCCCACCCCGAAAGCGCCTACCTCCACTCCTGTGTCCGCCTGCGGAAACCGGTTTGATCGATGGTGTCACCCGGAGGTGGCGGGCGGGCCCCCGACGAAAGTAGGGGGTAGCGCGTGCCGATCGTCCGATGTGCCGTGACCTGCGGAGTTTCTACCTTCATGGGGTACCGGCCCTGACCCCTGTAAGGGAAAGGGCCGCGTTCGACCCGGGGCATCCCCGATGTGCCCGGCCGTCCCGCACCGAGACGCTGTGTGGGTGCCCTGACGATCGGAGTTCTCTCTTATGTCGCACGCCATCCTCGACCTGGTCCAGCAGGCCATGTCGTCACCGTGGCTGTACGCCGCGATCTTCGCCCTCGCGCTGCTCGACGGGTTCTTCCCCGTCGTGCCCGCCGAGACGTCCGTCATCACGGCGGGGGTCTTCGCCGCGTCCGGTGAGACGAACCTGGCGCTGGTGATCGTGGTCGCGGCGCTCGGCGCGTTCGCCGGGGACCACATCTCCTACCTGATCGGCAAGAAGTCGGGCGGGAGGCTGCGGGAGAAGAAGGCGTTCGTCTGGGCGCGGCAGGCCCTGGCCGAGCGGGGCGGGCTCGTCCTGGTCGTGGCCAGGTACATCCCCGGCGGGCGGACCGCGACCACGCTCACCATGGGCGCGGTCCGGTATCCGCGGCGCTCGTTCACCTTCTTCGACGCGATCGCGGCCGGCTCGTGGGCGGTGTACTCCGGGCTGATCGGCTTCTTCGGCGGGATGGCGTTCGAGAACGACCCGATCAAGGGACTGCTGCTCGGGCTGGGCATCGCGCTGTCCATCACCGCCGCCGTGGAGGTCGTGCGATGGCTGCGGAAGCGGCGCGCCATCCAGGCTTCCTCAGAACGTCTTCCGGCGGACACGTCCGTTTGACCCTGCCTGGCAACTATCCGTCTGAAAGGAGTGCGCATGACTGTGCTGGCCGCGGTGATCGCCCTGGTCGGTTCGCTGTTCTTCGCGCTCGGGGCCGCCCTGCAACAGTTCGAGGCGGTCGGCACCGCCAAGCCGGGGCTGCTCGCGCTGCTGCGGAGGCCGCGCTGGCTGCTCGGCGGCGTGTCCATCCTGGCGGGTGGTGGCCTGCACATCGTCGCGCTCGGACTCGGCCCGCTGACCATCGTCCAACCCATGGGCGTGGCGAGCCTGCTGTTCGCGCTGCCCCTGGCCGCCACGCTGCACGGCCGCAGGCCGGAGCGCAAGGAGCTGGCGGCGGCGGGGGTGGTGGCGGCCGGGCTGATCGGCCTGGTGCTGCTGGTCCCCGAGTCCGACGGTCCCACCTACCTCAGCCCCGACGGCGTGCTCACGCTGCTGGGGGTGTCCGGGGTGGCGGCGGTGCTGCTGTGGGCCGGCTCGAAGGCCGCCTCGCCCGCCTGGCGGGCGGCCCTGCTGGCGACCAGCTCCGGCGTGCTGTACGGCGCCACCGCCACCCTCATGCGGGTGCTGGTCGACGGCGCCTGGAACTGGTGGTACCTGCTGGCGCTGCCGATCCCGGCCCTGCTGGCGCTGATGATGCTCCAGCGGGCCTACGCCGTCGGGCACTTCGGCGTCTCCTTCGCCTCGCTGCAGATCGCCGACCCGCTCACCGCGGTGGCGTTCGGCGCGCTGCTGCTGGGCGAGCCGCTGCCGACCGGGATCCTGCCGGTCATGGCGGCCCTGCTGACCGCGGCGGGCACCGTGGCCCTGGCGCGGACCAGCCCGCTGGAGGCCCATTGATGTTCCCCTTCCTGTCCCTTCCTTCCGGCTCTCCCCAAGCCGCTGCGAAATCGGAGTTCACCGAAATGGCCATGCCCCTCCACACCGTCCCCGACGTCGCCTCCCTCTCACCCGCCCCCGAACGTCCCCGCCGGATCCTGATCTCGTCCGACACCTATCCCCCCGACGTGAACGGCGCCGCCTACTTCACCCACCGCCTGGCCACGGGCCTGGCCGCGCGCGGCAACGAGGTGCACGTGGTCTGCCAGTCGGACCAGGGCCCGGCCAGCGCCGACGTGGTGGACGGCGTCGTCGTGCACCGGCTGCGCTCGGCGCCGCTGGTGGTCCACCCGACCATGCGGGTCACGGTGCCGACGCGGCTCGACCGGCTGGTCGCCTCCATCAAGCCCGACGTGCTGCACACCCAGGGCCACTTCGTGGTCGGCCGGGCCGCCATCGCCGCCGCCCGCCGGGCCGGCGTGCCGATCGTGGCGACCAACCACTTCATGCCCGACAACCTCTTCCAGTTCGCCCACATCCCCGACCGCCTGCGGACGAAGGCGGGACAGCTCGCCTGGCGCGACTTCAGCCGGATCTTCAGCCGGGCCGACCACATCACCACGCCCACCCCGCTGGCCGCCAAGCTGCTGGCCGACCAGGGGTTCGCGCGCGAGGTCGAGCCGGTGTCCTGCGGGATCGACCTGACCAGGTTCCACCCGCACGCCGAGCCCAAGGCGTGGGCGCGCAAGATGTTCGACCTGCCCGACCGGCCCACGGCCCTGTTCGTCGGCCGCCTCGACGAGGAGAAGCGCCTGGACGAGCTGATCCGCGCGCTGCCGCTCGTCCTCAACGAGACCGACGCGCAGGTGGCGCTGGTCGGCAAGGGTAACCAGCGGGGCGAGCTGGAGCGGCTGGCCAAGCGCATCGGCGTGAGCGAGAGGGTGTTCCTCCTCGGCTTCGTCCCCGACGAGAACATGCCGCAGGCGTTCGCCGCCGCCGACGTGTTCGCCATGCCCGGCGTCGCCGAGCTGCAGAGCATCGCCACGCTGGAGGCCATGGCCTCGGGGCTGCCCGTGGTGGCCGCCGATGCGATGGCGCTGCCGCACCTGGTGGACGAGAACGGCTACCTGTACGAACCGGGCGACGTGGTCGGCCTGGCCCGGCACCTGACGACCATCCTCACCGACGAGGACCTGCGGGTCAGGCTCGGCAAGGCCAGCAGGGAGCTGGCGCTCACCCACGACGACCAGTCGTCGCTCGCCCGGTTCGAGCGGATCTACGATGAGGTGGCTCAATGACGCCAGGCCAGAGTGTCTGGGGCACCGTGATCGGCACGGCGGTGTCCGCGGGCGCGCTCGCGTACGCACAGGTCGCGCTGCCCACGCAGGTTCTGCTCAGCGACTACGCGCTGGTCTCCGGCGGGCTGATGCCCGTGCTGGTCGGGATGCTGGCACTCGCGGGGGCGTGCCTGAGTCTCGCCTACGGCCTGGCGGCCACCGACCCGGCGCGCACCGCGCCCACCAGGGTGCTGCTGATCGCCGGAGCGGCCGGGCTGATGATGAGCGCGATCTTCCCCACCGACCCCGGCACCTCGCAGGTGGGCTCGCTGTCCGGCGAGATCCACCGCTGGTCGGCGGCGGTCGTCTTCACCTCGCTGCCGGTCGCCGGCTGGGTGCTGGCCCGGGGCCGCGCGGCGGCGCCCCGGTGGAACGCGGTGCGCGCCATGAGCGTGGCCTCCGCGGTGACGCTGGCGATCTACCTGGCGGCCCATCCGGCCACCATCACGTCGACACTGATCAACGGCGGCGCCTACTACGGGCTGCTGGAGCGCGCCGTGGTGCTGGCCGAGATGGTTTTGCTCACGGCCATGGCACTGGCCATCGCCGCGGGCCGGAGCGGCGTACGCACCGAGGTGGCCCCGGCGGAGCCGGCCGAGGCGGAACGACGGCCGGAGCACCCCGGGCAGCAGGAGCGGCTCGCCGCCTGACGACTTACCGCCGGAACACTTCGACCGCCGCCGAAAGGATCTCGTCCTAGCGTGAACCCATGCTCATCACACGTCATGCCGAAGCAGTGGCGGTCCTCGCCGACCCCAGGTACGTGCCGCCTCCCGTACGCCAGGACGGCGCGCAGGGGACGCTGGCCTGGCTGCGCGCCCGGGTGTCGCGGTTCAGCACCGGCGAGACGCACGCCGGCCGGCGCCGCGAGCTGGTCGAGCTGCTGGACCAGGTCGACCCCGGCGCACTGCGCGCGGAGGCCGAAACCATGACCAGGCGACGCGGCGGAGACTGGCGCGGAGTCCCCACAGCGGTGCTCGGCGCCGCGCTCGGGGTCGAGGACACCCGCGCCGTGCCCGCCGCCGCGGCCGGCTACCTGTCGGGCGAGGAGAGCCCGCGGGCCGACGCCGCCGTCGCCGAGCTGCTGGAGCGGACCGGCCTCCCCACGATCACGCTGTTGCTGCAGGCGCACGCCGCCACGGAGGGCCTCGTCGAGAACACCCTGGAGCGGGCCCGCCCCGGCGACGACATCGACGCGCTGCTGCACGAGACGCTCAGAGGGAACCCGCCGCTCAAGGCCACCCGCAGGCTGGATCAGCTCACCGGCGACGAGGTGACGATCGACCTGGT
This sequence comes from Nonomuraea sp. KM90, assembly GCF_052246675.1. Classification (NCBI taxonomy): domain Bacteria; kingdom Bacillati; phylum Actinomycetota; class Actinomycetes; order Streptosporangiales; family Streptosporangiaceae; genus Nonomuraea; species Nonomuraea sp. KM90. The sequence goes on along the minus strand of NZ_JBQQCB010000003.1, from coordinate 368,335 downwards.
AACCGTCAACCGGGACGGCGACGTGTTCGCCGAGCCGGAGCGGTTCGACCCGACGCGCGGCCGGACGCCGCACCTGACCTTCGGCCACGGCGTACGCCCCTGTCCCGCGCCCGCCCACGCGCTCGCGCTGGCCGCCGGGGTGCTGGAGGGCCTGCTCACGTGAACTTCCACGATCTGCACCGCCCCGGCGACCCGCTGGTGCTGCCCAACGCGTGGGACTACGGCTCGGCCGCGTTCCTGGCCGCGCACGGGTTCCCGGCGATCGGCACGACCAGCCTCGGCGTAGCCGCCGTGCACGGCAGGCCGGACGCGGCCGGCGCCACCAGAGCCGAGACGATCGAGCTGGCCGAGGCCATCAGCGGCCTGGGCGTGCTGGTGACCGTGGACGTCGAGGGCGGGTTCAGCGACGACCCGGCCGAGGTGTCCGACCTGGTCGCGGGCCTGGCCGCGCTCGGGGTCGCGGGCGTCAACCTGGAGGACGGCCGCCCGGACGGCACGCTGCGCCCGATCGGGCTGCACCAGCGGATCATCGAGGCCGCCAGGGGACACGGGGTGTTCGTCAACGCGCGTACGGACACGTGCTGGCTGCGGACCGGCGACACGCGCGAGCGGGTGCGCGCCTACGTCCACGCCGACGGGATCTTCGTGCCCGGGCTGAGCGACCCGGACGAGATCGCGGAGGTGGCCGCGAGCACGCCGCTGCCGCTCAACGTGCTCTACCAGCCGGGCGGCCCCTCGCTGGCACGGCTCGCCGAGGCCGGCGTGGCCCGGGTGAGCACCGGGTCGCTGCTCTACCGGGCCTCGCTGCGGGCGGCGCTCGCGACGGTGCTGGCGGTCCGGGACGAGCCCGCACCACGGATGCCGACATATGCCGAGATCGCCGATAGCTTGCCGCGATAATCGAGGCATGCGCTTCCAGATCCTCGGGCCCACCACCGCACTGGGCGAGGACGGCGAGCCGGTCACGCTCGGCGGCCCGCGGGTGCGTGCCCTGCTCACGCTGCTCGCCCTGCACGCCGGCCGCATCGTCGGCGCGGAGCAGCTCGTGGACGGCATGTACGGCCCCAGGCCCCCCGAGGGCGTGGCCAACGCGCTGCAGTCACAGGTGTCCCGGCTGCGCCGGGCGCTGGGCCGGGACCTGGTGGAGTTCCATCCGGCCGGATACCGGCTGGTCGCCGATCCCCGGGACGTGGACGCGCGCAGGTTCGAGCTCCTGGCCCGGGAGGGCCGGCAGGCGCTGGCCGGCGGCGAACCGGGGCGGGCGGCGACGCTGCTGCGCGAGGCGCTGGAGCTGTGGCGGGGCGCGCCGCTGGCCGACGCCCCGCACGCCGAGGCCGCCGCGGCGGCCCTGGAGGAGCTGCGCCTGACCGCCACGGAGGACCGCGTGCAGGCCGACCTCGACCTGGGCCGGCACCGCGATCTGGTGGCCGAGCTGCGCGGGCTCATCGCCGCCCACCCGCTGCGCGAGCGGCTGCGCGCCCAGCTCATGCGCGCCCTGTACGGCAGCGGCCGCCAGGCCGAGGCGCTGGCCGTCTACGACGAGGCCAGGAAGCTGCTGGACGAGGAGCTGGGCGTCGAGCCGGGAGCCGAGCTGGCCGCCGCGCACCTGGCCGTGCTCAGGGCCGACCCGGCGCTCGGGGCCCCGCCACCCCCGGCGTCCGGGCAACGCTCCCGGCAGGGGCTGCGGGCCCAGCTCACCAGCTTCGTGGGCCGGACCGAGGAGCTCGCCCGGCTGGGCGACCGGCTCCGGGACAACAGGCTCGTCACGCTGATCGGGCCGGGCGGGGCGGGCAAGACGCGGCTGGCGATCGAGGCGTCCGCCCGGGCGCCGGGCGACGTGTGCTTCGTGCCGCTCGCGCCCGTCTCCGACGCGGAGGGCGTGCCGCACGCCGTGCTGGCCGCGCTCGACATCCGCGACGCCTTCCTGCACGCCCCCGACCGGCCCACCCTGGACCCCGTGACCAGGCTGGTCACCGCGCTGGCCGGGCGTGAGCTGCTGCTGGTCCTGGACAACTGCGAGCATCTCGTCGCGGCCACCGCCGAGCTGACCGACCACCTGCTGGCCACGTGCCCGGGGCTGCGCGTGCTGGTGACCGGGCGGGAGGCGCTGGGCATCACGGGCGAGTCCATCCTGCCCGTGGCGCCGCTGCGGCTGCCGCCGCCGGAGACGGTCAACCCGCTGGACTACCCGGCGGTGCGGCTGTTCGCCGACCGTGCCGCCGCCGTCCGGCCGGGTTTCGCCGTGGACGCGGGGAACGGCGCGCAGGTCGTACGCATCTGCCGGGCGCTCGACGGGCTGCCGCTGGCGATCGAGCTGGCGGCGGCGCGGCTGCGGACGCTGCCGGTGTCCGACGTCGCGGCCCGGCTCGACGACCGGTTCCGGCTGCTGACCCGAGGCAGCCGTACGGCGTTGCCGCGGCACCAGACGCTGCGCGCGGTCGTCGCGTGGAGCTGGGACCTGCTGGACGAGGACGAGCAGCGGATGGCCCGGCGGCTGACCGCGTTCGCGGGCGGCGCACGGGCCGAGGCGGCCGAGCGGGTGTGCGGGCTGCCGGAGGAGCTGCTGTTCTCGCTGGCGGAGAAGTCGCTGGTGGAGTTCGTGGACGGCCGGTTCCGGATGCTGGAGACGATCCGGGCGTTCTGCGCGGAGCGGCTGATGGAGTCGGGCGAAGGGGACACGCTCCGCGACGCGCACGCCGCGTACTACCTCGACCTGCTGCTCACGGCCGACCCGAAGCTGCGCACCGCCGACCAGCTGGAGTGGCTGGCCCGGCTGGACGAGGAGAGCGGCGAGCTCGACGCGGCCGTGCGCTGGGCGACCGAGACGGAGCGGTTCGAGCTGGGGCTGCGGCTGCTGGCGCACAGCGCCTGCTACTGGTGGATGCGCGGCCACCGCGTCACCAGCGCGAACTTGGCCACCGGGCTGCTGGCCGCGCTCGGCGACACCCGCTTTCCGGCGCTCGACGAGGAGTACGTCATGTGCGTGCTCGTCTCGGCGTGGACCGGAGGGCTGGACGAGCTCCTGCGCGCGCGGCTGGACGAGGTGCGGCACCTGCTGCCGATCGATTACCTGCCGGCGCGGGTGGAGTTCCTCATGATGCTGCTGTCGATGTTCACCGGGCCGCCCGCGGACTTCGAGATGACGTACGAGCTGCTCAAGCACAAGCGGGTGCGAGATCTGCCACCCTGGCAGAAGGCGCTGGCCTTCGGCGGGCAGGCGTTCGTCCTGCAGGTCATCGGCCGGCTCGACGAGGCGGTGGCCCAGTTCGAGTCGAGCCTGGCGGCGTTCAAGGCCATCGGGGAGCGGTGGGGCATGGTGCTGATCCTGTCCGGGCTCGGCTCCCTGCGCCAGCTGCAGGGCGACTACCGGGCCGCGCACGCGCTGACCAACGAGGCGCTCGCGCTGGCCCGCGAGCTCGGGGCGAACACGGAGATCGCCGAGGGCCTGTGCCGCAGGGGCGACGCGCTGATCCACCTGGACGACACGGAGGGCGCGCGGGCCGACTACGAGCGCGCGGCCGAGCTGGCGCGCAGGAACGGCTCGACGGAGAACCTGGCCTGGGCCTACCTCGGCCTGGGCGAGGTGGCGCTGGCCCGCGGCGACCTGGACGAGGCGCACGAGCTCCTCACGCTGGCCCGCGAGACGTGCCCCGTCGGCTGGTACAGCACCGAGGAGACCCGCGCCCGCATCACGGCCGCGCTGGCGGAGGTCAGCCGGGCCGTCAGCGAACGGTAGGCCCGCCGTCAGCCGCCCTCCCGAGAGTGGGCGGCATGAAGAACAAATGGTCCTGCCTGGCCATCGCCTGCCTGGCCACGCTCCTGCTCTCGCTCGACCTCACGGTGTTGCACCTCGCCCTGCCCAGCCTGGTGGCCGATCTCGGCGCGACCTCCACGCAGCTGCTGTGGATCGGCGACATGTACGGCTTCGCGCTGGCCGGCCTGCTGGTCACCATGGGCAACCTGGGCGACCGCATCGGCCGCAAGCGCCTGCTGCTGATCGGCGCGGCCGCGTTCGGCGCCGCCTCGGTGGTCACCGCGTACGCGCCGAGCGCCGAGCTGCTGATCGCGGCCAGGGCCCTGCTGGGCGTCGCCGCCGCCACGATCATGCCCTCGACCCTGTCGATCGTCCGCAACGTGTTCACCGAACCCGGCGAGCGGACCGCCGCCATCGGCATCTGGAGCGGGATGAGCGCGGCCGGCTTCGCCATCGGCCCGGTCGTCGGCGGCCTGCTGCTCGACCACTTCTGGTGGGGCTCGGTCTTCCTGATCAACGTGCCGATCATGGTGCTGGTGATCGTCGGCGGCATCGCGATGCTGCCCGAGTCGAGAAACCCGCACGCGGGCCGGATCGACCTGGTCAGCGTGGCCCTGTCCGTCGCCGGCATCGTGACCACCATCTACGCGATCAAGGAGGCCGCGCACAAGGGGCTGGAGCACGCCGACGTGCTGGGGGCGGGCGCGGCCGGGATCGCGCTGCTGGCGTTGTTCGTGTGGCGGCAGACGCGGCTGGCCGAGCCGCTGATCGACGTGCGGCTCTTCGGGCGCAGGGCGTTCAGCGCGTCCATCCTGACGAACCTGCTGGCGATCTTCGCCATGTCGGCGATGATGCTGATGTTCGCCTGGTACCTGCAGCTCGTGCTCGGCTGGTCGCCGCTGCAGGCGGGGCTGGCCCAGCTGCCCGGCGGCCTGAGCGGCGCGGTGGGCGGGGTCCTGGCCGCGAAGCTCATCCAGCACATCGGCAGGAACGGCGTGGTCGCGCTGGGCATGGCCATGAACGCCGGTGGGTTCCTCTACTACGCCACGCTCGGCGCCGAGCTGAACTACCTGATGCTGCTGCCCGTGATGGTGATCCAGGGCATGGGCGTCGGGTTCGCCTTCACCGTCAACAACGACAACGTGCTGGCCACCGCGCCGAGGCAGCGGGCGGGGGCCGCCGCGGCGGTGTCGGAGACGGCGTTCGAGCTGGGTGGGGCGCTCGGCATCGCGATCCTGGGCACGGTGCTGACCAGCGCCTACCGGGCCAACCTGGAGCTGCCCGCCGCGGTGCCGGGTGAGGCCGCGCGGGAGTCGCTCGCCGGGGCGCTGAGCACGGCCGCGGCGCTGCCCGCCGAGCAGGGCGGGCAGCTCGTCCGGGCGGCGCAGGACGCCTTCCTCGCGGGCATGCACCTGACGTCGGTGGTCACGGCGGGCCTGCTGGCCGTGGTGACCGTGCTCGCGCTGGTGGGGCTGCGCGGCGTGCCGAAGGAGATCCCGGAGGAGGTCCTGACCGCGGCGCGCTCCTGAGCCTCGGGCGACGGGGCTCAGGCGACGGGGCTCAGGCGATGGGGTTCGTCGGGCAGGGGCGGGTGGTCGTCGGGGAGAGGCCGTCGAGCCGGGCGCCGATGAGGCGGGCGATGCCCTCGATGGTCTGGATCCCCGTCCCCTCGCCCGGCTGCCGGTCCGTCTGCACCGCCAGCAGCAGGTCCCGCCCCGGCCCCTCAACCCGGCCGTAGCTGGTCACGGCCCACGTGTTGTGGATGAACGGCCGCGGCGTCCACCCGTTCTTGAGCGCCACCCGGTCCCCCGGCCGGGCGGCCGCGCTGACGCCCCACGCCTGGTCCCTCTGCACCCGCCCCATCAGCCCGAGCACCATCCCCCGATCGGCCGCGGTCAGCCCCTTGCCCCCGTTGACCAGCACCTTCAGCAGCCGGATCCGGTCGGCGGGGCTGGTGTTGGTGCCGCCCCAGAACTTGCTCGGCCCCGGCGTGGTCTCCTTCAGCCCGATCCTGCGGTAGAAGGAGCTCATGGCCCCGCCACCCCCGACGCGCGACCACAGCGCGTCCGCGGCGCTGTTGTCGCTCTCCCTGATCATGCGGGCCGCCAGGTCCCGCTCGCCCTCGCCGAGGCGGCCGTCCCGCTGGAGCAGCAGCGCGGCGAGGATGTCCACCTTGGCCCCGCTCGCGGTGATCATGTCGTGCTCGTGCTCGCCGTGGCCCAGCCTGGCCCCCGTCACCAGGTCCAGCGCGCCGTAGACGACGCGGCCCGGGCGGCGGCTCACGTACCGGGCGATGTCGCGTTCGAGCCGGGCGCGGGCCACGCTCCCGGCGCGGTTGTCCGGGAACTTCAGCAGGCACCGCGCCACCTTGACCGGCGCCCGCACCGCGACGGGCACGACCGGCGCCCGCTCGGCCCCGCACGCCGTCGCCAGTGCCAGCCCTGCCCAGAGCATCCACTTCGCACGCACCCGCAAACCCCCGAGATGTCGTCGGGGGTCGTACGGATCATGCCCGGACCGGCGGCCGGGCCCATCGCACCAGGCGCTTTCCTGGTCAGACCTTCAGCACGACCTTGCCGACCGCGCTCAGAGGTGCTCGGCCAGGAAGTCGGCGGTCGCGTCCACGGCCTGCGTGACGTACGGCTCGCGGTCGTAGAGGTCGATGTGCTGCTTGGCGTCCACCCAGACGATCTTCTTCGGCTGGTCGAGCCGCTTGAACACCTCCTCGGCCCCCTCGGGCGTGCAGAAGCGGTCCACGACCCCGTGCACGATCAGCGCCGGCTTCGGAGACAGGAAGTCGCTGCCCATCATGTTGTCCATCGTGAGCAGCTCCAGCACGCTTGCCCTGGTCACCTCGTTGGACCAGAGCGGCGAGAGGCCGCGCTCGGTGCCGTAGTAGGCGTACGGCTCGTCGCCCGGCATCGCGGCCTCGCCCCGCTCCGCGACGGCGGGCAGGTATTCGACCGGCCCGCCGAGGTCCCGCCGCTCCTGCACCTCCGCGAAGGACCGCAGCGCGGCCTGGTAGTCCATGCCGGACCGCATCGCGTAGGGGTTGTTGTACGCCCCCGCGATGCCCGCGAACACCCGCACCCTGGGCTCGAAGGCAGCAAATTTCAGTGCGTATCCCCCGCCGAGGCAGATCCCGACGGCCCCGATCCGCTCCGGGTCCACCTCGGATCGCGACCGCAGGAACGACACCGCCGCCCGCAGGTCGTGCAGCTTGCCCTGCGGATCCTCGTGGCGGCGCGGCTGGCCGTCCGACTCGCCCCAGTTGCGATGGTCGAAGGCCAGCGTGGCGTATCCCCGCTCCGCGAGCCGGGCCGCGTACAGGCCCGTGACCTGGTCACGCACCCCGGTGAACGGCCCCGTGAACACCAGCCCCGGCCACGGCCCCGCGCCGGCCGGCACCCGGAGGTCCCCGGCCAGCGTGAGGCCGTCCGCGACGAACTCAACTCTCATAGGCACAAGTGTGCGCTATGAGTCGAACCCGAGCCCCATCCGATCGAGCGCCCGCAGCCACAGGTTGCGCTTGCCCTGGTGCTGGTCGGCCTGCGCGATCGACCAGCGGGTGAACTGGATCACCCCCGACCGCACCGGCTCCGGCGGGAACGGGATCGGCTTCTCCTTCACCATCCGCAGCTCGGTCCGCTCGGTGGGCTCGCCCGACAGCAGGTCCAGCATGACGTTCGCGCCGAACCGGGTGGCCCCGACGCCCATGCCGGTGAAGCCGGCGGCGTAGGCCAGCCGGCCGCCGTGCGCCTGCCCGTAGAAGGCGCTGAACCGGCTGCAGGTGTCGATCACGCCGCCCCACCTGTGGGTGAAGCGCACCTCGGCGAGCTGCGGGAAGGTGTCGTAGAAGTGCCGCGCGAGCTTGACGAACGTCTCGTCGCGCTGGTCGTACTCCGGCTTGACCAGGCCCCCGTTGTAGTAGACGGCGTCGTAGCCGCCCCACAGGATCCGGTTGTCGCCGGTCAGCCGGTAGTAGTGGAACTGGTTGCCCGAGTCGCCCACTCCCTGCCGGTTGCGCCAGCCCACCGATGCGAGCTGGTCCTCGGTCAGCGGCTCGGTCATCAGCGCGTAGTCGTACACCGGGACCACGAAGTGCTTGAGCCGCCGCAGCAGCGGCGGGAACACCCCGGTGCCCAGCGCCACCTGGCGCGCGCCCACCGCGCCGTGCGGCGTGCGCAGGCTGATCGTCGTGCCGTCGTCGTGCATCGAGCGGACCGGGCTGCGCTCGTGGACGCGCACCCCGAGGCGCAGGCACGCCTCGCGCAGGCCCCATGCCAGCCGCGCCGGGTCGAGCATGGCGCACCCGCTGCGCTCCCAGAGCCCGCCCAGGTAGGTCGGCGAGTTCACCTCGGCCCGCACCTGCTCCTGATCCAGCGGCAGGTAGTCGAGCCCCAGGTCGGAGATCAGGTCGAGGTGCTCGCTCAGGCCCTCGACCTGCCACGGCTCGGTGGCCACGTGCAGCTCGCCGGTGCGCTCGAACGAGCAGTCCACGCCGTAGCGCTCCAGCGTCGCCTCGATCTCGTCGAGGTTCTCGACGCCCATGCGTTCCAGCCGGTCGATCTCCTCCGGCCACCGCTCCAGCCCGTTGGCCAGGCCGTGGGTGAGGGTCGCCATGCAGAACCCGCCGTTGCGGCCGGTGGCCGCCCAGCCGATCCTGCGGCCTTCGAGCAGGACCACGTCGAGCGAGGGGTCGCGCTCCTTGGCCATCAGGGCCGTCCACAGCCCCGAGAAGCCCCCGCCGACGACGACCAGGTCGGCGGTGGTGTTTCCGAAGAGCCGCGGTCGCGGCTCGGGTCTGGCCGGGCTGTCCAGCCAGTACGGCTTGCGCTCCGCATCAGCCAGCGCCTTCAGCGGATCCACAAATCCCACTTCCCTTACGAAAGTCTGAGTTTTGAAATTGCGGGACCAAATAGGTGATCACGCGCGGGTTCCCCCCGCCGGAATCCGATCTCGCCTCCCTGTTCTTGACTGGTTCTCGGGCAGGTGGAAAACCCCTCCGCGACCTGCGGAGGGGAAGCCGGATGAATGCTCTCAGGTACGGCGGCGCGCCGCGACCGCGTTGGCGATCGCGATGAGCACCCCGACGCCGAAGATCAGCGTACCCATGACGTTGACCTGCGGCGGGATGCCGGTCTTGACCGCGCCGACGATCCACAGCGGGAAGGTGACGGTCGAGCCGTTGACGAAGCTCGTCACCACGTAGTCGTCGACGGACAGGGCGAACGACAACATCGCCCCCGCCATCACGCCCGGCATGATCGACGGCAGCGTCACCTGGCGGAACGTGCCCCAGGCCGACGCCCCCAGGTCCTTGGCGGCCTCCTCCAGCGACGGATCCAGGGTGACGACCCGGGCCCGCACCGTGACCACCACGAAGGACAGGGAGAACAGCACGTGGGAGATGATGATCGTGTTCGCGTCGCGCGGCACGTTGCCCGAGACGAACAACGACAGCAGCGACGCGCCCATGACCAGCTCGGGCGTGGAGATGGCGGCGAAGACCAGGAAGTTCGTCACGCCCTTGCCGCGGAAGCGGTGCCGGCCGAGCGCCAGGCCCAGCATCGTCCCGATCACGACCGTGATGATCGTGCTGACCAGGGCGATGACCAGCGAGTTGCGCAGCGCCACGGTCAGGTCGGAGATGTCGAACAGCTCGGCGTACCAGCGCAGCGTGAAGCCCTGCCAGGTGGTGTTGGACTTGCTCTGCTTGTCGTTGAAGCCGAACAGGATCATCACGGCGATCGGCGACGACAGCCAGACGATGATCACCCAGGTGTAGATGTGCAGCAGGCGGTCCCCGAGCCTCGTCCCTCTCATCGGGCCGCCGCCTCGAGCACGTTCTCCGTCCCGAGCACCCTGGCGTAGATGAAGATCCCCACCAGCAGCACCGCCATCAGCGTGAACGACAGCGCCGAGGCGGTCGGGTAGTGGAGGTTGGTCAGGTATTCGGTCTGGATGATGTTGCCGATCATCGTGTTGCCCGTCCCGCCCAGGATCGCGGCGTTGATCGGGTCGGCCGTGGCGGGCACGAACGTCATCAGCACCCCGGCGAAGACCCCGGGCAGCGACAGCGGCAGCACCACCCGGCGGAAGGCCGCCGCCCGGGTCGCGTACAGGTCCTGGGCCGCCTCGACCACCCGCGGGTCCACCCGCTCCAGCGACACGTAGATCGGCAGGATCATGAACGGCAGGAAGTTGTACGTCAGGCCGCCGACCACGGCCACCGTCGTGGCCAGCACGTGGAAGTCGGCCGGCAGCACCCCCCAGTCCTTCAGCGTGCCGAACAGGATGCCGTTGTCCGCCAGCAGGAAATTCCACGAGATCGTCCGCAGCACGAACGACACGAAGAACGGCAGCAGGAGCAGGAACAGGTACATGGACTTGCGCCGGCCGCCCTTGAAGGCGATCCAGTACGCCACCGGGTACCCGATCAGCAGCATGGCCACGGTCGCGAGCCCGCCGTAGAGCAGCGAGCGCGCGAGCTGGGTGCTGTAGCGGCCGATCGCGTCGCTGTAGTTGGAGAAGCTGAACGTCATGGCGAAGCCGTCGATCGCGTTGCCGGTCTGCAGCGACACCGACGCCATCGCCACCATGGGCACGACCAGGAAGATCGCCAGCCACATCCAGCTCGGCAACGCGAGCAGGTAGGGGGTGAGCCGCCTCATCGCTTATGCCTGGGTGATGGACTGGAAGATCGGGTTGAACACCTGCTCCTGCTGGGTGGTGAGCTGGGTGTAGCTGCGCAGCTTGGCGTAGTCGGCCTCGGTGGGGAACATGAGCGGGCTGTCGACCATGTCCTCCAGGGCCTTCTTGTCATCGCCCTTGGCCGTCTTGGCCTTCTCCCGCAGCAGGTCCTGCACGGCCGGGACCGGCGTCACGTACTGGATGTACTCGTCCAGCTCGGCGGCCACGGCCGGCTGGTAGAGGTAGTCCATCAGCATGAGGGCGTCCACCGGGTTGGCCGCGCCCTTGGGGATGAGCATGTTGTCGGTCCAGATCGTGCCGCCCTCGGCGGGCACCACGAACTTCACGGGCTCGCCGGCGAGCTGCCGCTGGAACACGTCGCCGGACCAGGCCATGGTCAGCCAGACGTCACCCTTGGACACGGCATCAATATACGACTGATCGTAATATTTCCGGACAAGTCCGGCATCACGCTGCGCCTTGAGCTTCTCCCCGGCCTTCTTCCAGTCCGCCTCGGTCGACTTCTCGGGGTCGATGCCCAGCGCGAACATCCCGAAGTTGCCGATCTCCTGGGCGTCGGCCATCATGCCGACCCGCCCCTTGTACTTGGGATCGAACAGCGACTCGATGCTGGTGATGTCGTCCTTGACGTAGTCGGTGTTGTACGCGATCCCGGTCACCCCGGACGTGTACGGGATCGTGTACTTGTTCCCCGGGTCGTAGGACCGCTCCTTGTACTTCTGCCCGGCGTTGGCCTGGAAGTTCGGCAGCTTGGAGTGGTCCAGCGTCACCGCGTAGCCGAGCTCGATCATGTGCTGGAGCTGGATGCCGTTGGTCATGACGACGATGTCGTAGCCCAGCGGCTGCCCGGCGCGCAGCACGGGGTCGGCCTTGCCGAAGAACTCCGCGTTCTCCTGGATGACCTCTTTGTACTCGTAGGAGATGCCGGTGTCCTTCTTGAACTTCTCCAGCGGCCCCTTGTCCTCCGGCATGTACTCGGGCCAGTTGGCGAAGACGACCTTGCCGTTCTGCTTCTGCTTGGCCCAGAAGTCGGCGACGGCGTCGGCCTTCGGCGGCGCGGCCTTCTGCCCCTGCACGCCACAGGCGGCCAGAGCGAGGCCGGCGGCGGAGAAACCGGCGAGCCTGAAGACGTCACGACGGGTACGGGGCTGGGTCATTCCACGCATGAAGGGGTTCATGAGGTGCTATCAACTTCCAATCACATACGAGTGCTGCGCCTGCCAGGACAGCCACACGGAGTCGCCCCGCTCCGCCGTCGCCGTGGCGTCGTGCGCGTTCTGCTGGAACACCGTGATCTCCGCCCCGTCCGGGAGGCTCACGGCGTAACTGTTGTAGGTGCCCAGGTAGACGACCTCACCCACGGTGCCGCGCACCGCGCTCAGCTCCCGGCCGGGCTCCTCGGTGCCGATGGTGATCTTCTCGGGCCGCACGGTCACCGTCACGTCGCCGTCGCGCCCCGGCACCAGCACCCGGCCGCCGCCGACCTTCAGCTCGCCGCCGGTCGCGGCACCGGCGAGCAGGTTGGAGGTGCCGATGAAGCCGGCCACGAACGGCGTGGCGGGCCGCTCGTAGATCTCGCGCGGACCGGCGAGCTGCTCGACCAGGCCGTCGTTCATGACGGCGATCCGGTCGCTCATGGTCAGCGCCTCGTTCTGGTCGTGCGTGACGTACACGAACGTGATGCCGACCTCGCGCTGGATGCGCTTCAGCTCGATCTGCATGGCCTGGCGGAGCTTGAGGTCGAGCGCGCCCAGCGGCTCGTCCAGCAGCAGCGCCCGCGGGCGGTTGACCAGCGCCCTGGCCAGCGCCACGCGCTGCTGCTGGCCGCCGGACATCTCGCGCGGCATGCGCTTCTCCCGGCCGCCGAGATCGACGATCTCCAGCATCTCGCCGACCCGCCGCCTGATCTCCTCCTGCGGCGTCCTGCGCTGCTTGAGGCCGAAGGCCACGTTGTCCCAGACGCTCATGTGCGGAAAGAGCGCGTAGGACTGGAAGACCATGTTGATGTCGCGCTTGTTCGGCGGGACGTTCGTCACGTCCTGGCCGTGAAGCTTCACCAGCCCCTTCGAGGGCGCCTCGAAGCCCGCGATCATTCTCATGGTCGTGGTCTTGCCGCAGCCGGACGGGCCGAGGAGGGAGAAGAACTCCCCCTCGGCGATGTCCAGCGTCACTCCCTTGACCGCCTGGACGACCTCGCCATGCGAGTGATACTCCTTGACGACGTCTTCAAGCTCAATCGCACTCAGCCCGGTCATATCCAGGATTTTTCCTTGCTAGTCGCCGATGTAGTGCATGACGTGCTTGACCCTGGTGTAGTCGTGCAGACCGAACACCGAGAGGTCCTTGCCGTACCCGGAGTGCTTGAAGCCGCCGTGCGGCATCTCCGAGACGAACGGGATGTGCGTGTTGACCCACACCACGCCGAAGTCGAGCCGGTTCGACATGCGCATGGCCCGGCCGTGGTCGGAGGTCCAGACCGAGCCGCTCAGGCCGTACTTCACGTCGTTGGCCTTGGCCAGCGCGTCGGCCTCGTCGGAGAACGTCTGGACGGTGATCACGGGCCCGAAGACCTCGTTCTGCACCATCTCGTCGTCCTGCCTGAGCCCGTCCACGATGGTCGGGGCGAAGAAGTAGCCCTGGTCGCCGACGCGGTGACCGCCGGTGAGGACCTTCGCGTGCGCGGGGACCCGGTCGATGAAGCCCTGGACCTTGGCGAGCTGGTTCTCGTTGTTGAGCGGGCCGTAGAGGGCCTCCTCGTTGTCCAGGTCGCCGGTGACCGTGCCGGCGGCGGCCTCGGTGAGGGCGGCCACGAACTCGTCGTGCACGCTCTCGTGCACCAGCACCCGGCAGGCGGCCGTACAGTCCTGGCCGGCGTTGTACAGGCCCGCGGTGGCGATGTCGGCGGCGGCCTTGCCCAGGTCCTTGACGTCGTCGAAGACCACGACCGGCGCCTTGCCGCCGAGCTCCAGGTGCACCCGCTTGAGGTCGTCGGCGGCGCTCTTGGCGACCGACATGCCCGCGCCGACCGAGCCGGTGATGGCCACCATCGCGGCCGTCGGGTGGCTCACGACCAGGGCGCCGGTCTCGCGGTCGCCGGTGACCACGTTGAAGACGCCCGCGGGCAGCACCTCACCGAGGATCTCGGCCAGCTTGAGCGTCGAGACGGGAGTGGTGTCGGAGGGCTTGAGCACGATCGTGTTGCCGGCCGCCAGCGCGGGGGCGATCTTCCAGACCGCCATCATCATCGGGTAGTTCCACGGCGTGACCTGGCCGATGACGCCGATCGGCTCGTGCCTGATCACGCTGGTGTGCTCGGCGAGGAACTCGCCGGCCGTCGGCCCCTCCAGCGTGCGCGCCGCGCCCGCGAAGAAGCGGAAGTGGTCGGCGGCGACCGGCGTCTCGTCCTCGGCCATGCGGGCGCGGGGCTTGCCGGTGTTGCGGCACTCGGCCTCGTTGATCTCGTCGGCCCGCGCCTCGATCGCGTCGGCGACCTTGAGCAGCAGGTTGGCCCGCTCACCAGGGGTGGTACTGCCCCACGACTCGAACGCGGCGGCCGCGGCGGCGAAAGCGGCGTCGACGTCCTCGGCACCCGACACCGGGGCCTGGACATAGGCCGCGCCCGTGCAGGGATCGATGATGTCGGAGAATCGGCCGCTCTTGGCGTCCACGAACTCACCGTTGATGAAGTTCTGCAGACGGGTGGTCGTCAAGGTGATGACCTCCTCGTGAGGTGGGCTGAGATGCCGCGACTCTGACAGAGCAATGGCATCCGGACAAGGGATTTCGTGGTGAAGATATCAAATTGCTACGAATTCGCTTGACAGACCGCGAAGAACTGACAACATGTCGCACCAGGACGGCAACCCACCGGGAACGCCCCCGTAACGCCGGACCGGTAGGAGGAAACCTCTCGATGACGACGCCGCCGCGCGTACGCCGAAATCACGCCAACTCCGGCCCCGTGGTGCTCGACGACCTGTCGAAGCAGATCATCGAACAGCTCCAGACTGACGGGCGCATGCCGTACGCGGCGATCGGGAAGGCGGTCGGTCTCTCGGAGGCGGCGGTGCGCCAGCGGGTCCAGCGGCTGCAGGACGCCGGCGTGATGCAGATCGTCGCCGTCACCGACCCCCTCACGCTGGGCTTCCCCCGGCAGGCCATGATCGGCGTCAACTGCGAGGGCGACCTGGAGTCGGTGGCCGACGAGCTGGCGGCCATCGAGGAGATCGACTACGTGGTGCTCACGGCGGGCTCCTTCGACGTGATCGTGGAGGTGGTCTGTGAGGGCGACGGTCACCTGCTGGAGATCCTCAGCAAGATCCGCGCCATCCCGGCCGTGCGGGCGACCGAGTCGTTCGTGTACCTGAAGCTGCGCAAGCAGACGTACTCCTGGGGCACCCGCTAGCCCACCCTCGCGACCGCGCGCACGGGCGCGCCGTCGGCGCCGGGGAGCCGCAGCGGCAGCAGGAACACCTCGATCGGCCTCCCCCGCACCTCCAGCAGCCGGTCCAGGCCGGTCAGGTTCTCCGCGATCACGGCGTGCGCGCCGCACAGCACCCGGTGCGCCGGGAAGTCCTCGGCGGGCGTCGGGTCCACGCTCAGCGCGTCGATCCCGACCGTACGGACGCCCCGCTCGACCAGCAGCCCGGCCGCCTCCTCGCTGAGGTACGGGTGCGCCGGATAGTCCGCGCTCCCCCAGTACGCCGACCACCCGGTGGCGACCAGCACGATCGTCCCCGCCCTGACCTCCTCGACCCCCTCGAAGGCCGCCGCCCCGATGGCCGAGCGCGGCGCCAGGCCACGCGCGTCCACCACCACGGCGGGCCCGCAGAAGCGCTCCAGCGGCAGCTCGTCCAGCGCGGGCAGCGTGTCGTCGATGTGGACGGGCGCGTCCACGTGGGTGCCCGACTGGGAGCCCAGGTGCAGGGCCAGCACGTTGACGCCGTCGCGGGCCACGGTGAGCGCCGGGCCGACCGAGACCTCCGGATCGCCCGGGTAGACGGGCATCCCGGTCTCGATCGGCACCGACAGGTCGACGAGCTCGCTCACGCGACCGGCTCCGCCGCCCGGCCCGCCGCGGAGTCCACGATCGGCAGGATCGGGGTGTCGGCCGAACGCACCAGGCGCGGCCCGTCGGGACCGTAGACCTCGCGCGGCTCGGGGAAGACGGCCAGCAGCGCCAGGTAGAGCAACCCGGCCACGGCCAGCCCGACCGGCAGCGAGATGTCCACCTCGCTGGCCAGGTGGCCGAGCGGCCCGACGAACTGGCCGGGCAGGTTGACGAACATCAGCGCCAGCCCGGCGGAGACCAGCCAGGCGCTCAGCCCGCGCCAGTTCCAGCCGTGGGCGAACCAGTAGCGGCCGCCGCGCTGGCGCCGGTTGAACACCTGGAGCGCCTCGGGGTCGTACCAGCCGCGCCGGGTGACGTAGCCGAGCATCATGATCACCATCCAGGGTGCCGTACACGTGATGATCAGTGTGGCGAACGTGGAGATGCTCTGCGTGAGGTTCGCGGCGAACCGGCCGACGAAGATGAACACGATCGACAGCGTGCCGATGAAGACCGTGGCCTGCACCCGGGAGAAACGGGGGAAGACGCTGGAGAAGTCGAGGCCGGTGCCGTACAGGGAGGTCGTGCCGGTGGACATCCCGCCGATCAGGGCGATGAGGCAGACGGGCACGAAATACCAGCCGGGGGAGACGGCCAGCAGGCCGCCGACGTAGTTGGGGGCGGCCGGGTCCACGTACTCGGCGGCCTTGGCGGCGATGATCGAGGCGGTGGCCAGGCCGAAGAAGAACGGCAGGATGGTGGCGATCTGCGACAGGAACGCGGCCGCCATCACCCGCCGGCGCGGGGTGTTCGCCGGGATGTAGCGGGACCAGTCGCCCAGGAAGGCGCCGAAGGAGACCGGATTCGACAGCACGATCAGGGCCGCGCCGATGAACGAGGGCCAGAACGGGGCGCCGGGCGGGAGCGCACCTGGATAGGACGGGTCGAAGTCGCCGGCGAAGGCGAAGACGCCCAGGACGAACAGCAGCGACGCGGCCGCCACCGCGATCTTGTTGACGAACAGCATGAAACGGAAGCCGTACACGCAGACCACGAGCACGAGGACGGCGAAGATCGCGTACGCGGCGCCGTACGAGAGGTCGGTGTCCGGCAGCCCCACGAGCCGGTGCGCGCCGCCCACCAGCGCGTCGCCCGACGACCACACCGAGATCGAGAAGAACGCGATCGCGGTCAGCAGCGACAGGAACGAGCCCACCACCCGGCCGTGCACGCCCAGGTGGGCCGAGGAGGAGACGGCGTTGTTGGTGCCGTTCAGCGGCCCGAACAGCGACAGCGGCGCCAGGATCAGCGCGCCCACCACCAGCCCGAGCACGGTGGCGGCCAGTCCCTGCCAGAACGACAGACCGAACAGGATGGGGAAGGCCCCCAGCACGCAGGTGGCGAACGTGTTCGCGCCCCCGAAGGCGACCCGGAACAGGTCGACCGGGCGGGCGGTGCGGTCGGAGTCGGGGATGCGCTCGACGCCGTACGTCTCGATCTCGGTGATGGAGCCGCTGCTCATGTCTTCTCCTGGATCGCCAGCAGGCTGACGAGGTCGTAGGCCGCGTGGGAGGCGGCGATCGAGGTGATCTCCGCGTGGTCGTAGGCCGGGGCCACCTCGACCACGTCGGCCCCGATCAGGTTGGCGCCGGCCAGGCCGCGCAGGATCTCCAGCAGCTCCCGGCTGGTGAGCCCGCCGGCCTCCGGCGTGCCCGTGCCGGGGGCGTGGGCGGGGTCGAGCACGTCGATGTCCACCGAGACGTAGAGAGGCCGGTCGCCGACCCGCTGCCGCAGCAGGTCGATCACCTCGTCCAGCCCGCGCCGCAGCACGTCGGCCGCGGTCACGATGCCGAACCCGAGCCGCCGGTCCTCCTCCAGGTCCTTCTTGCCGTAGAGGGAGCCCCGGATGCCGACGTGGCTGAGCGCCTCGGTGTCGAGGATCCCCTCCTCGACGGCCCGCCGGAACGGGGTGCCGTGCGTGTACTCGGCCCCGAAGTAGGTGTCCCACGTGTCGAGGTGCGCGTCGAAGTGCACCAGCGCCACGGGACCGTGCTTCCTGGCCGCCGACCGCAGCAGCGGCAGCGCGATCGTGTGGTCGCCGCCGATGGTGACCAGCCGGGCGTCCAGCTCGTCGGCCGCGCCCTCGATGGTCTCGATGGCGGCGCCGATGTCGTACGGGTTGACCGCGATGTCACCGGCGTCGGCCACCTGCACCCGCTCGAACGGGGAGACGTCCAGCCCCGGATGGTACGGCCGGAGCAGCCGGGACGCCTCCCGGACCGCGGCCGGACCGAACCTGGCGCCCGGCCGGTAGGAGACGCCGGTGTCGAAGGGCACGCCCACCACGGCCACGTCGGCCCGCCCGACCTGGTCGAGGCGAGGCAGCCGGGCGAACGTGGCGGGCCCGGCGAAGCGGGGGACCTTGGAGGAGTCGACGGGGCCTGTGTTCATGCGGACAGTGTTCGTCATGGCTCTGACCTGCGACAATTGTGGTCACCACAAAGTATTACGGTGTGTGTTGTGGCTGACCACAAGCTGACGGTCGAAGACCTCATCCGCTCCCCCGCCCTGCAGCTCCGCGTCCTGGCGGGCGAGTCCGGCCTGCCCCGCTCGGTCTCGTGGGCCCATGTGAGCGAGCTGGACGACCCCACCCCCTGGCTGCTGGGCGCCGAGGTCATCATGACCACGGGCATCGGCGTCCCCCGGACGGCGGCCCGGCAGCGCGCCTACCTGGAGCGCCTGGACGACGCCGGCGTCTCGGCCCTCGCCCTGTCGGCCCAGCTCCACGTCCCGCCGCTGCACCCGGCCTTCTTCGAGACCGCCGAGGAGCGCGGCATGCCGGTGCTGGAGGTGCCGCTGGCGGTCCCGTTCATCGCGATCGCCCAGGAGGTGGCCGCGGCGCTCCAGGAGGACGCCAGCCACCGCCTGGGCGCCCAGCTCCAGGTCTTCGGCGCGCTGCGCTGGCTGGCCGCGGAAGACCTCGACACGGCCACGCTCTTCAAACGCCTGGAACGCCTGTCCGGCTACGACGTCTTCCTGTCCACCCGGCACGGCCGTCCCCTGCTGCCCGGCGTGCCCGTCCCGCCTCTCGACGTCCTTCCCGGCCAGCCCGACGCGCCGCCGACGATCCCCGGCGGCTTCGTCGTCCCGGTGTCCGCTCCCGGGGGCCCGGCGGGCTACCTGGTGGCCTTCGAGCGCGAGGGCGCCCGCCCGGCGGGCCTGGCCGTCGTCCAGCACATCGCCACGGTCGCGGCGCTGCAGGTGGCCATGGCCCGGCACGAACGGGAGACGCTGCGCAGGGAGGGCGCGGAGACGCTGGCCGAGCTGCTCCAGGACCTCCTCGACCCGCCGGCCGCCCGCCGCCGCCTGGCCCGGCTCGGCCTGCCCATGGACGCCGACACCGTCCTGCTGGTGGTTCGCGGTGTCCCCGACGACGCCCTCCGCCGCGCCCTCGACCCCCTGCCCCACCTGATGCTGCGCCGTGGCGACGACCACTACGTCCTGGGCCCGCCCGCCCTCGGCCCCGCCGTCGCCGCCGCCCCGGGCGCGGCCGCGGGCCTGAGCCGCCCGTTCCCGCCCGGGGAGTCCTTGCAGGTGGCGCAGAGGGAGGCGGTGTGGGCGGTGACCCACGCCGCCGAATCGGGCAAGGCCCTGGTCCACTACGGCGAGGACACGACGGGCCGCTGGCTGCCGGACGACCCGGCGACCCTCTCGGCCCTGGTGGACCACGTGCTGGGCGGGGTGCTGAGCTACGACGAGGCGCACGACTCGAAGCTGCTCATGTCGGTTCGGGTGTGGATGGAACGCAACCGTCACGTGGAGGACGCCGCATCCGCCCTCCACGTCCACCCCAACACCCTGGCCTACCGCCTACGCCGCTTCGCGGCCCTCACGGGTCGCGACCTGTCGTCGAGCGCGGCGTTCGCCGAGGTCTGGCTCGCCATCCGAGCCGCCCGCCAGCTCGGCCTCCTCGGACCTTAGCGGGCCGTCCCGGCGACCAACCTCAATCGCTCACTGCTGACGGAACTGGATGGTCGCGATCTCCCACGCTTCCAGCGGCAACCGCACCACACCGTCCCTGACCTGCACGGGCTCTCCCGGACGCCCGCGCAGGTCGGCCTGCCGGGCCTCGACCAGGTCGCCGGAAATGACCGCCTCGGTGGGCTCGGGGGTGAGGGCCACCACCCGGAGCTCCTTCCAGCCGTCCCGGTCCCGCAGCGAGGTCATCACCACGCCCTCGCCCGTCACCGACAGCCCGGCCGCGGGTGAGGGCAGCGGGAGGAAGCGCTCGCCCTGCCCCGGCACCACGAGCAGGTCGTGCCGGAAGGACTCCGCCTGCGGCACCACCTCCTCCCAGGAGCCCTGGTACGGCATCAGCGCCAGGTTCACCGACCGCACCCCGCGCGACTGCGCCGCCGGAGTGGGCAGCTGGGGGCCGGCCGGTTCGGGGCGGAGGGCGTTGCGGTTGCGGGAGAGGTAGCCGACCGAGCGCAGCAGCGTGAGGGCCAGCTCCCCGTCCTCGACCTCGTACTCCGTCACGTGCTCCAGCAGCGCCGCCACGCCTCCGGCGGCCACCCAGGAGGAGGCCGGGAAGGTGGGCAGCGGAGTCTCGCCGCAGCCGCCCTCCGAGGTGAGGCCACGGGTGACGACCGCGAACTGGCCCTCGGCGTACGAGTGCGTGGCCGCCGACGGGAGCGGGACGTGCAGGCGTACCCGGTGGTCGTCGCAGCGGTTGTCGAACTCGACGCGCAGGCGGACGAACGGCTCGCCCGCGCGCAGCTCGACCTGGGTGGTGACGGTGATGTCCTCCATCTGGGAGCTGCGCGTCATGGCGGGCACCTCCGGAGCGCCGTCCACACCCTCGCCCGAGACGGGCCACCGGTAGGTACGCCGCACCTCCACGATCGACACCAGCGGCCCCGAACAGAGCAGCTCCACCTCGACCCGCTCCGGCTCCGACACCAGGAGGTCGGCCAGCGGGGGCGCGTAGTTGTAGGTGTCGCCCACGTCACCGCGGTCGACGATGCGGCCCGCGCCGGTGACCGTGGTGCCGTCCTGGCCGACCAGCGTCAGCGTGCCCTCCGGCTCGATGGTGACCCGCAGCAGGCCGTTGTCCAGCACCTCGTGGTCGCCGCGCACCGGCAGGGCCGCCGAGTCGGAGCGGAGCCAGCAGGACGGGTGGTGCTCGCCGAGCATGGGGTGGACCCGCTCGGTGCGGGCGGGGCCGTAGACCCGGTCGTGGGGGACGGGGCGGATGCTCGTGTGGCCGAGCGGCGGGGCCTCCACCAGGGCCGCGACCGTGCGGCGGGGCTCGGCGACGATGCGGACGCGGGTCACGCCGTCGAGGGCGCCCCGCAGGTCGTCCACGTCGAAGACGACCGAGGTCTCGCGGGCCACGGTGAAGACCAGCGTGTCGCCCTCGACCGTCCAGTCGGTGATGTGCTGGCCGTACAGCTCGGTGCCGTGGATGAAGGTCAGCGCCGTGGCGGGGTCCATCTCCTCGTCGAGCAGCAGCGTGGCCGCGTACTCGAGGGGTTGCGTGGGCACCGGCCGGCCCCACGGGTCCACCAACGGGTCCATCCCGGCGACGTCCACGATCACGACCCCGCCCCGCGCGTCCGGCGTCGGGTTGACGATGAGCACCCCGTCGGACGGTACGGTCCGCGCCAGGCGGGCGGTCACCATGTCGCGCACGGCCTGCCCGAGCTGCTCGGCCTCCGCGATGCGGGCGGCCACCTGCTGGGCGGTTTCGTCCACGCCGCACCCGGTCACCGAGTCGTGGCCGCTGGCGTCCACCAGCCGCCACCACGCCATGTCGAGGAAGCGGCCCGGCCACTTGTCGCCCCAGAGGGCGGCCAGCGGCTCGGCGTAGCGCTCGACCATCCGCTCGGCGCGGCCCATGGCCTGCTTGACGTGGGCGCGGACGGAGATGACGCCGGGCAGGATGTTGGCCCGGGCATGGGAGCGGAGCTCTCCGTGCACCTCGGGCAGGCCATCCACTTCACCCGAATAGGCGCCGATATATCCGGACAAGGTGTCCATGCGGGCGCCGATCGCCGTCACCATCTCCGGCAGCCCGCGCACGGGCGCCGAGTGGTCGGTCCCGTACATCGCCAGCAGCGACCCCTCGGGACCGTGCCACTCCCGCATGGTCTTGACGAACGCCGCCGCCCGCTCCTCCAGCCCCTGCGCGTCGTAGAACAGGTGGGCCCCGTTGCCGTAGCCGCCCGCCGGGAGGTACTGGGTGCGCAGCGCCGTGCCGTCGGGGGCGACCCAGGCGAACGCGTCGGTGGTGACCGAGGACGGCACCCCGCGGTACACGCAGGCGTGCAGCAGACCGGCCTTGCGCAGGATCTGCGGCATCTGGGCCGTGTGGCCGAACATGTCCGGCAGGTAGCCGACCGGCATGGCGCCACCGAGCTTGTCCGCCCGGTCCATGCCCAGCTCCAGGTTGCGGATGATGTTCTCGCCGGAGCACAGGAACTCGTCGAGCAGGATCTGCCACGGCCCCACCGCCAGCCGCCCCGACTCCACCAGAGCCGCCACGCGGTCGCGGTTCTCCGGGCGCACCTCCAGGTAGTCGTCCACGCAGGCGAGCTGCCCGTCCAGGGTGAAGTGGTAGGCCGGCTCACGTTCCATGGTGTCGAGCACCTCGTCCAGCAGCGCCACCAGGCGCAGCCGGAAACGCTGGAACGGTTCGTACCACTCCCTGTCCCAGTGCGTGTGCGGTACGACGACGATCTCCTTGCTCACGCTGCCTCCCCTCCAATGGGCAGATCATGCTGTACGGCGTAACGGGCCGCGATCCGCTGCGCCGTGACGATGTCCTCCAGCCCGCCGACCACGTCGGTCAGCGGCGGCTTGCCATCGTTCACGTAAGCATGGAAGGCCACGAGTTGTACCTCGAATGCCTCAGTCACGTCCCGCCAGTGCGTCCGGCTCTCGCCGTCGGAAACCACGGTGAGCCTGGTCGGGGCATTCATCAGATAAGGCGAGGGGAAGACCAGCTGGAGCGAGCCCCGGTCATGGTGGACGGCCACGGTCTCGCGGTAGGCGGGATAGTCCTCCAGATAGTGCCAGCGGATGGAGAACCGGCCCCGGATCGGCAGCGGCCCGGAGATCTCGATGGAGCCGGGCGGGGGCCCCCACGTCTCAACGTGCGAAATTTCCGTAGGCGAGCCAGTAAAGCGCCTCAAGAGCGACAAATCGTGGCATATCGAGCCCAACGCCACCCCGTACAGGTTCCGCACCGCCTCGGGCGCCGACTCCCCCAGCGCCCGCGACACCAGATCGGTCTCCGCGGCGCGCAGCGAGGCGAGCAGCCCGGCGTCCACGTCGCGGGCCTGCGCCAAATTCGCGAACGCGAGCTGCGACTCCCCGCTCGGATGCAGCACCGTCACCTCGACCGCCCTGATCACCTCGGGCCCGCCCAGCCCGGCCAGCAGCTCCTCGGCCCGGCGCACGGCGGGGTCGTACTGCTTCATGTAGCCGACCATCAGCCGCCCCTCGGGCAGCGCCGCCACCTCGGCCCTGGTCAGCGCCAGCGGCTTCTCGCACAACACGGCGTACCCGCCGGCCAGCGCCTGCCGCACGGTCTCGCCGTGGGAGCCGGAGGCCAGCACGACGACGGCCTCGAAGCCGCCGTCGGCCAGCATCTCCGCCACATCGGTGAAGCGCCGGGAGGCGCCCAGCCGGTCCCCGACCACGTCGGCGAGCGTGCGCGACAGGTCGCAGACCGCCACCACCTCGAACAGGTCGCGCCGCCTCGACAGCAGCGGCACGTAGACCGCCTGGGTGACGGCCCCGCAACCCACAAGAGCGATTCTCAAAGTCCCAAGTCCTTCAGCTTCCGGCGATTGGCCGCTTGATCGGCGATGTTCTGGGCGACCGTGCGCCGCCCGGGCAGGGTGTCCTGCTCGATGACGATCCAGCCGGCGTAGCCGATCTCGTCCAGCGTCCGCACGACGCCGGGCAGGTCCAGCTCGCCCTCCCCGAGCCGGGCGAACCCGCCGCGGCCCATGAGCTCGCGCAGGTCCACGCCGTCCGACAGGGCCTGGGCCAGGATCTTCGTGTCGCCGTCCTTGATGTGCACGTGCCCGACCCGGTCCGCCCACGCGCGCAGGCAGGCGACCGGGTCTCCCCCGGCCAGCAGCAGGTGCCCGGTGTCCAGGCAGAGCGGCACGTCGGTCAGCTCCAGCAGGCGCTCGACGTCCTCGGGGGTCTCGACGTACGTGCCGAGGTGGTGGTGGAAGGCGGGCTCGAACCCGCGCTCGCGGCACCGGTCGGTGGCCTCCTGGACGCGGGCGGCGTACGCGGGCCAGTCGGAGGCGGCCAGCCCTGGAGCGCTCCCTCCCGGGCGGGCGAACCGCTCCGGGGAGCCCGAGCAGGCCAGCGTGGGCCGCGGCGCCAGGTCACCGGCGGGGGCGGCGGCGAACACGTCGAGCGCGGCCTCCAGCGCGGGCAGCCCGCGAGCGTACGCCTCGGCGTCGCCGTAGCGCAGGTCCACCCAGCCGCCCGCGAGCAGCAGTCCGGCCCCGGCCAGCCGGTCGGCCAGCTCGGAGCCGGTGCCCAGGTAGCCGATCGGGCCGGAGTCGATGCCCTCGTAACCGGCCTCGGACAGCGCGCGGACCATCTCGTCGGGGGTCAGCGGCGGCGGCGCGTCACTCAGCTCGAACACGCCGAAGCTCACAGGGGCGTTGGCGACTTTCCTCACGCGCATAGGGCGATCACCTCGTTCTCGTAGGTTTCCAACCGGTGCGGCCCGTCGATCGCCGGCAGCAGCACCCGTTCGCCGCGGACCACCCGCCGGGTGCCGTCGGGGCGGACCAGCACCAGGCCGTCGGCGTCCAGCGCGAGCAGCTCATCGCCCAGCCTGACCAGCAACGGCCCGTCGGGGCCCGTGGAGACGGCGGTGCGGCCGGCCCGCACGCCGTCCAGCACGGCACCGGTCTCCTCGGCCAGCACCCAGGTCGTGGGCGCGCCGGGCAGACCGTCGGAGCCGGGGCGGTGGAAGTCGCTGCCGCCGATCGCGATCACGTCGTCGCGCCAGGCGTCGGCCCAGGCCAGCGGCGCGCCCCAGCGGCGGTCCCACCAGCCGGAGCTCCACACCTCGGCGACCCGGGGCCGGCGGCTGATCGGCAGCAGCCAGGCGCAGTCGCCGCCGAGCGGGTGGTTGATCGAGATCAGCCCGCCCTCGCGCTCGGCGTGCTCCACCCAGGAGTCGGCCGGCTGCCGGAAGTCCACCCAGCCGACGTCGCCGAACACGTTCGCGTGGCCCCGGTCGGTGGTGACCTCCTGGCCGGGGATGAGCGTGACGTCGCGGTCGATCTTGCCCAGCCAGGGGTGGTGGCTGACGGTGTTGTGGTCGGTGACGGCCAGGAAGTCGAGCCCGCGCCCGTGGGCGAGCTCGGCCAGCTCGGCGATGGTCAGGCTGCCGTCGCTGTGCAGGGTGTGGGCGTGGAAGTCACCGGCGTACCAGCGCAGGCCGTCGACGTCGGGAATGTCCCGGCGGGGCGGGCGCTCGCCGTGCGGCGGCTCCCCGGCGACGGGCTCGGGCACGCTCTCGAACGAGATGTCGAGGGTGTAGTCCAGGCCCTGCGACGGGATCCGGTGCAGGCGCAGCCACACGTGCCAGGTCCCGGCCTCCGGCTCGCCCGGCAGGTAGCCGGGGGTGGCCCAGTCGCGGGTGATCGTGTACTCGTCGCGCGCGCCTCCCGACCAGCCGCGGAAGCCGTCGGGGGAGCCGCACCCGAGGTCGATCACCCCTTGGGACCTGTCGTAGGAGAGCTTCACGGTGACGGCGGCCGCCCCGGGCGGCACCTCGAACGGCACCTCCCGCAGGATCCGCTCCAGCCGGTCGTCCAGCGACCAGTGCCCTCTCACACCAGCTCTCCGTTCCGGTAGACGAGTGCCCGGTCGCGCCGGGGCAGCGCATAACCGTCATCCCCCACGGCGGGTTCACTGCCCTCAGGCACGACGGCCTGCACGGTCGTGTCGTTGACGTCGAGGGTCACGAGATGGGACGCGCCCAGGTTCTCCACGATCGCCACCTTCCCGCCGAACGCCCCCTCCGCGGCCTCGGCGGAGTAGGTCATGTACTCGGGCCGAACGCCGTACACGATCTTCTCCCCGTCGGACAGCAGCCCCTCCGCGGAGGCCGGGACCGCGACCTTGCACCCGGCCACCTCCAGCGTGTCACCTCGTACGGTGCCGTCCAGCAGGTTCATGGGTGTCGAGCCGATGAAGCCGGCGACGAACGTGTTGGCCGGCCGCTGGAACACCTCGGCCGGCGTGCCGATCTGCCGGATGTGGCCCGCCTCCATGACCGCCATCCGGTCGGCCATGGCCAGCGCCTCGGCCTGGTCGTGGGTGACGAAGACGGTGGTGACGCCCAGCTCGCGCTGGAGCTTCTTGAGGAACGTGCGCGCCTCCAGCCGCAGCCGGGCGTCCAGGTTGGACAGCGGCTCGTCGAACAGGTACGCCTGCGCCTGCGTGGCCATCACCCTGGCCAGCGCCACCCGCTGCTGCTGCCCGCCGGACAGCTGGCCGGGCCGCCGGTCCATGAGGTGTTCGAGCCCGAGCCGCGCCCCCACCTCGACGGCCTTGTCGCGGCGCGCGCCCTTGGGGACCTTCTTGATCCGCAGCGGGTAGGCGATGTTCTCTGTGACGTCCATGTGCGGGAACAGCGCGTAGTCCTGGAACACCATCGCCACGTCCCGGCCGCCCGGCTGCACGCCCGTGACGTCCCGCCCGCCGATCACCACGGCGCCGCCGGTGGCGGTCTCCAGCCCGGCGATCGTGCGCAGCAGCGTGGTCTTGCCGCAGCCGGAGGGCCCGAGCAGGGCGAAGAACTCGCCGTCGGGGACGGCCAGGTCGAGCGCGTCGAGCGCTTTCACCCCGCCGGGGTAGACCTTGGTCAGCCCGCGTAGTTCGATGGCGGCCATTAACGCTTGATCCCTCCGTGGAAGCGGAAGCCGTACTTCTTGCTGACGAACAGGTACATGAGCACCACCGGGATCGAGTACAGCAGCCCGAACGTGGACAACATGCTCAGGTTGGCCTGACCGCCCTCGGTGTACAGCGTGTACGTGATCACGGCCGCCGGCTGCTTCTCGACGTCGCTCAGCAGCAGGTACGGCATCAGGAAGTTCCCCCACACGTTGGCCACGGCCCAGACGGCGATGGTCGCCAGACCGGGGCGTACCAGGGGGACGACCACGTGCCGGACGATCTGCAGCGGCGTGGCCCCGAAGACCCGCGCCGACTCCTCGTACGACTTCGGGGTGGAGTCCATGAAGTCCTTGAGCATGAAGATCGCCGCGGGCAGCAGGCCGCCGGTCAGGATGAGGATCAGCCCGAACTGGGAGTCGATGAGGTTCAGCTCGACCGCGAGCTGGAACAGCGGCACCATCGCCGCCGTCCCCGTGATGATCGACGACAGCAGCAGCAACGCGTACAGCAGCGCGTCCCGCCCGGGCAGCCGCACCCGGCTCAGGGCGTAGGCGGCCAGCGCCGCCAGGACGACCACCAGCACGGCGGTGCCGGCCGACAGGACGACCGAGTTCCACAACGACGGCAGCGCGTACGGGTGCTCCAGCACCGCCCGGAAGTTGTCCAGGGTGAAGTCGGGCACGTTCACCTCGTACGTGGGGTCCGAGGTGAACGGCGCGGTCACCAGCCACAGCAGCGGGATCGTGAAGAACGCCAGCAGCACCGCGATCAGCGTGCAGAACCCGATCCGGCCCAGGACGAAACGCGTCATTTCTTGCTCCGCAGCAGCCGCAGGTAGAACACCGCCACGACCAGGTTGATCAGCAGGATGATCGTGGAGACGGCGGCGCCGTAGCCCAGCTCGCCGCCCTGCAGCGCGACCTTGTACACGTGCACGGCCAGCACCTCGGACTTGCCGTCGGGGCCGCCCGCGGTGAGCAGGAAGGGGGTGAAGTCGTTGAACGTCCACAGGCTGATGAGCAGCAGGTTCGTCAGGATGTGGCCCCTGATGTGCGGGAACACCACGTCCCTGAGCTGCTGCCAGCCGGAGGCCCCGGCCAGGCGGGCGCTCTCCAGGTGCGACGGGGGCACGTTCCCGAGCGCGGCGCCGTACAACATCATCGAGAACGCCGTGCCACGCCAGGTGTTGAACACGATGATCGACAACATCGGGTGGTCGAGCAGCCAGGCGAACCCGGGGATGCCCAGCAGCGCGTTCAGCGTGCCGCCGTCGCGGTCGAGCAGCGCCACCCACAGGAACGACACGATGGCGCTGGGCAGGATCCAGGCCAGGATGACCAGGCCCTCGACCAGCCGCTTCAGCGGGCCGCGCCGGTCGCGCAGCAGCCACGCGATGGTGAAGCCGAGCCCGACCTGTCCGATGACGGCCGAGCCCAGCACGAACTGCGTGGTCAGCCACGTCGAGTCCCAGAACGCGGGGTTGGAGACCGCGTCGAGGAGGTTGTCGAGCCCCACGAACTGCGGCTCCGCGGCCGCGATGCCGGTCAGGCGGTAGTTCGTGAGCCCGAGGTAGAGCACCCAGAGCGCGGGGAAGACGAGGAAGACGGCGATGAGGAGCAGGGCGGGGGCCACGAAGACCCCGGCCCGCCACCTCCCCAGGCCCGCCGCGTCCGAGCTGTAGCGAACGGGCTCCTGCTCTACCGGGAGCTCGACCTCAGGAGGCGATATTGCCTGCGCCACCGACGATTCCCTCAAGCTTCTTCTGGTAGTCGGCCGCCGCCTGGTCGGGCGCGGTCCCGCCCACGACCGCGGCGGTGGCCTCCTGCAGCGCCACCGACACCTGCGGGTAGACCGCGACCGGCGGCCGGTAGGCCGTCAGCGGCAGCACCTTCTCCGAGATGTACGTCAGCAGCGGCTCTCCGGCCAGGATCTCCTTGTTGACGTCGGTGCGCGGCGTGACGCGGACGTTGCCGTTCGCGGTCTCCGCCTTCAGCGCCTCCGGCGAGAGCGTGAAGGCCAGCAGTTCGAAGGCCTCCTTCGGGTGCTTGCTGTTGGGGTTGACCGTACGCAGCGCGCCGCCCGACATGCTGACGAAGTCCTGGCCCCTGAGGCCCTTGCCGGGCTCCATGGCCGGGATCATGGCGTATCCCACGGTCTGGTCGCGGTCGGCCATCTTGGCCACGCCGTCCTTGGGGTTGACCACGCCGCGCCAGAAGTAGTCGCCCTCCATCAGAATGCCGATCTTGCCCTCGGCGAACTGCTGGAACGACTTGTCGCGGCCCTTGGCCTCCTGCTGGAGCTTGGGGTCGCCGAGGCCGCCGCCGTAGATCTTCTGGTAGAGGCCGAGCGCGTCCTTCAGCGGCTGGGAGGCGCCGCTCCACTTGCCGTCCTTGAGCACCTCGCCGCCCGCGCCCGCGAGCAGCGGCAGCACGCCCTGCATCGAGGTGGCCTCGCCCATGGCGGTGCCGGCGTTGATCTGGATCGGCACGGGCACGCCGGAGGACTTGAGCTTGGTCCCGGCGTCGAGGACCTCCTGCCAGCTCTTCGGCTGCCAGTCGGCCGGCAGCCCCGCCTTGGCGAAGAGGGTCTTGTTGAAGTAGAGCACCCGGCCGTCGGTGCCGATCGGCAGGGCGTACTTCTTGCCGTTGAACTCGGCCATCCCCTGCACCGCCTCGGGGATCTGCGCCCAGCCGTCCCAGCTGTCCGCCTCCGCCCCGACCAGCTCCGACAGCGGCTTGATGTAGCCCGCCTCGGCGAACTCACCGGCCCAGATGCTGTCGATGTCGATCACGTCCGCGCCCTTGCCTGACTTGAGGTCGAGGGAGAGCTTGGTCTTGTACTGCTCGTCGTCCACTCCGCTGGGAACGAACTTGACCGTGACGTCCTTGCCCTTCGCCTTCTGGGCCGCCTCGAACTTGGGGATCACCCAGTCGGCGATGTATTTCGCGGCCGCCGCGTTCTTCCCGCCCGCGATGGCGTTCTGGGCGATCGTCAGCTCGATCGCGTCACCGTCCCCGCCGGACGACTGGCCGCAGGCGGCGAGCCCCAGACCGGCCGCGGTGATGACCGCGACCACACCCATCGACCGTTTCCGCAATGCCATGCAAACCCTCCGACGTGTCCTAAAAGGGAGGAGCCATGGGCCAATATGTCATGACATCCATATGACGTAAAGACCTGGCCATAATTCGAGGATGTGCCCGCATGCTGCGTCTTTGCTCGACCGGGAGCGATCTAACCGTCCGACACTATGCGATGTGCGGCGCCGGGGTTTCGGCCGGGGCACATTGCGCAACATAGCGGACATCCAGATGTCATGACAATATGCCATAGTGTCGCGGGTAAGCTCCGTCCCTGGAGGTGCTGTTGTACGACTTGATCACGATCGGCCGCTGCGGCGTCGACGTCTATCCGTTGCAGACCGGTGTCGGGCTGGCCGACGTCGAGACCTTCGGCAAGTTCCTCGGCGGCAGCCCGACCAACGTGGCCGTCGCCGCGGCGCGCCACGGGCTGCGCCCCGCCGTGATCACCGGCGTGGGGGCGGACCCGTTCGGTGATTACGTGCGCCGGGCGATCCGCGGCTTCGGCGTGGACGACGCCTTCGTGCACACCATCGAGGGCCCGCCGACGCCCGTGACGTTCTGCGAGATCTTCCCTCCCGACCACTTCCCGATCTACTTCTACCGCGGCGAGCACCCGCCCGACCTGCAGCTCTCGCCGTCCATGCTGGACCTGGAGGCGATCGCGGCGACGGGGTTGTTCTGGTTCTCGCTGACGGGGCTGAGCCAGGAGCCGAGCGCCGCCGCCCACGCCGCCGCGCTGGCGGTCCGCTCGTCCGGGTGGACGGTGTTCGACCTCGACTACCGGGCCGCGCTGTGGGAGTCGCCGGAGGCCGCGCACGAGGCGGCGCGGCGGGCCCTGCCGCGGGCGAACGTCGCGGTGGGCAACCTGGAGGAGGTCGAGGTCGCGGTCGGCGTACGCGATCCGGAGGCCGCCGCGCAGGCGCTGCTGGACGCCGGGGTACGCGTCGCGATCGTGAAAATGGGCCCCGAAGGGGTTTTCGCGCGTACCTCCGAGGAGAGCGCATTGGTAGAGCCCATGGAGGTGAAGGTGGTCAACGGGATCGGGGCGGGAGACGCGTTCGGTGGCGCCATCTGCCTCGGGCTGCTGCGCGGCTGGCCGCTGGAGCGCACGCTGCGCTTCGCCAACGCGGCCGGCGCCTTCGTGGCCGCCCGCCTGGCCTGCGCCGACGCCATGCCGACGACCGCCGAGGTCGACGATCTGCTGAACGGGGCGCGCTTTGGAGCGACATCACGCTGTCCAGGGCGGCCGACTATGGGCGGCTCACCCACATCCGCGCCACCAGCCCCGAGGAGATCGCCGCGGCCGCTGCCCGCCGGGAGCGGCGCGGCCTGCCCGGCGAGGGTGAGCGGCTGCTGATCATCGCGGCCGACCACCCGGCCCGCGGCGCCCTGGGCGTACGCGACCGGCCGCTGGCCATGGCCAGCCGCACCGACCTGCTCGACCGGCTGCGCCTGGCCCTGTCGAGGCCAGGGGTGGACGGCATCCTGGCCTCCCCCGACGTCCTGGAGGACCTGCTCCTGCTGGGGGCGCTGGAGGGCAAGCTGGCCTTCGGCTCCATGAACCGGGGCGGCCTGCAGGGCTCGGTGTTCGAGCTGGACGACCGCTTCACCGGCTTCGACGCCGCCTCGATCGACACCATGCGGCTCGACGGCGGCAAGATGCTCTGCCGCATCGACCCCTCCGACCACGCGACCGTGGCCACGCTGGAGTCGTGCGCCCGCGCGGTCACCGACCTGGCCCGCAGGCGGCTGGTGGCCATGGTGGAGCCGTTCTGGTCGCTGCGCTCCGAGTCGGGCGTGCTGCGCAACGACCTGTCGCCCGACGCCGTGATCCGCGCCATCAGCGTCGCCCAGGCGCTCGGCGTGACCTCGGCCTACACCTGGCTGAAGATTCCGGCCGTGGCCGAGATGGAGCGGGTGATGGCCGCCACCACGCTGCCCGCCCTGCTGCTCGGCGGCGACCCGCCCGACATCGACGCCGCCTACGCCGACTGGCACCGCGCGCTGAGCCTGCCCGGCGTGCGCGGCCTGGTCGTCGGGCGCGCCCTGCTCTACCCTCCGGACGACGACGTCGCCACGGCCGTGGACGGCGCCGCGGCACTGGTGCGAGAGGCCCGCGCATGACCTACCTTCCGTACGGCAAGACCGCCAGCGGCCCCTGGTCGGTGGAGATCACCCCGTCCCTGGCGGGCTGGACCTACTCGGGCCTGCGCATCGCCGACCTGACCGACGCCCCGATCTCGTTCGACACCGGCGAGGAGGAGCTGCTGGTGCTCCCCCTGGCGGGCTCCTGCACCGTCACGATCCCGGGTGACCTGTTCGTGCTGAACGGCCGGTCGTCGGTCTTCGACGGCCCCTCTGATTTCGCCTATATCCCGATTTCTACGCATGTGACCCTGGAGGGCTCCGGGCGGATCGCGCTCCCCTCGGCCCGCGCCACCCGCGCGCTCGCCCCCCGCTACGTCGCCGCCGCCGAGGTCTCCGTCGAGATCAGGGGCGCCGGCCAGGCCACCCGCCAGGTGAACAACTTCTGCTCCCCCGACGCGTTCGACGGCTGCGACAAGCTCATGGCCGTCGAGGTGCTCACCCCCGACGGCAACTGGTCCTCCTACCCGCCGCACAAGCACGACACCCCCAACCCGGGCGAGGCGGTGCTGGAGGAGATCTACTACTTCGAGGTCGCCGACCAGGGCATCGGCTACCAGCGCGTCTACTCCTCGGAGCGCGGCCAGATCGACACCCTGGCCGAGGTCTCCTCGGGCGACGTGGTGCTCGTCCCGTACGGCTACCACGGCCCCTCGATGGCCGCCCCCGGCTACGACCTCTACTACCTGAACGTCCTGGCAGGCCCCGCGGAGCAACGTTCGATGGCGTTCTGCGACGACCCCCGCCACGCCTGGATCCGCGCCTCCTGGGACGGCCGGCCCATCGACCCCAGACTGCCGTTCGGGAGGACCCCATGATCCGGCTGACCGTCGCGCAGGCCGTCGTACGCTTCCTGGCCCACCAGTGGAGCGAGCGCGACGGCGCGGAGCGCCGGTTCTTCGGCGGCTGCACCGGCATCTTCGGCCACGGCAACGTCGCCGGCCTCGGCCAGGCGCTGGCCACCTCCACCGAGGACCTGCCCTACCACCTGAGCCGCAACGAGCAGGCGATGGTCCACACGGCGGCCGCCTACGCCCGCGCGAGCAACCGGCTGGCCACCCTGGCCTGCACCACCTCGATCGGCCCCGGCGCGACCAACATGATCACCGGCGCGGCGGGCGCGACCATCAACCGCCTGCCCGTGCTGCTGCTGCCCGGCGACATCTTCTCCACCCGCGTCGCGAGCCCGGTGCTGCAGGAGCTGGAGGACCAGCGCTCCTACGACATCTCGGTCAACGACTGCTTCAAGCCGGTCTCCCGCTACTGGGACCGGATCAACCGCCCCGAGCAGCTGCCCTCGGCGCTGCTGGCCGCCATGCGGGTGCTCACCGACCCGGCCGAGACCGGCGCGGTGACGCTGGCGCTGCCGCAGGACGTGCAGGCGGAGGCGTTCGACTGGCCGGACGAGCTGTTCGCCCGCCGGGTCTGGCACATCCCCCGGCCGCGCCCCGAGCGCTCGGCCCTCGCACGGGCCGCCGAGCTGATCAGGGCGGCCGAACGCCCGCTGATCGTGGCCGGCGGCGGGACGATCTACAGCGAGGCGACCGGGCAGCTGCGCGCGTTCGCCGAGGCGCACGGTGTCCCGGTGGCCGAGACGCAGGCGGGCAAGGGCGCGCTGCCCCACGGGCACCCGCTGGCGATGGGCGCCATCGGCGCGACGGGCACCACGGCCGCCAACGCGCTGGCCCGCGACGCCGACCTGATCATCGGCGTCGGCACCCGCTACAGCGACTTCACCACCGCCTCCAGGACGATCTTCGCCCCTGGCGCCCGATTCGTGAACCTCAACATCACCGGCTTCGACGCCGCCAAGCTGTCCGGCCTGCAACTGGTCGCCGACGCCCGCGAGGGGCTGGCCGACCTGACCGAGGCGTGCGCGGGCTGGAGCACTCCCGCCGCCTACCGCGAGCGGGCCGCCGAGCTCACCCGGGTGTGGGACGCGGCCGTGGACGCGGCGTACGCGGCGGAGGGGCCCCTCATCGCGCAGTCCGCGGTGATCGGCGCGGTCAACGCGGCGGCCGGCGACGACGGCGTGGTGGTGTGCGCGGCCGGGTCGATGCCCGGCGACCTGCACAAGCTCTGGCGCCCCAGCGGCCCGGGCAGCTACCACGTCGAGTACGGCTACTCCTGCATGGGCTACGAGATCGCCGGCGGGCTGGGCGTGAAGATGGCGGCCCCGGAGCGCGAGGTGTTCGTGCTGGTCGGCGACGGCTCCTACCTGATGATGGCCCAGGAGCTGGTCACGGCCGTCTCTGAGGGCGTCAAGCTGGTCGTGGTCCTGGTGGACAACTCCGGCTTCGCCTCCATCGGCCGCCTGTCCGAGAGCGTCGGCGCGGAGCGGCTCGGCACCTCCTACCAGCGCCGCGACGGCGGCCCGCTGCCGGTGGACCTGGCGGCCAACGCGGCCAGCCTCGGGGCCACGGTGCTGCGCCCGGAGTCGATCTCCGACCTGCGCAAGGCGCTCGACGCGGCCCGCTCGGCGGCGGAGACCACGGTGATCTACGTCCGCACCGACCCCCTGGCCGACGACGCGCCGTCCTCCGAGGCGTGGTGGGACGTGCCCGTGGCGCAGGTGGCGACGACGAGCGCCACGTACGCGGCGCGGGAGACGTACGAGGCGAACAAGCGCTCCCAGCGCCCGAGCCTGGCACCGCCCGGCTGAGCAGGGTTGCCCCCGATCACCTGGGGGAACTCCTCTGACCAGGCACGATAGGGGGCAGGGGATGGGGCCGTGGCGGCTGCTGGGTTGGTTCGCGGTCATCGCGGTGGCCTTCTTCTGCCTCTACCACGTGCGGACGGTGGCCATCTCGATCATCATCGGCGTCTTCCTCACGGCCCTGCTGCTGCCCCCGGCCAGGTGGCTCAGGTCACGCGGGCTCGGCCGGGCGCTCGCCACCGCGATCGTCTTCACCGGCGGCCTCCTGCTGGCGGGCGCGCTCTTCGCGCTGCTGGTGCCGCCCACGGTGGACAGCGTGTCGCAGCTGCGTGACAGCGTCGGCAAGGTGCTCGACGACCTGCACGGCCTGACCGCCCGGTTCGGCCTCGACGACCGGCAGCTCATCGACCAGGCCAGGGACTACCTGTCCACCCAGGGCCGGCAGGTCACCAGCGGGGCCCTGGCCGGGGTGCGGACGGTGGGCGAGATCGTCATCGGGGCCGTGCTGGCGGTCATCCTGTCGGTCTACTTCGTGCACGGCGGCGACAGGCTCTTCCGCTGGCTGATCGGCCTGGCGCCGGCCTCGGCCAGGACGCGGCTGGCCGAGACCGGCCACCTGGTCTTCTCGGTGATCGGCCGCTACATCCGCGGCATCGCGATCGTGGGCGCGGCCGACGGGTTCTTCATCGGGATCGCGCTGTGGATCCTCGGGGTGCCGCTCGCGCTGCCGCTGGCGGTGCTGACGTTCGTGGGGGCGTTCCTGCCGGTGGTGGGGGCGTTCATGGCGGGGCTGCTGGCCGCGGTGGTGGCGCTCGTGTCGAAGGCCGTGCTGGTGGCCCTGATCGTGGTGGCCGTGACCGTGGCGGTGCAGCAGATCGAGGGGCACGTGCTGGCGCCGCAGATCTACGGCAAGGCGCTCGACCTGCCCGGCGCGGTCATCCTGGTGGCGATCACGGTGGGCAGCGTGATCGCGGGCATCGCCGGCGCCTTCCTGGCCGCCCCGGTGACCTCGGTGATCGTCGCCCTGCTGCACCGCACGAAGACCGCCTGACCGCTCCGGGCCGCCACGGCCGTCGCGCTAGGGATCGAGGAGCAGTTCGAGCTCCAGCTCGTGCCTGATCGGGATCCCGTCGGCCTCGGCCGGGATGCCGGGCTTGAGCTCGCGCACGCGGTCCATGGCGTTCCTGCGCAGCGCGACGAGGTCGAACCCGTAACGCTGGTAGAAGCGCAGGGCGTGCGTGTTGTCGTTGGTGGTGACCAGCCAGAGCCGGGCCGCGCCGCGCTCGGCCGCCGCCGCCCGCACGGCGTCGAGCAGGGCCCGCCCGACGCCCCTGCCGGGCAGCACGGCGTCGAGCGAGGCCACCTCCACGGCGTCCCCGTCCTCGATGTACGTGACGACGCCGGCCACCTCACCGGCCACCTCGGCGACGAACCCGGGCAGCTTCGTGGTGTCCACCAGTTCGCCGCGCCCCAGGACCATCAGGGTGGTGCCGCGCCAGCTCCCGCTGATCACCCGCGTGACCACGGGCAGGTCGTCCGGCCGGATGGAACGCACGGAGATTGCCATGACCGTCATTATGAGACCTATGCGATGGGCTACGTTCGACTGTTTCGGAACTCTGATCGACTGGCGGCACGGCATCCTCACCAGCGCCGAGCTGATCGCTCCCGGGCAGGGGGCACGGCTGCTGGAGGCGTACAACCGGCACGAGCACGCCGTCCAGACCGAGTCCCCCGGCCTGCGCTACCGCCACGTGCTGGCGGAGGCGCTGCGCAGGGCGTGCGCGGAGGAGAAGGTGGAGCTGGCCGCGGACGACGCCTCGGTGCTGGCCGCGACGCTGCCGTACTGGCCGGTGTTCCCCGAGGTAGGACCCGAGCTGTCGGCGCTGCGCGCGGCCGGGTGGCGCCTGGCGCTGCTGACGAACTGCGACCGCGACCTCATCGCCGAGACCCGGCGGCGGCTGCCCGTGCCGTTCGACGCGGTGGTGACGGCGGAGGACGCGGGGGCGTACAAACCGGCGGAGGCGCACTTCGAGCTGTTCCGGCGCTCGTACGAGCCGGAGGTGTGGGTGCACGTGGCCCAGAGCTACTTCCACGACCTGGTGCCCGCGCACCGGCTGGGTCTGCCCCGCGTGTGGATCAACCGCCACGGCGACCGGCCGGCCGACCCGACGGTCGTCCAGCGGGTCCTGCCCGACCTGCGCGGCCTCCTCACCGCGGTGGAGGCCGCCTAGACCCGCTGCTCCAGTACCTCGGCGATGCCCGTGAGGAAGGAGTCCACGTCCGCGATCAGGTAGCCGGACCTGAACATCACGGTCGAGAACTTCGCCTCCCGCACCTCCTTGGCCGTCAGCGGGTAGTCGGTCGTGCCGCGCAGCGTGGCCACGATCCGGTCGAGGAAGGTGTCGACCTCGTCCTCGTTGTAGCCGGTGCCCATGCGGCCGGGGCGGAAGGCCACGCGCTCCACCCGGGCGGCCTGGGACTCGAACCACTCCTCGCGGAGCAGCTCGCCGGTGGGCTCGGCCATGGCCAGGCGTACGGGGCGCTTGGCCTGGGTCTCCAGTGCCACCACGAAGGCCTCCAGGGCGAAGTCCACCGGGGTCTCCTGGTAGCCGCCGCGCTTGGCGCGGAACGTGGCCGTACGTACCTCGTCAGCGGTGACGGGCTCCAGGGTGTGCGATCCCCGGCCCAGGGTCGCCTCGATCCGTCCGATCAGGGCGTCCACTTCGACGGGGTCATAGCCTGAACGCATACCCATGACGCGCGGAAAGCGGTTCAAGCCTCACTCCTCTTGAGATGTGCTGGGGTCCCTCCATTGTCGGACCTTTATGACGGCCCTGCGACCCGACATATACCGTTACAGGACCATGCGTCTGTCCAGGGTCTCTTTCCGCTACCGAAGGCGTGATTCTTTCGTCATCGAAGACGCCGATGCCCACCTCGCCCCCGGCGACGTGATCGAGCTGACCGGCGTGAACGGAGCCGGCAAGTCGACTCTGCTCCGCCTCCTGGCGGGCCTGGCACGGCCGACGGCGGGCACGATCGCCGACCGCCCGCCGGTCGTCGGCTTCGCCCCTGACCGGTTCCCCACGGGCCAGCCGTTCACGGTCACGGCCTACCTGCGGCACATGTCCCGCGTACGCGGCGGCGCCCGCTGGGAGCCGTGGACCGAGCGCCTGAACATGGGGCACCTCCTCGACACCCCGCTGGGCGACCTGTCGAAGGGCAGCGCGCACAAGGTCGGCCTGGTCCAGGCGCTGATGGCCGAGCCGGGGCTGCTGATCCTGGACGAGCCGTTCGCCGGTCTGGACGTCGACACGCGCGAGACGCTGCCCTCGATCGCGACCGAGGTGGCGGGCCGGGGCGGCATCGTCATCGCCAGCGACCACCAGGGCGGCCTGCGCGGCCTCCCGGGTGTCCGCCAGTGGTCCGTGGTGGACGGACGGCTCAAGGAGGGCACGGCGGCGCCCGCCGCCGAACGCTCCAAGGCCACAGCACCGGTCACCGTGGCCGTCACCCTGCCCGCCGACGAGCTCCCGCGCTTCCTGGCCAGGATGCGCGACGAGGGCTACCGGACGCGCGAGATCGAGGAGACCCGGTGATCGCCCTGGCCGCCTTCCGCCTGGCCGCGTACGTCCGCTCGCACCGCGTCTACCAGGCGCTCCTCCTCATGCTGGCCATGCAGGCGGTCATCCACGGCAACCGGGCGCCGAGGGGTGAGGAGGCCACCGTGCTCACGGACGGCGGCGTCCTGATCATCCCCGTCCTGGCCTGGACGGCCAGGAGCCTGCTCGACACCGAGCCCGACCGGCAGCGCGAGATGTCGGCGGTCCAGGTCGGCGGGCGGGGCAGGGAGGTGGTGGCGGGGCTGCTGGCGGCGTTCGCGGCGTGTGCCGTGCTGGCGGCGCTCGCCCTCGGCTGGGCCATGCTGCTCGGCATCACGGGATCGCCGTCCTCCGGCGTGCTGGGCGCGGCCCTCCTCCTGTACGCCCTGTCCGCGCTGGCCGGAACCGCGCTCGGCGCTATCACCAGCCGCGCCGTCCTCCCGTCCCCGGCCGTGTCGATCATGACGCTGCTGTTCGGCTTCATCGCGATGCTGCTGGTCAGCGCCACCTCGCTGTACTGGCTCACGGTCCCGCTGCTGCGCTGGATGAAGGCCGCGAACTCCGGCGACCTCGTCGCCCAGTTCCCCCAGCTCGCCTCGATCTCGCTGGCCTGGTGCGTCGTCGGCCTGGGAGCCTACGTGTGGGTCCGGCGGAGGGTGTAGGTTAGTAAGCACTCACCCACCCATGGAGGAGGCGACGGTGAAACTGATCTGCTTGGGCGACAGCATCACGCGCGGCCAGGTGAGCGCCGACTACGTGGCCCTGCTCCGGGCCCGGCTGCCCGATGACACCGTGATCAACGCCGGGGTCAACCACGAGCCGTCATCCGAGCTGGTCAAGCGACTCGACGCCGTCATCGCGCAGGACCCGGACGTGGTGACCGTGCTGATCGGCACCAACGACGCGAACGCCACGCTGAGCGGCAAGCGCGCCCGGGCGCTGCGCAGGCGCTGGAAGCTCGCCGCCGACCCCACCGCCGCGGACTACGCCGCGAACCTCGCCGCCGTCGCCCGGCGGCTGCAGGACCAGACGATGGCCCGCGTGGCGCTGATCTCCCTGCCGGTGATCGGCGAGGACCTCGCCTCGGTCCCGGTACGGCGGGCGGCCGAGTACAGCGACATCGTCCGCCGGGTCGCGGCTCGGGAGGGCGTCACGTACCTGCCGCTCAACGAACGGATGACCGCGTACCTGGAGGGGCGGGGCCGGACGCCCGGAACGCCCTACCGCGCGGAGGGCCTGCTGGCGCAAACAGCCGCGATGCAGCACTTCCTGCTGGGCCGCAGCCTGGACACGATCTCGAAGCGCCGGGGCCTCCAGCTCACCACCGACACGATCCACCTGAACGGGCGCGGCGCGGCCATGATCGCGGACCTCGTCGAGGGCTTCGTCACCCGCTCCATCGCCCCCCACTGACCCCTGCGCCGGACCTGCCACCGCCGGAAGCCGCCGTACTTCGCCACCCGCTCCATCGCCCCCACTGACCCCTGCGCCGGACTTGCCACCGCCGGGAGCCGCCGTACCAGGAGCGGCTATTCGGCGGCGCGCTGTGCCGGGAGTGGCTACTCGACGGCGCGCTGTGCCGGTTGCGGGTGGGGCTACTCGGCGGCGGCGAGCTGCCCGCAGGCGCCGTCGATCTCGCGCCCGCGCGTGTCGCGCACCGTCACCGGAACCCCGTGGAACTGCAGCCGCCGCACGAACGCCCGCTCGTCCTCCGGCCGCGAGGCCGTCCACTTGGACCCGGGCGTCGGGTTGAGCGGGATCAGGTTGACGTGCACGAGCTTGTTCTTGACCAGCTTGCCGAGCAGGTCGGCCCGCCACTCCTGGTCGTTGATGTCCTTGATCAGGGCGTACTCGATCGAGACCCGCCGCTTCGTCCTGGCCGCGTACGCCCAGGCCGCGTCGAGGACCTCGGCCACCTTCCACCGCGTGTTGATCGGCACCAGCGTGTCGCGCAGCTCGTCGTCCGGCGCGTGCAGCGACAGCGCCAGCGTGACCGGCAGCCCCTCGTCGGCGAGCTTGCCGATGGCCGGCACCAGCCCGACGGTCGAGACCGTGACGCCCCGCGCCGAGATGCCCAGCCCGTGCGGCGCCGGCTCGACCATGCGGCGCACCGCACCGATCACCTGCTTGTAGTTGGCCAGCGGCTCGCCCATGCCCATGAACACGACATTGCTCACCCGCCCGGGCCCACCGGGCACCTCCCCGGCGGCCAGCGCACGGGCCCCGGAGACGACCTGCTCGACGATCTCGGCCGTCGACATGTTGCGGGTCAGCCCCGCCTGGCCCGTGGCACAGAACGGGCAGTTCATGCCACAACCGGCCTGGGACGACACGCACATCGTGGCCCGGTCGGGATAGCGCATGAGCACCGACTCCACCAGGGCGCCGTCGAACAGCCGCCACAGCGTCTTACGGGTCGTGCCCCCGTCGGTGGTCAGCTCCTTGACCGGCGTGAGCAGGTCGGGCAGCAGCGCCGACAGCTTCTCCCTGGACGTCGCCGGCAGATCCGTCATGGCGGCCACGTCGGTGGTCAGGCGCTCGAAGTAGTGGCGCGAGAGCTGGTCGGCCCGGAAGGCCTTCTCGCCCAGCTCGGTGACCGCGGCCCGCCGGTCGGCCATCGACAGGTCGGCCAGATGCCGGGCGGGCTTGGCCCGCCGGGGCGCGACGAAGGTGAGCTGACCTGGAGGCTGGGACACGTTACTGCCTTTGCTTGAGGGGTTGTCGACCAGGGTAGTGAACGTTCGGATCGGAGGTGGCATTCCTGGTCACGGTACGGCTCGCGTCTTGGTCGCCGCCCGATCTACAGTCATCTCGTATGGCGATTTTTCGGTCGGCATCTGGCGAGGGTGGCACCGAGGTCGTGCTCGCCGCCGGCAACCCGTACGGGAGCCGGACGCTCGTGGTCGAGCGGGACGAGGACTCCTCGGTAGCTTACCTGTGCTCGCCCGACGGCACGGTCCACGGCGCCGTCTGGCTGGCCAACCATCGCCCCGCCCCGCCCGTGGTGGACCTTCCCCGGATCAACGCCGGCCTGCCGCCGCTGATGCCCAGGCCCAACACGCTGCACCCGGAGGGCCGCCGGCCGCTCGGGCAACTCAGCCCGCTGTGGTTCGAGGAGGGCGACGGCGTGGCCCTCTACGAGGACGACGACCTGCTGGCGGTCATCCCCGGCTGGGCCGACATGAGCCGGGGCATGCCCGGCTACGCGCGTGACGCGGTGGGCGAGTCACCGTTCGCGTGGGCGCTGTCGGAGGCGCTCGAAGGGCTGCAACCCCGTATCTCGAACGCCAGATCCTACTGGCGCTGGCGGCACAGCGAAGGCTCCTGGCCGTCGTTCCAGCAGTTCGTCATGGGCCACCTGGACCGGGCGCTGGGACCGGCGGGCCGATACTGGGACGCCAGCGGCGAGCGGCTGCCGACCGTCGGCATCACCGAACGCCCGCCGCACCACGACCGCGCCTTCACCGTGCTGTCCACGGTCGGGATGAGCTGCCAGCGGATGCCGACGGTGGAGCAGTGGATCGACAAACCGGGCGCGTACGCCCGGATCGAGCTGGCCGTGGCCACCCGCGAGGACCCGCGGGACGCGGCGTTGCTGCTGGTGTGGCTGTCACAGTATCCCTGGCACTCGGTCACGTGGCTGGGCCACGGGCACACGGCGAAGTGGTATCACGATCCGTCGACGTTCCCGCTGGGCGCGCAGTATTCGGGCGTCCTCATGCAGGCCAACCCACCCCACATGCCCGACATGTCAGGATTCGCGTTCGGCGGCGAGGCCGTCCGCTGGCTCTGGCTCTC
This sequence comes from Nonomuraea sp. KM90, assembly GCF_052246675.1. Taxonomy (NCBI): domain Bacteria; kingdom Bacillati; phylum Actinomycetota; class Actinomycetes; order Streptosporangiales; family Streptosporangiaceae; genus Nonomuraea; species Nonomuraea sp. KM90. The sequence continues at coordinate 326,580 of NZ_JBQQCB010000003.1, read as the reverse complement.
CCCCGTCACCACACAGGCCCTGGAGGCCCAGCGGCACTAGAAGAGCAGACTCAGCGGCACCAGAACAGCAATCTGTGGAAGCTCAGCGGCACTAGAAGAACAGCGTCATCAGCAGCCAGACCGGCACCAGCGTCGTCACCAGCGAGTCCAGCCGGTCCATCAGCCCGCCGTGTCCCGGCAGGATCGTGCCCATGTCCTTGATGCCGAGATCCCGCTTGATCATCGACTCGATCAGGTCGCCCACGGTGGCCAGCAGCGCCCCCAGCGCCCCGATCAGCGCACCCTGCCAGAGCTCCCCGCCGAGCAGCCACGTCACCAGCCAGGCCCCGACCGCGACGCACGCGACGATCGAGCCGGCCATGCCCTCCCACGTCTTCTTCGGGCTGATCACCGTCATCTGGTGCCGGCCGAACAGCACGCCCGCGATGTATCCGCCGATGTCGCTCGCCACGGTCACCGCGATGAAGATCACCACCCGGTGGCTGCCGTCGTCCTCGCTGAGCAGCAGCGCGACGAACGCGCTCAGCATCGCCGGGTAGAACAGCGTGAACACCGACGCGGACGCGTCGCGTACGTAACCCTCCGTGCCGTCGCTGAACATCCGCCAGATCAGCAGCACGAACGCGAACACCGCGAACGAGGCCAGCAACCAGAGCGGCCCGCCCCAGTACGCCCCCGCCTGCATCGCCACCAGGCCCACCAGCACCGGCACGGCCGGAACCTTGATGTCACGGGTGGCGAAGGCCTTGGTCAGCTCGAGCACACCGACGCCGACGGCCCCGGCGACCACCAGGAGGAACAGCTCCTTGATCGTGTAGACGGTGCCGATGACCAGTGCGCCCAGCACCACGCCCACCGCGATCGCGGCAGGCAGGTTCCTACCGGTACGGCTGCCGCCGCTCGAGCTGGTGCCAGCCGTACGTTCTTCCACAGAGTTCTCCAAGAGCCACGGCCCCCGCCGTCGGGCGAGGGCCGTAGGTGCAGACCTGCGGCGGCCCACTGGACGCGGTCCGCCGTGCGGCGCGCCGCTCAGACCTCGAGCAGCTCGGTTTCCTTGTGCTTGAGCAGCTCATCGATCTTGGCGACGTGCTTCTGGGTGAGGTCGTCGAGCTCCTTCTCGGCCCGCCTGACCTCGTCCTCGCCCGCATCGCCGTCCTTGATCATCTTGTCGAGGACTTCCTTGGCGGAGCGACGGATGTTGCGAATCGACACCTTGGCGTGCTCGCCCTTGTTCCTGGCGACCTTGATGTACTCCCTGCGGCGCTCCTCGGACAGCTCCGGGAACGTCACGCGGATCACGTTACCGTCGTCGGTGGGGTTGACGCCGAGGTCGGAGTCGCGGATGGCCCGCTCGATCGCGGTCATCGAGCTCTTGTCGTAAGGCTGGATCAGCACCATGCGCGCCTCGGGCACGTGGAACGACGCCAACTGCTGGATCGGCGTCGGCGTGCCGTAGTACTCGGCGTTGATCTTGTTGAACATCGAGGGGGTGACGCGGCCCGTACGGATGCTCGCGAAGTCCTCTTTCGCGACCGAAACGGCCTTGTCCATCTTTTCCTCGGCTTCGAGGAGGGTTTCGTCGATCACAGCGGCTCCCTGTCTTCTAGCTGGCGGTGTCGGGCTCGCTCCCTCATTTGCCTGCGGGACTCACCAGCGTGCCGATTTTCTCACCGCGCACCGCTCGCAGGATGTTGCCCTCGCCCATGAGGTCGAAGACCACAATCGGCAGATCGTTGTCCTTGCACAGGCTGATCGCGGTGGCGTCCATGACCGCGAGGTCACGCAGCAGCACCTCGCCGTAGTCAAGATGGTCGAACCTGACCGCGTCCGGGTTCTTGCGTGGATCGGAGTCGTAGATCCCGTCCACCTGCGTGCCCTTGAGCAGCGCCTCGGCGCCGATCTCCAGGGCCCGCTGGGACGCCGCGGTGTCGGTGGAGAAGAACGGCGAGCCGAGCCCCGCGCCGAAGATGACCACGCGCCCCTTCTCGAGGTGCCTGATCGCGCGGCGCGGCAGGAACGGCTCGGCGACCTGCTGCATGGTGATGGCGGTCTGTACGCGGGTCTCCACGCCTCGCCGCTCGAGGAAGTCCTGCAGTGCCAGGCAGTTGATGACCGTGCCGAGCATGCCCATGTAGTCGGCTCTGGCCCGGTCGATGCCGCCCTGCGACAGGGTGGCGCCACGGAACATGTTGCCGCCGCCGACCACGACCGCGACCTGCACGCCCTCCTTGACCGCCTCGGCGATCGAATCGGCCAGGTGATCGACGACCACCGGATCGATGCCCAGCGGCTCGCTGCCGGCGAACGCCTCTCCTGACAGCTTCAGCATCACCCGCTTCCACCTGAGTGGACCTTGCGGGTTTTGAGATGAGGAAGCCGCCGTCCGTGTGGATTCGTGGGCTGACTCCCGGTGGTCCTGCACGGCGGCGGCCTCCTTCATTCGGTGGATCGTTGAGCTGGCAGCTTGCCTAAGCCTAAGCCTGACCGACCTTGAAGCGGACAAAGCCGAGGACCTCGACGCCGTTCTCGTCAGCGTACTTGCCCACGCTCTTCTTGTTGTCCTTGACGAAGGCCTGCTGCACCAGCGTGAAGTCCTTGTACCAGCCGTTCACGCGACCCTCGACGATCTTGCCGATGGCGGCCTCCGGCTTGCCCTCCTCGCGGGTCATCTCCTCGAAGAGCTTGCGCTCCTTGTCGACGACCTCGGCGGGCACGGAGTCCGGCTTGAGGTACTGCGGGGCCATCGCGGCAGCGTGCTGCGCGATGTCCTTGGCGACCTCGGCGTTCGGCTTGTCCAGCTGGACCAGCACGCCGACCGCCGGCGGGAGGGCCGGGTCGGTCTTGTGCATGTAGGCGCCGATGTAGCCGCCCTCCAGCACCGCGAACCGCCGGATCTCGATCTTCTCACCGAGCGCGGCGTTGGCGGTGTCGAGGTGCTCCTTGACGGTCTTGCCGTCGAAGGCGGACTCGAGGAGCGCCGCCACGTCGGCGGGCTTGGTCTCGAGGACGTGCGCGACGACCTGGGAGGCCAGTTCCTGGAAGCGCTCGCCCTTGGCCACGAAGTCGGTCTCGCAGTTGAGCTCGAGCAGCGCGGCAGAGGAGTCGCCGTCCTGCTTGAGCGCGACCAGGCCGTTGGACGCGGTACGGGCCTCACGCTTGCCCACGTCCTTGGCGCCCTTGAGACGCAGCAGCTCGATGGCGCGGTCGAAGTCGCCCTCGGACTCCTCCAGCGCCTTCTTGCAGTCCATCATGCCGGCAGCGGTGATCTCGCGAAGCCGCTTGACGTCGGCCATGTTCACGGAAGCCATTGCTCTTTTTCCTTGTGGGATTTCGTCGTCGTCATCGTGGATCGGGCGGGCACCGGGATCCGGTCACCCACCCTGGGTTCGTACGGCAGGCGTGTGCCGTACAGGAGCGTTGTCTTGCGCGGGGCTCGGCTCAGCCCGGCTCTGCTGCTGCTTCGCCCGGCATACTGCCCAGCCTTGCCTCGGCTTACCACCTCAGCTCAGCACCGCCTCACATAAGCTCACGGCCCCGCTCCAGCCACCTGACCCCGGCCCTCGCACCGAAGCTCGGCAACCACCTCACCAGGCCCACCGGACCGTAGGACGGCAATCGCCTCACCCCGGCGCCGTGCCGAAGATCAGCCACCAGCCGGCCCGAACGCGGTAACCCCGGCTCAGCCGCCGCCCACCAAGGCCCGGCACCCAGATTCGACCTTCGCCTCACCTGGACACCGCCTCGGAGCAGCCACCGCCTCACCTGGGCAGCACACCTCGGATCGGCAATCGCCTCACCAGGGCACCACCACGGATCGGCGACCGCTTCACCTCAGCACCGCGCTCCCGGCCCGCCAACCACCTCACCTCGCCCATCTTCTGAGCTCAGCCCGGCGATCGACCTCACTGCGCCTAACCTCGTCGTGCCATCTCGGCTCGGCGGCCATCGGGCCTGACCGAGGCACCCGCCCCAGCCCTGTCCGACCACCCACCTCACCTCGACGCCTGACGCTTCCGTCCGGCCCAGCACTGCTTCAGTCCGGCCCAGCATTGCTTCGGTCCGGGCCGGCACTACTTCGATTCGGCCCGGTACCACGTCGCTTCGGCCTGGCTTACCGCCTGAGCCCTGGAGTCGCCTCGCCCGGCGTGCCGTCCTAGCTCAGCCATTTGCCGAGCCAGGACACGCACCTTGCCTGACCGACCACCCAGGACTCTGACCCGCCGGTGGTTTCCATATTCAGCTGTCACGTTGCCTTGCTTGTTCCGCTCGCCTTGCCCTGCATCGCCGTGTTCACCCGAGCCTGGGCAACTGCCCTCACCCGGCGCCACAACCCTGCTGGCGCAGGCTGTGCTCCTGTCAGGAACGCCTGCCCTGCGCGGCCAAGCCATGATCAGGACACTGCTCCCGACCCTGCTGGCCGACCCCTCGCACCCCGACCATCCGCGATCGAAATGCCAGGAGCCCGGCCACCCAAGATCGGAATCTCACGAGTCCGGCCGCCCGAGCCCCTGTCGCCAGGAGCCCCGGCCACCCGAGACCTTCATTCAGGTCACGAGAAGCCTGCGGCCGAACTGCCGTAAGCCCTTGCCGACCCTCGAATCCGGGGCCGTCAGCAGCCTACCCGCGCCCTCACCAAGGCCTCTGGCTCAGACCTCAGGCCTGCTGCTCGGTCTCACCCTCGGCAGCGGGGGCCTCAACCGGAGCGCTCTCCTCGGCGGCAGCGACGCTCTCCTCAGCGGGAGCCTCGGGAGCAGCCTCAGCGGCAACCTCCGGAGCGGCCTCGGGAGCGGCCTCGGCAGCAGCCTCAGGAGCCGCCACGGCCTCGTCGGCCGCGCGCTCGCCGGTGCCCTGCTCGATGAGCTCGCGCTCCCACTCGGCCAGCGGCTCGGCGGCGGCCGGCTTCTCGTCACCGCGAGCGGCGCCGGAGCGAGCCATCAGACCGGCCGCGACACCGTCGGCGACGACCCTGGTGAGCAGGCCGACGGCGCGGATCGCGTCGTCGTTGCCCGGGATCGGGTAGTCGACCTCGTCGGGGTCGCAGTTGGTGTCGAGGATCGCGACGACAGGGATGCCAAGCTTCTTGGCCTCGCTGATCGCGATGTGCTCCTTCTTGGTGTCGACGATCCACACCGCGCTGGGCACGCGGCCCATGTCACGGATGCCGCCGAGCGTACGCTCGAGCTTGTCCTTCTCGCGGCGGCGCATCAGGAGCTCCTTCTTGGTGAGCCCCGAGCCCGCGACGTTGTCGAAGTCGAGCTCCTCGAGCTCCTTCAGACGCTGCAGCCTCTTGTGCACGGTGGAGAAGTTGGTGAGCATGCCACCCAGCCAACGCTGGTTGACATACGGCATGCCGACACGGGCGGCCTGCTCGGAGATGGCCTCCTGAGCCTGCTTCTTGGTGCCGATGAACAGGATCGTGCCGCCGTGAGCGACGGTCTCCTTCACGAAGTCGTAGGCGCGGTCGATGTACGACAGAGACTTCTGCAGGTCGATGATGTAAATGCCGTTGCGCTCGGTGAAGATGAAGCGCTTCATCTTCGGGTTCCAGCGCCGAGTCTGGTGACCGAAGTGAACGCCACTCTCGAGCAGCTGTCGCATGGTGACGACGGGGGCCATGTGCTGGTCCTCCAGGTCTGGGCGCCCTGCGGATGGGCGCGGTTCTCGGTTGTGCCGCGGCAGCGCGCTGTCTGCCGCCCTGATGCCCCGAACCCGCTCCCGCCGGGCACTTGGCCCGGACCGATGGCACGGTCCGCAATGGGGCATGCGAAGTCGGCCTGTGGTCACAGGCCATCGAAAAGTCTACCTCCCACACCACCCCAGGCTGACCGTCTGCGGTCAAACGGACATCCCACCCCTCCGCGACACCACCACCCACCCACCTCAAAAGACCCATGGGCCACCCCACCAGCCCCCACCCCAGACGCCACCAACCACCTCAAGGCCCTAGCCCACCCAACCATTGGGGAAGGCAACAGGACGCTCAACCGACCGTCCAGTCGGCCGTGCCCTACCCACCACCATGAGGAGCTGCGATAACGACAACCATCAACACACCACAGCCGTCCCAAGACAACGCGCCACTACCCACGCCGTCGCTTGCCGCGACACCACCCATCGGCACAGCCTCACCACGCACGCCATCCCCCGCTGCCTCGGATCGCCTGGCACCACCCAAGCTCAGCAAGCACCACCGACCCACCCCGGCCTCGCCGCGCGCCACCCCGTACTCGCAGATCGTCGCGCGTCCCCACCCCACTGCCACCCCCCCTGCCACAAACCGCACCGCCACAGCCACACTGGCGCAGCTCACTCAGGGCGCGGCGCGTCATGGTCCTCGGTAGGCAGCCCCGGCACCGCCCTCGGCGCGACCGGAAACAGATTGACCTGCGCTTCCGCGATCCTGGCCCCCTCCGGCGCAACCTTCTCGCTCCGATGCCGCGCAGCATACGGCTCGAGCAACTTCTCGATCTCCCGGTTCAGCCGCGCCAGTTCCTCAGCGTCAACCCTGATCCGATACCGGCCGAACAGGGTCGCGTCACGCCACTCCGCGGATTCCTGGTCGACATGCGCCAGGGCCCGTTCCGCCTCCTCATTGACCTCTCGCCGAAACGCCGCGATCAACGAGACCTTCGCAGCCCGAACCTCAGGCTGATCATCGGGCTCCATCCCCACGCTGAGCCGCTTGTCCACGGCCTTCCACAGCCGCTCCCTGCCATCTCCCCGTGGCGGCGCGTCCTCCACGAACCCGTACTTGGCCAACATCCGCAGGTGATAGCTCGCGGCGCTAGGCGTGATCCCCGCTATCTCCGCCACTTCGGTGGCGGTGGCGCTCTCCTCCACGGCAAGCCTGTTCAGGATCATCAACCTCGCCGGATGAGCCAGCGCCCGCATCGCCCTGGGATCACTGAGCCCCTCGCTGCCCTGCGTCATGTGCCAAAGGTACTACCCATCCCCAGATCCGAAGCATTGCTTTCACAGTTGTGAAGGAATACCTTCACACTTATGAAGCATTCCCTTCAGAAGATTCCCAGCACCCCACGCGCCGAGAACGCCACCCCCGAGCCACCCGCCGCGGCGGCCGACTGCACGGGGACTGGGATGGCCGCCAGCAGCAGAGCAACCGGGACCGCAGCGGCCGACAACAGGTCGGCCGAGTCCACGGCGACCAGCAGCGGGACAACCGGGACCACGGCCTCCAAGACCGAGATGACCGGGACCGCGGCGGCCGACAACGGGACGACCCGGACCGGTGCAGGCCAGCACCCAAGCCCTCGGATCCCATCACCAACACCACCACCCACCCCCTTGAACTGCACTCAGACCACCCCCGACCACACCCCCGAACCACCCAAAGCGGCAACGCCCCCGCACCCTCCAAACACCGTGATCGATCACTCCAGCCCTCCTTCCCCCATCCCCCTGAGAAAACAACGCGATTACCGCTTGCTCTGGACAGCTCGGACAATCTCGATCACCGGCTCAGAAGTGTCCAAGCTGGCCATCCCCATGACCGCGATCACCTTGCTCACCGCCTCGCCTTCCCAGATGGGCATGCTGACCGCCGCCGCCTCCGTCCCGGCTCTCCTGTTCGGCCTCCAGTCGGGCGCCATCGCCGACCGGCTCACCCGCCACCGCCCGCTGATGATCGCTTGCGAACTTGTCTCCTGCGCAGCCGCCGCCACGATCCCCGTCGCCTGGCTCCTCGGCGTACTGAATGTCGTCTGGTTGATCGTCGTGGCCCTCGTGATCGGCACAGCTGGGGTGCTCTTCAAAGCCGCGAATTTCCCTCATGTGGCAGCAGTGGTCGAGCCGACCCAGCGCACCGAGGCGATGGCGGGCTTCCATGCCTCCTACTCAGTCGCCTCAGTCAGCGGCCCCGGCCTGGCCGGCCTCTTGGTACAGCTCCTCACAGCGCCTCTGGCCGTACTGGCGGAGGCGTTGTCATTCCTGACCTCAGCCCTGTTGCTGCGCACGATAAGAACCCGTGAGCAGACCACCCCGGCGGCCTCCAAAGGCATGTGGCGCGACGTCGTGGAAGGCCTGAAGGCCAGCGTCACCCACCCGGTGCTACGCGCTCTCCTCGGCGCCGGCGTAACGATCAATTTCTTCGCCATGGCCTACACAGCCGTCTACATGCTCTACATGCTGAACACCCTCAACATCCCCAAGGGCCTGATCGGCGTCCTCATCGCCCTGAGCGGAGCCGGAGGCCTGCTCGGAGCCTGGATAACGGCCCGCCTGTGCAAGCGCTACGGCGAGAACCGCATTCTCCTCTTCGCAGTGATCTTCTTCCCCGTGGAAATCCTCGCGGTAGGCCTGCTGACAGGCCCCCTGTGGTGGAAACTCTCGCTACTCGCCCTGACCGGCACGATCACAGGCGGCATAGTCGTAGCCTTCGCCACCTGCATGGGTGCGATCATCCTCCGCGAAACCACCCCGGAGCTCCGCGGCCGCGTCAACGCCACCATGACCTTCGCAGTGCAAGGCGTCCTCGCCCTGGGCGGCCTCGCTGGCGGTTTCCTGGCCGAACTCCTCGGCCTGCGCTCAGTCGTCCTCATCTGCGCGGCAGGCATAGCCCTGAGCACCATTTGGATCTGGACGTCTCCCATCCGCCCCCATCGCCCCCATCGCCCCGAGCTCGCATCCCCCGACCTCAGAGTTCCCGCCCCGTCGTTCACCAAGTCCGTGAACCACTTGATCGATTCCAGGCGCCATTCCTGGCTCTAACCAGCCGGCCTCATTCTCCCAACCGGCACCCCACCCTCCACACCGCCAGTCCCTACGGTCCCGCCCCCGGACCACAGCTCCCGCCGTCGGGCCGCAGCCCCCGCCGTCCGACCGCAGACCCGCCGTAGGCCGCCGCCCCACCTTCCGACCGCAGGTTCACTTCCGACCGCAGCCCTTGAACCCGCACCTCATCATTCCGCCTCAGCACCACCGCCCAACCGCTTCATCCACAGGCCAGACACCGGCTCGCCCCTTCATCCACAGAACGAGGTTCACCGCCTCGCAACCCGAGGCGCCGCAGCCAAACTGCCCACCATGAACACCCACACCACCCCCACCCCCGCCTCGCCGACCCTCTCGCCAACTCCCGCAGCCCACCGCACCAACATCCCCCACGCCCCAACACCCACCGCGACCAAGCCCCCCTCACAGCCACAGCCTCGACCGTGGCCACGGCTCCACCTCGCCAATCCCATCCCCCATAGACCAAGACCGGCTAGTCCATCCCGCCACCCCAGAACGAACCAGACACCACACTTCAACCCCCACCCACGAACACCGACCCCAGCCTCCGCCCACCACCCACCAGCACCGACGCTGCCCAACCGCGACCCGACCAGAACACCACCATCACCCGAACGCCACCCCTCAACAGCTTCCAGAAGAGCCGCCACGCTGCTGGCGCTCATCTCCACGGCCCTGGTCCTGTCAACGCCGACAACCCCAGCCAGAGCCTCTCCTTCCACCTGGCGCTGGCCGCTGGACGGACAGCCCCGGATCGTGCGCCGCTTCACCCCACCACCCGAGCCCTGGCTCGCCGGCCACCGTGGCATCGATCTGGCCGCCCCCGCTGCCACTCCGGTCCTGGCGGCAGGCCCAGGCACAATCCGCTTCGCCGGCCCCGTCGCCGGCAAAGGCGTCGTCACCATCGATCATCCCAACGGCCTACGCACGACCTACCTTCCGGTGACAGCCTCTGTACGCCGCGGCGATCCCATAGCACCCGGAGCCAAACTGGGCGTTCTAGAAGCCGCGAAACCGCACTGCGAGGAGTCGTGCCTGCATTGGGGTCTCATACGCGACGCCCGCTACCTCAACCCACTCCAACTCCTGGGCCACGCCCCCACCCGCCTACTCCCCTTCTGGCCCAAGACAACAACCGCCGACCACCTCAACCCTCTTGAAACCCATAACTCTCCACCCCCGAACAGGCTTGTTGCCGCCAGTCCCCGAATGTCCCATCGCCCACCCCACATCACCATGCCGAGCAAGCAGCAACCACTCGATCGCACACACCACCGGTCAGCGGCACCAGCAGAGTCCCTTCAGATCACGCCACCACCCATCACAAGCGCCGACCTCACTCTCACCGTCACCGCCTCTTACAGCCGCCAGAGCAGCCAAAGCGACAACAACGGCCATACTCCCCAGACAGCCATCCCACCGCCGCCGCGCGACCGCGGCTTAACAGAGAGCATCCAGTCCCTAACACGCGCCGCCACAACACCGCTCACCGCCGCTACAGACGCCACCACCACGATCATCGGCCTCGGGACAGTGCTAGGAACCGTCATCTTGATCGTCGCCCTACGCCGAACCCGCCTCAAACGCCATACCCGCCCAATCCAGCACACCCCGCCCAAGGGCCAACACCGCAAGCGCCGGCGTCACAGAAGCCAGACACGCAAACGCCGCCCTCCAACGTCCCCCGGCCCGCGTTGAAACCACCCCGACATGGGCGTACGGACCGATCAATCACCCACCAACCCCGACCTCAACCTCCGAAAGCCATCCACCCACTCACCCACTCACCCACTCACCCACCAAACCACCCCAGCCGAACGGCGCCCACTCACCGATCACGCCCTCGGATGCGCCTGCCGATAGGCCGCACGCAACCTCTCGATCGAGACATGTGTATAGATCTGCGTGGTGTTCAGCGACGCATGCCCAAGCAACTCCTGAACGCTACGCAGATCCGCACCGCCTTCGAGCAGATGGGTCGCCGCACTGTGCCGCAACCCATGCGGACCCATGTCAGGCACCCCATCTACTTGAGCCAGCCGAGCGTGCACCACTCGCCGTACGGTCCCCGCGTCAATGCGACCACCCCGCACCCCGAGAAAGAGAGCCGGCCCCGACCCGGCCCGCACCCACAATGGCCGCCCATGGATGCACCACCGGTCCAACGCCCGCAGAGCAGGCGCCCCGAACGGCACCGACCGCTCTTTGCGCCCCTTGCCCAACACCCTGATGACGTTTCGCTCGCGGTCCACGTCATCGACATCGAGCGCGCAGAGTTCACTCACCCGCACACCAGTGGCGTACAACATCTCAAGCAGCGCCTGATCCCGCAGTTCCTTGGGCTCCCCCGTAGGGGGCGCTTCCAGAACGGCCTCCGCCTGCCGCTGATCGAGTACGGCCGGCAAAGGCCGAGGCGCCTTGGCGCTCCCAAGCAGCAGCCCGGGATCGACCGTCAGCCATCCCCGGCGATAGCAGTACGCGGTGAACGTACGGGCGCAGGCCGTCCTGCGGGCCAGCGTGGCCCGCGCTTTCCCTGCCGCATGCTGCCCAGCCAACCACTCCCTGAGCATCCCGATATCAAGGCCTTCAAGCACTCCACCGGTGTGGTCGAGCAGAGAGTTGACGTCGGTCAGGTACGCCCGAACGGTATGCGGAGAAAGATCACGCTCAAGCCGCAAATACCGCCCGAACTCCGCTACGACCTCATCCCTGTCCACGCCCCACCCCCTTCGGCACCGGAACTACCCAAAGGCCGTAGATCGGCCGCCCGCACGACGACCAATACCGAACCATCCAACTCACCGCAACAACCGACGCACCCTGAAAGCGCCCGTCGCACCGCAACAACCACCAATTGCCGAAGCCCTGCCACAGGCACCAACCACCGATACCGACAAACGCACCTTGTCCGCTCCGCACGAAAGGGCTCGACAGGCAAGCGACGGTGCGCGCCTACGGAGCCGATCCGGACGCTTCGCGCCTGCCCGCCGTGCCACAGGCCACTACCGAAGGCGTCGCCACGCCGCCGCGATCGATCATCCCGGGTGTCCACAGCCCCAAAGACGAGACCGCATTCGATCAACCCACAACATCATCGACGCCGCCGCTCATAGTTGCCAGACCCTCTCGCACCCAGCACAGGGGGCCATCCGCCATCACACCCGCCATAAGAAGCGGCCCACACCGGCCACAGCGGCCACACCACCTCAACCCACCAATCCGCCGAACCCCGCATCGGCCTATCGGTGGTGTATCGGCGCATCGGCCGTGACGTGACCCGCGTACTGACCGCATCGGCGTACCGGTCACATCGGCTCATCGGCGGCCACCGCACCCCCACTGACACCACCACCCCCAACAGCTGCCCACCAGCTCCGCCCAACCGCACCCGATCAAGGGGCGTCACACGGAGAGAGCGGCCCCGCCCCGCAATGCCAGCCACTCCGCGATGTCACCGACGACAGCCGGATCGACATGTTGCGCAGGTTCGTACTCCGCGGGCGTTGACGGACCCACGCCCGGAAAGAACAGGTGGTTATCGGCGTCGTACACCCGGATCGTGACATCCGGCCGGTGCGCGAGACCGTCCCGCCACCCCGACAAGTCGTCCGCGACGGTCACCTGATAGTCGCGGCCTCCCTGACCGATGAACATCGGTTTGTCCAGCGCCGCCGCGGCCGCTACAGGGTCGTAGGCGCGCATGTCCAGCCAGTACGAGCCGGGCAGCTCGAACGGCAACGCCTTGGCCGGTGTCGAGGGCGACAGGTCAGGGCTGTCGACCATCGCCACCTGCTCCATGATCCCCTTCACGAGGGCGTCTGCGGGCGGGCCGGGGGTCAGGGAGGCGAGGTAGCGGGCGACGCGTACGGCGGCACGATGCATCGGCTGCGTGTCACCGGCGAGGATCACCAGACCGGCCACGGACGGTTCGGCGGCCGCCACCCGCGGAGCGACCTTGCCTCCCATGCTGTGCCCCAGGATGTACACCCTCGTGGGATCGACTCCCGGCTGGTTCTGGAGGGCGCGTACGGCGGCGACCGCGTGCGGCACGTACTCGCTGGCCATCGTGAAGTCGGGCGCGCTCGTCACTTGGCTGTGCGTATGCGTCACCTTGTCGAACCGCAGGGTGGCCGCGCCCCGGCTCGCCAGCCCCCACGCGAGATCCTTGAGTGGCTTGTTCGGCCCGATGGTCTCGTCGCGGTCGAACGGCCCGCCTCCGCTGAGCAGCACGATGCCGGGCCGCGGCTCGGCACCAAGCGGCAGGCTCAGCGTCCCGGGCACGGCAAGAGTTCCCGACCCGACCGTGATGTCCTGCTCGACGAAGAGTTGCGGCACGGCATAGTCCGGCGGTGCCCACGTGGCGGTGGTCGCGAGCACGAATTGCAGCCCATGCAGTGCGCCGGCGTCATCCACCGACATGACCACCGTGAACCCATCACGCTCACAGACGACCGGAACGCTCACGCGTACCCATCCAGCGTCGACCGGCTCCCCCACCGGCTCCCCGAGGGCGGAAACCGGACCCCGCTTGCCCATCTCGATCGTCCAAGCAACCTGCAGCGCCTGATCGGACACGGCCGCCCGCAACTCCGGAGCGAACATCTCCCCGATCTCACCGAAGCGCCCGTCGCGCGCCATCTCCACGACCGCAACGGCCGTAGCCAGCTGATCAGTTCCCATCGACTATCACCTCCATTGTTCTCATTGTTGAGAAAGGTAGCATATATGAGACCATAAGCACGTGGACACCTTGGAGCTCCTGGCACACCCCGTACGGCTGCGCGTCGTACACGCGATGAGTGGAGGGCGTCTGTTGACGACCTCCCAGCTGTGCGCGCGAATCCCCGACGTCTCCAAGGCCACGCTCTATCGCCACATCGACCTGCTGGCGACCGGGGGAATCCTGGAGGTGGCCGACGAGCGGCGGGTACGGGGAGCGGTGGAGCGGCGATATCGCCTGCGCCAGGACCTGGCGGTGATCGACAACGCCATGGTCGAATCGCTGTCGCTCGACGATCACCGGCGCGGCTTCGCCACGGCCATGGCTATCTTGCTGGCCGAGTTCAACGCCTACCTCGACCGAGATCACGCCGACCCGGTGGAGGATCTCGTCGGATACCGGCAGCACGCCGTCTGGCTCAGTCACGACGAACTCCACGACCTGATCAGCGACCTACGCAGCGCCATCGCGCCCCGACTGGCCAACCAATCCACCCCGGACCGCGCCCAATACCTGCTCAGCCCGATCCTGTTCCCTCTCGAGACGCCACCTTCCAACCCCGAATCCGCCTCCGAGGCTGAAACCAGGACCGAGCCCGACCCCGGCACCTGATCCGAGACCCAGCCAACCTCAACACCGAACCTCAAACCGGAACCGGAACCGGAGACGAATTCCGAGGACGGCTAAAGGGCTGGGCAAGGACCGCCGAGGGCAAGCACCGTTCAACGGCAAGGACTGCCAAGGGGCCGAGGGCAACGGCAGTCGATGACCGAGGGTGAAGGCCATCAATGGCAGGGGCCGACGGCCATCCAGAGCCTGGACGAAACCTGAATCCGGAGCGTGTCCGGGCTGACACCGACACCGCGAACCAAACCGAGACCGAGGACCGAGCTGACCCCAGGTCCAAGACCAAGGCCGGGGACAGGACCCGGTCCGAAGCGGGACCATGGGCAGCTGGAACCAAGACCGGGACCGGGAACAAGGCGAGCCGGGGCCAGAGGCGGGCTGGGTCAGGAGCGGACCCGGGCCGAGGTCGTAACCGGGCCGAGGTCAGGCCGGGTGCCAGAGGCGGGCCAAGGTCGAGACGAATCCGGGTCGAGGCGGACCCGGGCTGGGGTGAAGGGCGAGTGCGAGCGCGCTTGACCGGTCGCCGCCGCGACCATTGGTCACCGCCTTGTGCCTAGATCCCACTCGCAAGGGCGATGCCCGCCCGATGAGGGTGGCCCGATCCTTGCTCTCACAGCGTCACATCTCAGGCCAATGCCCTGGTCGCGGGAACCTTCGACGAAGTCGCCCTGACGTCGACGTGCGGCCGGTGAAATGGTGACGGCCACCGCTTGATCCTAAGAGGGTCTTGGTCGAGACCGAAGGAGAGCATAACGATGGCCGCAGAATCAGTGTGCTGCTTGAGCGACAGCGGCGAGGCAGAACCTGTACCGGTGGCCCCTACTTTGTTGGGTTCCGTATGAAGATCGCGTCTGATGGCCGGCGCCGTGGAGTGGATCTGGGACGACTTGTCGGCCATGCCCCTTGCCATTCTGCGTGGCCACGGCACTTGAAGTCGTTGGTCTACGAATTGCGAACGGGGTGCGAGGTCGTGAGCGGCCAGTCCTGAGTTGTGGTGGTGGTCTCCTAGGAGATGGGGTGGTCGTACTCCGGGGGTGGGAAGTCGTCCGGGGGTGGTGGGGAGTCGGCGGGGTCGGGTTGTGGGGTGGGTGGGGGGTCCAGGGCGGCGGAGTCGGAGGCTTTGCGGTATGTAGTGGTCTGTTTGCGGAGGCGCCAGCCGTTCTCGGTTCTTTCTATGTACCCTGCGGCTGCCAGGCCGCCCAGTGCGCTCAACGTCGTGTCCAGGCCCAAGCCGGCTGCCACCGCGATCGAGGCGGGGCCTGCGCCGCCTCGGGCGGGGATCGCGTCAAGGACTCTTTTGGTCGGCTCGTTGAGTTTGTCCCTGGGGACGGCTGGGGCTCGGGATTGTGTGGCCAGGTCGTCGCCCATCACGCCTACGAGGTCGATCATTTCCTCCGGTGAGGTGATGCACACCGCTTTTCGTTCTCGGAGGAGTCTGTGGCAACCCGCTGACATGCCCGACGTGATCGGGCCGGGGACCGCTCCCAGGTGTCTGTTGAGGGACAGGGCGTGGGTTGCCGTGTTGAGGGCGCCGCTGCGGAGGGCGGCCTCCACTACCACCGTTCCCATGGAAAGGGCGGCTATGAGGCGGTTTCTGATGAGGAAGCGCGCTCGGGTCGGGTGAACGCCTGGTGGGCACTCGCTGATCACGACACCCTGCTCTCGCACTGCGGCGAACAGGGTGTCGTGGCCGGTCGGGTAGCAGATGTCCACACCACAGGCCAGGACCACGACAGTGGGTGAACCTGCGGCCAGGGCACCTTTGTGGGCCGCGCCATCCACTCCGAACGCTCCGCCTGACACGACGGTCCAGCCTGACTCGCTGAGGCCGACGCCGAACTCGGCTGCTATGTGCGATCCGTACGAGGTTGCTGCCCTTGCCCCCACCACGGCGACGGATTGGAGGCAGGAGAAGCGGAGATCTGCTGTGCCGTGGGCCCACAGAGCCAGGGGGCGGCTCAGGCCTAGTTGATCCAGCTGGGTGGGCCATTCTGGGCTGCCGGGGATGATCAATCTGGCGCCGGATCTTTCTCCTGCTTCGATGTCGGCTGCGGGGTTGGCGGATGCCAGGCGGGCGTACCACGTGTTCAGGCGGGAGGTGAGGTGGTCTGGTGAGCGGTCTCGCTCGGCTTCCCGGGAGACGAATTCCGGCGGGAGGGTGCGGGTGCGGATCGCCTCCACCGCTCGATGAGCGCCGTACTGGGCGACGAGGCGGCCCATGGTGGTGTCTCCTACGTCGGTGGCCCGCATGAGGGCGGCTCTGGCCTCGGCTTCGGTCTGAGTTGATGTCCTGGTTCCAGTGCCGGGGCCAGTGCCGGGGCCAGTGCCGGTTCGAGTTCCGGTTCGAGTTCCGGGTCCTGTTCCAGTTCGGGTTGGGGTTCCGGGTGGGGGTTGGGTGTCCGTCTTGGAGTGAGTGTCCGTCGGAGGGTGGGTTCCCGTTCCGGGTTGGGTGTGCGTCTTGGCTTGGGTGGGCCGTGCCATGGGCGTCTCTGTGACGGACTCAGCCTCGTTCTTGGGGCTGGCTCTGCTGACGGTTCCTGCTTCGGGGTGGAGCGAGATCTCATGTGGTGGGGTGCTGGTTGCGGGGGCTTGTGGGGTCTCGTCGGTGGCTGCGAGTGGTATGTCGATGCTTGCCGGTGCTGGGGGTGGGGTGGTCAGGGAAGCAGATGTGGGTGACTGGGGCTGGTGGGTGATTGTTGCGTGGAGGGCGGGCATGGGG
The DNA here is from genome assembly GCF_052246675.1 of Nonomuraea sp. KM90. Lineage (NCBI taxonomy): Bacteria > Bacillati > Actinomycetota > Actinomycetes > Streptosporangiales > Streptosporangiaceae > Nonomuraea > Nonomuraea sp. KM90. Next base: position 309,763 of record NZ_JBQQCB010000003.1, on the reverse strand, counting down.
GCTCCTACAGGTCGTGGGACGTGGAGGGGTCGCTAAGGGGTGGGGTGTTGAGTCGTGGGTTTCTGCGGGGGCTTGCTGGATTTGCGGGGCGCTACGACTTCACGCCTAGCCAGAAACTCAGGGCGGCGTTTGTCTCGTCCTGGCCCGGCTTGTCGTTGCCGGCCAGGTCAGCGAGGGTCCACGCCACTCGTACGACGCGGTCGAGGCCCCGGGCGGTGAGGGCGCCCGAGTCGAGGCAGGACGTCATGGGGCGCATGGCTTCTGCGGACGGGCGGTAGTCGGCGTGGAGGATGGAGGAGGGAATCTCGGCGTTCGAGCGCCAAGGAGTGCCGGCCAAGCGTTTCGCGGCTCGTTCGCGGGCCTCCAGGACGCGTTCGGCCACGGTCTTGCTGGTCTCCACGAACTGGCGGTCGGCCAGGAGCTCGCGTCTGGTGGAGCGGGCGACCGTGACCTTCATGTCTATGCGATCGAGGAGTGGGCCCGAGAGCCTGCCCAGGTAGCGGCGTCTGATCGTGGGGGAGCATTTACAGGTTTCGCCCTGGTCCTCGGCCTGGGCGCAGGGGCAGGGGTTCGCGGCCAGGATCAGCATGAACCTGGCGGGGAACGTGACCGAGCCCGCCGACCTCGACACCGTCACCCGGCCGGACTCCAGCGGCTGCCTGAGCGCGTCCAGGACATGGCGCGGGAACTCCGGGGCCTCGTCCATGAACAGGACCCCTCGGTGTGCCAGGGAGACGGCTCCGGGGCGGACGATCGTGCTGCCGCCTCCGATGATCGCGGCCGAGGTCGCTGTGTGGTGCGGGCTGATGAAGGGAGGCCGGCTCATCATGGGGGCGTTGGTCGGGAGCACGCCTGCGACCGAGTGGATGGCGGTGACCTCCAGGGCGTGGTCGAGCTCCAGATCCGGCAGGAGGGTGGGGAGGCGTTCGGCCAGCATGGTCTTGCCGGTGCCAGGCGGACCGAGCATCCAGAGATTGTGGCCACCGGCCGCGCAGACTTCGAGGGCGCGCCGGGCGGTCGGCTGGCCCACGACATCCGACAGGTCGACGTCGGGGACGACGGTGGACTTGGGCGGCTCGGGGCACTCCTCGACCTCGGCCTCGGGTGGGTCGTCTCCCTTGCGCAGCCACTCCACGAGCTGGCGGAGGTGGGCGACGGGGACCACCTTCACGTCAGGTACGAGGACGGCCTCCGCTGAGTTCGCCGACGGGACGACCACCGTGACATCGCCGTGCTTGGCCGCGCCCAGGACGGAGGGAAGCACGCCGCGTACGGGTCTTATGCGCCCGTCGAGGCCGAGCTCTCCGAGGAAGAACGGCTCCGCGATGCGTTCGGCGGGGACCACGCCTGCCGCACCCAGGATTGCCACCGCGATCGCCAGATCGAACTGCGATCCGCGCTTGGGGAGGCTGGCCGGGAAGAGGCTGACGATGATGCGGGCGTCGGGCCAGGGATAACTGCTGTTGACGACCGCTGATCGCACCCGGTCGCGGGCCTCGCTGAGCGCCGTGTCCGGCAGACCGATGAGGTGGATGCCGGCCAGGCCGTTGCCCACGTCGGCCTCGACCTCGACAGTGCGGCCGGCGACGCCCACCAGGGCCACGCTGCGGGTGCGGGCCACGGCCACCTAGATCGCCCCCCGTACGTGGCGCAGGGCGAAGTCTCCGGCGAAGCGCTCCAGGGCGATCACGTCGACTCGTACGGTCTCGTACGTGTGGGAGGACTGTGTGGTCAGCCACTTTGCGGCGAGCATGCGCAATCTGGCGAGCTTGGCTGGGCTCACCGATTCCAGGGCCGAGCCGTGGGATCTGCTCGATCGGGTCTTGACCTCGACCACGACCAGGTTGGGGCCCTCTTCCGCGATGATGTCGATCTCGCCATGGCGGCAGCGCCAGTTGCGCTCGATCACCTTCATCCCCTCGGCCTCCAGGTAGGTCACGGCTGCCTGTTCGCCGCGTTTGCCTAGCTCGAGCTTGCTCTCCGTGGCCATGTGCCATCTCCGTCCGGTCGATCGGTGCGGGTCTGGTCATGACCTTCGTGGATGCGGGGTGGTGGTGGCGGGACCGAACGGGGTTCTGGGGATGGCGGGGGTGGGTTGAGTGGGGGTTGTGGATAACGGCTCGGGTCGGCACGGCTCAGCTTGACTCGGCCCTTGGTTGAGGCTGGGACCGGGGCCTGAGCTGGCGGACCGGGGTCGGAGCTGGCGAAGGCCGGGGGCCGCTAGCCGGGGGCCCGGTCGGCGCGGCCCGGTCGGCGCGGCCCGGTCGGCGCGGCCCGGTCGGCGCGGCCCGGTCGGCGCGGCCCGGTCGGCGCGGCCCGGTCGGCGCGGCCCGGTCGGCGCGGCCCGGTCGGCGCGGCCCGGTGGGCGGGATCGGCGCGGTTCCAGGCCGTAGGGAGGATGTCAGCAGGGCTTGGGAGGGCGTCAGGGGCCGCGGGAGGATGTGCGAGGAAGGGCGGTGGGAGGAAGCGCGTGGGAGGAAGCGCGTGGGAGGAAGCGCGTCGGAGGAAGGGCGTGGGTGACGGCCGTGCAGGGAGTCCAGATGGCCACCGGTGTGTGGATGCCGACAGGCCAAGAGGCCGGGGGTGTGGCCAAACCCGGGGGCGGATAGGCGCGCCGTGCTGGGACGGCGAGCAACGTTGGCTGTCCCGGCGTGGACGACGGCCATGGCGGTGAAGGGTGCGGCGGCAGCGTGGCCGACCAGCTGTAGGTGGCGAACGTCCCGATGAGGCGGTGGCGCGGCCGATCAGGGGTGGAAGGCCGTGTCGATACGACAGCGGCACCGCCGGTCAGATGTGGGCGGCGCTGTCGAGAGAGCGGCGGCCCCCCTGACCAGGTGCGGAAGGCCCGTGTCAAGACGGGCGAGCCACCGCTGATCAGACATCGGCGGCGCTTCGAGACGGCCGGGGACACCCTTGACCAGGTGCGGGAGGCCCGCATCGAGACGGCGGGCGGCATCCCCGACCAGATGTCGGCGGCCGTACCAGGCAGGCGGCCCCGCGGCTGAACCAGCCACCCGACCGGCCCAACACCACACACCCCCCACCGCCTCTCACAGGCGGCAGGCATAGACGCACAGGCCCGGGCCAAGACGGGGATCACCGGCGAGCCGGTGGTCGAGGTTCAGCCGATGGCCAGGGGCGCCACCAGCCGCCACAGCCCCGAGCCCACGCCTGAGCCGTCCCGAAGCTCGAATCCACCCCCGGACCCCGGCCCACCCCTCGCTACCCCGAGAACCCTTCCTTCGGCATCTCCAGGTCCGCCTTGGCGAGCTCCTCCACGTTCACATCCTTGAACGTGACCACCCGCACATTCTTGACGAACCGCGCCGGCCGATACATGTCCCACACCCAAGCGTCCTGCATCTTCACGTCGAAGAAGACGTCGCCGTTCTCCGCGGTACGGACGTCGAGGTCGACCGAGTTGGTCAGATAGAACCGCCGCTCAGTCTCCACCACGTATGTGAACAAACCGACGACATCACGGTATTCGCGGTAAAGCTGCAGCTCCATCTCGGTTTCGTACTTTTCGAGATCCTCTGCGCTCATCGCGGTCCTCCTGTCGTACCGGTCCCCCGGTTTGCCTGCTCAGGCAACCCCGGCCCCCATTTCATTTTCACCCATCCCCCTCGCCACCGTGACAAAGGAGTAACGGTGATCGGGACACGGGCCGTGCGTTTCCAGCGCCAGCCGGTGTCCTGGTGTGACATACCCCTTGTGCTCGGCGAAGCCGTACTGCGGGTAGCGCTCGTCCAGCGCGACCATGAGGCGATCCCGGGTCACCTTGGCCACGATGGACGCGGCCGCCACGCATGCGGCCACCTGGTCCCCCTTCCACACGGCCAGCGACGGCGCCGGCAGGCCCGGCACCGGGAAACCGTCCGTCAGGATGTACTCCGGGTCACAGGGCAACTGTGCGACGGCTCGCCGCATTCCTGAGACATTGCATTTGTGAAGACCTTTGGCGTCGATCTCCCCCGACGGGATGATCACTATGCCTACGTGAGAGACGCGCATGATCTGGTCGTAGAGGCGTTCGCGCACCAGCGGGGTGAGCAGCTTCGAGTCCGCCAGGCCGTCGATCTGCCTGCGCAGGATGACGGCGGCGACCACGAGCGGCCCCGCGCACGCGCCACGCCCGGCCTCGTCGACGCCCGCTATAGGGGTGAGGCCGCGGCGGGCGAGCGCCCGCTCATAGGCGTAGAGTCCGGAATCGCGCCGGACGACGCTCGGTCGAGGGCGGAACGCAACTGTCATGACACAGGCAGCGTACGCCCCAATCGCCGCAAACCGCGACCGAAAGCCCCCGCTACTTGACCTTGTCGAAAGTGTCAGGACGGGAGAAGAGATAGCCCCGCGACAGCGGCCAGTAGCGCACCACGGCCTTGCCCACCACCGCGTCTTCCGAGATGAAGCCGCCTCCGGGCTCCTCCATGTGGGCCCGGGAGTCGGCCGAGGCGCTGCGGTGGTCACCCATCAGCCAGAGCTTCCCGGGGGGCACCGTGACGTCGAACTTATCGCCGGAAGCGAAATCGTCGGGGTAGAGGTAGGACTGCTCGTCCAGCGGCGTGCCGTTGACCGTGATGCGCTTCTGCTTGTCGCAGCACACCACCTTGTCGCCGCCGATGCCGATGACCCGCTTGATGGTGTCCTCGCCGTTCCAGCCCTTGAACACCACGATGTCGCCGCGCTCGGGCTTGCCCGCCAGCTTGTTGACGAACACGCGGTCGTTGACCAGCAGCGTGTTCTCCATCGACACGGACGGGATGTAGAACGAGCCGACCACGAACGCCTGCAGCAGCAGCGCGATGCCGACGCCCATGATGAGCAGCAGAACGGTCTCGCGGAAACCGCCCTTCTTCTTCTCTTTCCCCACGCCCTCCGCCTTCTTGGTGACGGCCATCAACGCCTCCTCCGCAGGCGCCGACGAACCAGCACCAAGGGTACGGCCAGCCCGAACCCGGCGACCAGCGGCACGGACCCGCCGAGTGCCTGGAGCGCGGGCTGCGCGAACGTGTCAGGGATGTCGATCGAGTCGAACCGGTTGAACGGCCAGACGATCACGAAGGCCCGGCCGATGACCTGACCTTCGGGAATGGAGCCGCCGCCGGGATCACCGGTGTGGGACCGGGAGTCGAGCGAGACCGAGCGGTGGTCGCCCATCACCCACAGCCGCCCCTCCGGCACCGTGATGTCGAAGAACTTGTCGGACGGCACGTTCCCCGGATAGAGGTAGCTCTCCTCGTCGATGGGGGTGCCGTTGACCGTGATGCGCTGCTTGGAGTCGCAGCACTTGACGTGGTCACCGCCGACGCCGATGACCCGCTTGATGTAGTCCTTCTCGCCGGGCACGACGCCGAACGCGGTGCCGACCCACCGGAAGAACGCCGCGAACGCGTTGGGCGGCTCCTCCAGCTGGAACTCGCCGTCCCACGAGTCGACTCCCGAGAACACCACCACGTCTCCCCGCTCGATGTCGCGGGTGTGGTAGACGAGCTTGTTGACCAGGACCCTGTCGTTTTTCAGCAGGGTGTTCTCCATCGACTCCGACGGAATGTAGAAGGCCTGGACCACAAACGTCTTGATGATCAGGGCCAGCACCAGGGCTACGACGATAAGAACGGGAAGTTCTTTCCAGAACGACCCCTTCTTCTCCGTCTTTTCACCCTTGGCCGGCTTCTGAGTCTCTTCGGCGACCACGTCCACCTCGTCCTCGACAGGGCGGCGCGCCGCGCCGTGCTCCTGGCTCTCGCTAGTCATCGCTGACGAGCCTAGATGATGCACCGGCTCGACAAGCCTCGACCGACGTTACACCCACGCACGAGTCGCTCCACATAAAGGAAACGGCCCTGTAAAGCCGAATGGCCCGCGCGGTGCGCGGGCCATCGGAAGAGAACAACGGAGCCTACTTGGCGGCCGTCGTCTCGCGCTTCTCGCGAATGCGGGCGGCCTTGCCGCGCAGGTCGCGCATGTAGTAAAGCTTGGCCCGGCGCACGTCGCCGCGGGTCACGAGCACGATCTTCTCGATGACCGGGCTGTGCACGGGGAAGGTGCGCTCGACGCCGACACCGTAGCTGACCTTGCGGACCGTGAAGGTCTCGCGGGCGCCGCTGCCCTGCCTGCGCAGCACGAAGCCCTTGAAGACCTGGATGCGGGAGCGGTTGCCTTCGACGACTCGTACGTGAACCTCGAGCGTGTCACCCGGGCGGAACGCCGGCACGTCACCGCGCAGGGTCGCCTTCTCGAGCTCCTGGATCTTCGTGTGCATGAGAGCTGTCCTCAAGTCCTCGCGAGCACGCGGAGGTCCACCCGGCCGAGGCTCGCGGCGGACGCGCTTGCTGATTTGATGAACCCGGGATCGTTTCCCGGGCATGACGGACCAACCGTACGACGGTTGGCAGCGATTCAGTTTGCCATATCTTCCGGCTGGAGGCGAAACGAGAGCTCTTCAAGGAGCTTTCTGTCGTGCTTGTCCAGTGTCGCGGGGTCGAGCGCCGCCGCCAGTTCGGGCCGGTTCCGTACGGTACGCCGGATCGCCTCGTCGCGCCGCCATCTGGCGACATTTCCGTGATGTCCCGACAGCAGCACGGCGGGCACCTCGTGTCCCCGCCACACGGGCGGCTTGGTGTAGACGGGACCCTCGACGAGGTTCTGCATGGAGCCGGGCGCGAACGAGTCGTCCACGGCCGACTGGGCGTTGCCGAGCACGCCGGGCAGCAGCCTGCCGACGGCCTCCACCATGACCAGCACCGCCACCTCGCCACCGGCCAGCACGTAGTCGCCGATGCTGACCTCGTCGACGCGCAGCCGGGAGGAGTATTCGGCCATGACCCGCGAGTCGATGCCCTCGTAGCGCCCGCACGCGAACAGCAGCCACGGCTCCCCCGCCAGCTCCTGCGCCAGCTCCTGGCTGAACGGCCGCCCGCTCGGCGTCGGCACGATCATCCGCGGCAACCCGCCGTCCGGGCCCTCGGGGCCGGCGGCGATCACGGTGTCGATGGCCTCGCCCCACACCTCGGGCTTCATGACCATGCCCGGCCCCCCGCCGTACGGGGTGTCGTCCACGGTCTTGTGCACGTCGTGGGCCCAGTCGCGGAGCTGGTGCACGTGTACGTCGAGAGTGCCGCGCTCACGCGCCTTGCCGATCAGCGAGACGTCGAGCGGGGCGAAGTATTCGGGAAAGATCGAGACGATGTCGAGCCGCATCAGAGCAGCCCCTCGGGCGGATCGACGACCAGCCGCCCCGCCTCCGGATCGACCTCGGGCACCAGCTCCTTGACGAACGGGATGAGCGCGTCGTCCTGGCCCTCGCGGCGCACCACGAGGAGGTCCTGGCCGTGGTGGAGGACGTCCGCCACCTCTCCGACCGGCTCGCCGGAGACGGTCCGCACCGCCAGCCCGATGAGCTGGTGGTCGTGGAACTCGTCCGGGTCGTCGGACGGCGTCACCTCGGCCGAGTCGATGACCAGCATGGTGCCGCGCAGTTCCTCGGCGGCGTCGCGGTCGGCGACCCCCTCGAACGACACCAGCAGCATGCCCTTGTGCCAGCGGCGGGACGTGACGACGAGCGGCCCCCGGTCCGCGGGGTCCGTCTCGATCGAGATGCCGGCCGCGAAGCGCAGCTCGGGATCGTCGGTGCGCACCTCCACGGTCACGTCACCGCGTACACCGTGCGGGCGGCCTATCCGGCCGACGACCAGCTGCACGTGAACCTGCCCTCTCTTATCAACGCAAGCGCCCCCATCGGAACGAGACCGATGAGGGCGCGCAAACCTGACGCTAACGGACTGCTTCGTGCAGGTCGAGCAGATCGACCCGTACGTACTTCCCGTCGGCCAGGGCGTTCACGACCGTGCGCAGCGCCTTGGCGGTGCGCCCGCCGCGTCCGATGACCTTGCCCAGGTCCTCGGGGTGCACCCGGACCTCCAGGACGCGCCCGCTGCGAATGCGGCGTGCGCGGACCCGGACATCGTCAGGATGTTCGACGATGCCCTTAACGAGGTGCTCGAGAGCCTCCTCGAGCACGTCAGGCCTCGCCCTCGGTCTGGGTCTCGGCGGGGGCGGCCTCGGCCTCGTCCTTCTTCTTGGCCTTCTTCGGCGTGGTGGCGGCCGTGCCGGTGTCGCCACCGGACAGCGTCTCCTTGGCCGCGGCCTCGTAGAGGGCGTGCCGGTCAGGCTTGGGCTCGGCGACCAGAAGCGGCGCAGGGGCGGGCTCGCCCTTGAACTTCTGCCAGTCGCCGGTGAGCTTGAGCAGCTTGAGCACCGGCTCGGTCGGCTGCGCGCCGACACCCAGCCAGTAAGCCGCACGCTCGGCGTTGACCTCGATGCGCGAAGGGTGCTCCTTCGGGTGGTACAGGCCGATCTCCTCGATCGCCCGGCCGTCACGCTTGGTGCGGCTGTCGGCGACGACGATACGGTATTGAGCGTTGCGGATCATGCCGAGCCGCTTGAGCTTGATCTTGACTGCCACGGGTGTGGTCTCTCCTGCATTCGAGCGTGGGTGAACGGCACCTCGCCGAGTGGGGCACGACGGGATGACGCTCCAGGGACAGGCGTGACCTGTGGGAGATGAGAGGGCACCCACCTGGTCACGGTGTTCCAACATGTCATTGTGCCAGATCGACGGCACTGCCTACGACTTGTCACGGCAGCGCACCGCAAAGGTCCGGCAAGGACCGGATATCGGCGTACGCCCGCCGCCGCGGCGGCGGGCGCCGACCGGTTACTTCTGGCCGGGCAGCCGCAGCTTGGACGGGTCGAAGCCGGGCGGGAGCTCCATCCCCGGCGGCAGCTTGCCGCCCAGGTTGCCCAGCACGCCGCCCTTCGCGGGCTGCTCCCCGTCGGGTTCCTCGGCGGCGGCCTTGCCCAGCGCGGCCTTGCGCGGGTCGCCGCTGACGCGCCGCCCCTTCTTGGCCTTCTTCTGCGCCTTGCTCGCCTTGCCCCGCCCCCCGGGCATGCCGGGGATGCCCATGCCGCCGGCCATCCGCTTCATCATCTTCTGCGCGTCGAAGAAGCGGGTGACCAGGTTGCTCACGGCGCTCACGGTGACGCCGGAACCGGCGGCGATGCGGGCGCGGCGGGAACCGTTGATGATCTTCGGGTCCTGGCGCTCGGCCGGGGTCATCGAGCGGATGATGGCCGCGATGCGGTCGAGGTCGCGGTCGTCGATGGAGTTGATCTGGTCGCGCATCTGCCCCATGCCGGGCATCATGCCGAGCAGGTTCTTGATGGGCCCCATCTTCTGGACCATCATCATCTGCTCGAGGAAGTCCTCGAGCGTGAAGTTCTCGCCCGACGTGAGCTTGCCGGCCATCTTGGCGGCCTGCTCCTCGTCGAACGTCTTCTGGGCCTGCTCGATCAGGGTGAGGATGTCACCCATGTCGAGGATGCGGGAGGCCATCCGGTCGGGGTGGAAGGCGTCGAAGTCTTCCAGCTTCTCGCCCGTGGAGGCGAACATGATCGGCCGGCCGGTGATGTGCCGGACCGAGAGCGCCGCGCCGCCGCGCGCGTCGCCGTCGAGCTTGGTCAGCACGACGCCGTCGAAGCCGACGCCCTCCATGAACGCCTGCGCCGTCGTGACGGCGTCCTGGCCGATCATGGCGTCGACCACGAACAGGACCTCGTCGGGCGAGACCGCGTCGCGGATGTCGGCGGCCTGCTTCATCATCTCCTGGTCGATGCCCAGGCGACCCGCGGTGTCGATGATGACGATGTCGTGCTGCAGGCGCCTGGCCTCGTCGATGGACGTGCGGGCGACCGAGATCGGGTCGCCCACGCCGTTGCCGGGCTCCGGCGCGTAGACCGCGACCTCGGCGCGCTCGCCCACGACCTGGAGCTGCTGGACGGCGTTGGGCCGCTGCAGGTCGGCGGCGACCAGCATGGGCACGTGACCCTGCTCGCGCAGCCACTTGGCCAGCTTGCCCGCCAGCGTCGTCTTGCCCGCGCCCTGGAGGCCCGCCAGCATGATGACCGTCGGTGGCGTCTTGGCGAAGCGAAGCCTGCGGGTCTCGCCGCCGAGGATCCCGATCAGCTCGTCATTGACGATCTTGACGACCTGCTGCGCCGGGTTGAGCGCCTGGGAGACCTCGGAACCGCGGGCACGCTCCTTGACCTGGGCGACGAACGCCTTGACCACCGGCAGTGCGACATCGGCCTCTAGCAGGGCGATGCGGATCTCACGGGTGGTGGCGTCGATGTCGGCATCGGACAGCCGCCCCTTGGATCGGAGGGAGGAGAAGACCGATGTCAGCCGGTCGGATAGCGTCTCGAACACGTGGTTGGCCAGTCCTCGAAGCGAATGTACGTCTAAGACTCCAGCCTATCCGCTCCGCTAGCCGCTCCAGCCTGGCACGGCCATCCGGACCGTGAGAGCGTGCTCGACGAGGTTGATCAGAGCGCTCTTGACCGAGTCCTTGGAGCGGGCGTCGAGCCGCACCATCGGGATGTGCGGGGCCAGGGTAAGGGCGTCGCGCACCTCGGAGTCGCTGTGCGCGTACTGGCCGTCCCACCCGTTCACCCCCACGATGAACGGGAGCTGGGCCTCTTCGAAATAGTCGATGGCCGGGAAGCTGTCGGCCAGGCGGCGGGTGTCGACCAGCACGACCGCGCCGATGGCACCGCGTACGAGGTCGTCCCACATGAACCAGAAGCGGTGCTGTCCGGGCGTGCCGAACAGGTACAGGATGAGGTCGCGGTCCAGCGACACGCGGCCGAAGTCCATGGCCACGGTCGTGGTCGACTTCAGCGGTGTCATGCCCAGATCGTCGATTCCGGCGGAGGCATCCGTCATGACGGCCTCCGTCGTCAACGGCATGATCTCCGACACGGCACCGACGAACGTCGTCTTGCCAACCCCGAACCCGCCGGCGACCACGATCTTCGTCGAGGTCAATCCGGGGCTAGAGCCTGCGAAGTCCACTTAGCACCCTTTCCAGCAGGTTGACGTCCGGCCTACCCTCATCCAGCTGCGGCTGATGCACCCGAACCAGGCCCTCGGCCGCCATGTCCGCGATCAGAACACGCACCACGCCGAGCGGGATCCGCAGCAGCGCCGACACCTCTGCCACCGATCGGACCTGCAGGCAGAGCTGGCTGATCGCTTTGTACTCGGGCGTGATGTGCGAGAACTCCCGGTGCTCGGCGGTCGCCGAGGACACCAGGGCCTCCATCGCCAGCTTGACCTTGGGCGCGGTCCGCCCGCCCGTCACGGCGTAGGGCCGTACCGGGGAGGCGGGGTCGGAGCTGGGTGGCTGGGGCGGCGGCGGCTCCCAGCCACCGCTGTTCCAGCCGCCGCTGTTCCAGCCTCCGCTGTTCCACGTGGGATTCGTCACCTACATCACCTGGTCTGGCTGGCGCGCAGCTCCGCGCGCACAGCCGGAGTCAGTACCTGACCGGCGCGATCGACCATCAGCGTCATCTGGTACGCCACCAACCCCATGTCACAGTCGGGGGCCGCCAGCACGGCGAGGCACGAACCGTCGCTGATCGACATGATCAGCATGAGCCCGCGCTGCATCTCCACGATCGTCTGGTTCACCGCGCCGCCCTCGAACACCCGGGCCGCGCCCTGTGTCAGAGAGACCAGCCCGGACGCGATCGCGGCGAGCTGGTCAGCCCGATCCGCCGGAAAACCCGCCGACGCCGCCAGCGGCAGACCGTCGGACGAGACGACCACGGCGTGTGCGACCCCCGGGACCGTGCTGACGAAGTCGGTGATTAACCAATCCACCCCACGTGCCGACTGGCTCAGGTCGTTCATGCGCGTTCATCCCTGCTCTCAACACTTCTCGGACCGGAGGGATACGTTCTTCCCTCGCTGATGTCGTCTCGTGCTGCCCTGAAACCCTGCTGGAAGCTCGAAAGACGGCTGCGTACCCGTTCGGGGGAGACGGCCGGCATGGGCGCGACCCCCTTCGGCGCCGAGACGGTGTCCGCCGAGCCGGGCACCAGGTTGGCCTTGGGAACCCGTTTGGGGAGTCCCGCCGCCGTCGCACCGTCACGTACCGGCTCCACCACCGCCTGGGCCGCGTTCCAGCCCGCGTCGGCCTTGGCCGATCCCCAGGTGGCCTCGCCCTCGGCGCCCTGGTCGAACCACTTGGACTCGACCGAGGCGAAGATCGGCAGGTATTCGTCACCCGAGGAGGCGGGCTTCACGACGGGGATCGGGCCGGTGGCCGCGGACTCGGTCTCCGGCATCTCGTACCGTGACCGCCTGAAGCCCATGTCCGATCCGCCGGTGTCCGCTCCCCAGCCGGTGTCCGGCCGGTCGTCGGCGGCGGGGCGCTGCGGCGGCAGGGCGGCGTTGTTCGTCCAGCCGCCGGACGGCGAGCTCATGGGGTTGCGCGAGGGAACCCAGACGTCGGTGCTGTCGTACTGGGGACCGCCGTTGCCGCGCGTGTCGGCCGACGGCCAGCCCGTGTCCATGCTCGGCTGGGAGGGGAACGACGGGTGCCCGGGGCCCGGGCGGTACTCGCCCCCGCCCCACTGGGGCACGGGAGGCGGCGGCACGGACGGCGGTCCGCCGAATCCGAAGCCCTCGTCCTGGCTCGGCATGCCGCCGGGCATGCCGCCCGGCATTCCCGGGGCCGCCGCTCCCCCCGGGTAGGCGGGGGACTGCGAGCCCAGGAGCGCCTCGGGCATGAGGACCATGGCGGTCAGGCCACCGGAGCCGTGCGGGCGCAGCTGCACCCGGATGCCGTGCCGGTGGGCCAGCCTGGCGACCACGAACAGGCCCATGCGGCGCGACACCGACACGTCCACGCTGGGCGCGTCGATGAGGCGGTCGTTGGCCTGGGCCAGCTCGTCCTGGGTCATGCCGATGCCGGAGTCGGTGATCGACAGCATCACGCCGCCGCCGTCGATCCGGCTGCCGGACACGGTCACCCTGGTCTCGCGGGGCGAGAACGACAGCGCGTTCTCGACCAGCTCGGCGATCAGGTGGATGACGTCGTTGACGGCCTGGCCGGCCACGGAGACCCCGTCGGGGACCTGGAGGACGACGCGCTCGTAGTTCTCGACCTCGGAGAGCGAGGCTCGGGCGACGTCGACCAGCTTGACGGGCTTGCTCCAGCGGCGCGGCGGTTCCTGGCCGGCGAGGACCAGCAGGTTCTCGCTGTTGCGGCGCATGCGGGTGGCCAGGTGGTCCAGCTTGAACAGGTTGCCGAGCCGCTGCTCGTCCTGCTCGCCCTGCTCCAGGCCGTCGATCAGGGTGATCTGCCGCTCCACCAGCGTCTGGCTGCGCCGCGACAGGTTCACGAACATCGCGTTGACGTTGCTGCGCAGGCGGGACTCCTCGCCCGCCAGCCGGACCGCCTCGCGGTGCACCTCGTCGAACGCCCGCGCGACTTCACCGATCTCGTCGTTGGAGGCGACTCCGATCGGCTCGACGTCGACGTTGTCCGAGACCGTCTCCGCCTCGCGGAGCTGGCGGACGGTGTCGGGCAGGCGACGCCCGGCGATGAACAGGGCCTCCCTGCGCAGCCTGCGCAGGGGGCCGCTCAGCGAGCGGGCCATGATCACGGTGACCAGCAGCACGAGGATGAGCAGGAGCACGATCGCGCCGGCCACGATGATGGCGCCCTGCTGCTCCGCGCCCTCCAGGGTGCGGCTGCGCAGCACGATGCTCTCGGCGACCTGCTGCTCGACCTTGCGCATGCCGGTGATGGTCTCGGTGATGGCGTCGTACCACGCCTCGCCGTCACGGGTGAGCCCGACCTGGCGGTCGATCAGGGGGAGGCCGGCCTCCTGGAGGACCAGGGCCCGGGCCGCGAGGATCTCGGCGCGGTCGACGGCCTTGCCGCTGACGGTGTCGTCGTAGAGCTGGCGCAGCACCAGGGGGACCTGCGACCTGTAGGTGCTCAGCTCGCTGTTCTTCTGGGCGCGGGCGGCGATGAAAGCGTCGAGCTCGTCCTTGCCGAAGCTCCGGGTGGCCAGGGCCGACACGAGGAGGGCTCGCTGGGTGGAGACGTACTGCTTGGCCCGGGACAGGGCGCCGAAGCCGGCGACGCTCGCCGACAGCTCCTTGTCGACCGCGCCTCGGTCGATCTTGTCGTTGAGCGAGAGCAGGTCCGAGATGGACCGGTCGTAGAGCTCGATGACGGAGTTCACGTCGAGCTGGGAGTCGATGGCGGTCTTGCGCGAGGTGGCGAGCTCGTCGAGGCGGTTCTTGATGCGCAGCGCCTCGGACGCGTGCGGGCTGGTGCCGCTCGCCAGGTCCTCGACGCCGCTCCTGACCTCGACGACGAGCTTGTCGACGCGCTCGTACTGGGAGGCGACGTCCGCCGGGCTGCCGCTTCTGCGGCCCTGTGCGACGTAACTGGCGCTCAGGTCGCGCTCGGCCTCCACCTCGTGGGCGAGGGCGGTCAGCCGGCTCGCCAGTACGGCGACCTCGTTGACCTGCGCGTATTCGTTGGCGGTGGCGATCGATGTGGTGACCCGCAGGCCACCGAGCGTGAGCGCCGCGATGGTCGGGATGACGACCAGGACCACGAGCTTGGAGCGTACCCGCCAGTTACGCAGGGAGAAGCGAGCCCCCGCCCTCCGGCTGCCGGCCTCCGACTTCTTACCCGGAACCGGCGCCTGTGGCTTACGGGATGCGTTTCGGGGGGCTTGGTCTGCTAAGCCCTGATCCCCGCCCACAGAGGGGACAACACTCTTCACTTGCCTCCGCAACCTCTCCTCGGATGGTCTGGTGCACGAAGATCACGTCTTGCCTGTGTTTGCAGTGTGACGCCGACGCACCCTTGGGGCGAGAGCTAATTGGAGCACATCAACAGGAGATCGGCCAATACCGCAAAGATCGCAGTCACCACATAAACCGACAATCTTCTCAAAACACAACACCCATTGCACGCCCCCCAAGTCAAGAGGTAGGCACCCCAGATAATCGGACAAAACCACATCAATCGTCCTATATATGCATATATCTCGTTAATTTCCTATGTACTGGCTGCGGTGAGTAGTACTGCCTGCGCTAGGGTGCCTCCGTCGTTGAACACTCCCGTTCGCACTTCACCCCCCTCGGTTCAAAGGAGACCCGCAATGCGGTTCGGTGCATTAGGGCGCACTGCTCTGGTTGGGCTTGTGGCCACCCTCGTCGTCACGGGGTGTTCCGGTTCAGGCGGGGAGTCGACCGGCTCCAGCGCCTCCGCCGGCATGAAGACCGACCTGCTGATCGGCCAGTACCCCGGCGCGGACTCCGCCCCGCTGTTCATCGCCATGGAGCGCGGCTTCTTCAAGGAAGAAGGCCTCAACGTCAAGCAGGAGCCGATCCAGGCTCCCCAGATGGTGCTGCCCAAGCTCTCCAACGGCACCATGGACGTCGTACTCGGCAGCTACGCCACCATCCTGACGATCCAGGAGGCGGGCACCGAGAAGTTCAAGTACATCGCCGACTCCTATCAGGGTGCGGCGGGTGCGTTCGGCGTGATGGTGAAGAAGGGCTCCTCCATCAAGGACGTCGCCGGCCTCAAGGGCAAGAAGATCGGCGTCAACGCCCTCAAGGGTCTGGGCACCCTCACGATGAACCCGCACATGAAGATCGCTGGTCTCAACCCCGACACGGACATCGAGTACGTCGAGGTTCCGACCACCAACTGGCTCTCCGCGCTCGACAAGGGCGACGTGGACGCCGTCTGGATGACGGACCCGTACGTCAGCCAGGCCAAGAAGGACCTCGGCGCCACCATGCTGCTGGACACGATGTCCGGCCCGACCGACGGCCTGCCCATCACCGGCTGGGCCGCCACGGAGAAGTGGGTGGCGGAGAACCCCAAGACGCTCGCCGCGTTCCAGCGGGCCATGGCCAAGGCGCAGAACATCGCGGCCACGGACCGTAGCGCCGTGACGAAGGTCCTGCCGACGTTCACCAAGATTCCGGCCGAGACCGCCGCCACGATCAACCTGGGTGCCTACCCGACCTCCCTGAGCGCCCAGCGCATCCAGCGGGTCGCGGACCTCATGGTCGACGCCGGCATGCTCAAGCAGAAGATGGACGTCACCTCGATGATTTACTCCGCCTCTCAGGGATGATGAGCACAGTCACCGCGGCGCGGCGCGAGCGGGTCCCGCTCGCCCGCGCCAAGCTGATCAAGCTGGCCCGTCACGCCACCGGCGTGGCGGGTTTTCTGCTCGCCTGGCAGATTCTGGGCATGTCGGGCCTGCTCAAATGGCTGCCACCGGCGGCCGACACGCTGGCGCGCACCGCCGCGCTCGCCGTCGACCCCGTCTTCCTCGACGACCTGCGAGGCACGCTCACCGCGGCGGCCATCGGGCTGCCGCTCGCCGTGCTGGTGGCCGTGCCGATCGGCCTGCTGCTGGGAACGGTCCCGGTGGTGGAGGAGATGACCAGGGTGTTCGTGGAGTTCCTGCGGCCCATCCCCTCCGTCGCGCTGATCCCGCTGGCGCTGTTCTTCTTCCAGCCCGAGATCAACGCCAAGATCGCCCTCATCGTCTTCGCCGCCTCCTGGCCGATTCTGATCAACACCCTGTACGGCGTGCGTGACGTGGACCCGCTGGGCAAGGAGACCCTGCGCTCGTTCGGATTCGGACGCGGCTCGGTGATCTGGCGGGTGTCCCTGCCGAGCGCGGCCCCCTTCATCGCGACAGGGGTACGGCTGGCCGCCTCCATCACGCTCATCCTGGCGATCAGCGTGGAGTACATCGTGGGCGGTTCGAGCGGCATCGGCAGCTTCCTCATCGAGGCGAGCACCGGCATCGGCGCCGACGCGATGATCGACGTCATCGCGGCCCTGCTGTGGGCGGGCGCGATCGGGCTCGTCGTCAACACCGCTCTCGTGCGGGCCGAACGACGACTGTTCAAGTGGCGGGCGACGTGATACTCACCATCGTCAAGCGGTTGTGGCTGGTCCCCGTCATCCTGGGCGGCTGGGAGCTGCTCGCGCGGTCCCTGGAGAACCCGTACCTGCCGACGCCGACCCTGATCGTGTCCCGCATGTACGAGATGTGGTTCTCCGGGCCGTACATCCTCACCGAAGAGGCCATCGAGAACTTCGTCCCAAGCCTGGTCAGGGTGGTCTCGGCCTGGAGCGTGGCGGTGATCGTGGGCGTGGCCCTCGGCGTCGCGATCGGCAGGTCCGCCACGCTGGCCGACTACATCTCACCGCTGATCGAGTTCGGCCGGGCGGTGCCGCCGCCGGCCATGCTCCCGGTCTTCCTCGTGCTCTTCACGATGGGCACGCAGGTGCAGCTCGCGACCATCGTCTTCGGCATCATCTGGCCGATCCTGCTCAACTCCATCGACGGCGCGCGCAACCTCGACCATCTGAAGATCGAGACCGCCGCCGTGTTCGGCGTGCCCGCGCATCTCCGGCTCGTCCGGATCATCCTGCCCGCCGCGTCGCCGAAGATCTTCGCCGGCCTGCGGCTGAGCGTCTCGCTGGCGCTGATCCTGATGATCATCTCGGAGCTCAAGGGCAGCACCGAGGGGATCGGCTACCTCCTCAACCTGGCCAGCAACAACGCCGACATGCCGGCCATCTGGGCCGGCGTCCTGCTGCTCGGCGTGCTCGGCTTCACACTCAACACCTTGTTCCTCATGGTGGAGCGGCGCGTGCTCGCCTGGCACCGCGACGCTCACCGCATCGCTTAGGAGACTCCCCCTGTGACCGAGCTGTTGCTGAAGAACGTGAAGGTCGTGACCCACGATCGGGACGAGCCGGTCGACGCGGACATCGCCATCGCGGACGGCCGCATCGTCCGGGTCGAGCCCGGGTTGCCCGCGGCCGGCGAGGTGATCGACGGGGGCGGCAAGCTGGCCTTCCCCGGTGTCGTGGACGCCCACCAGCACTGGGGCATCTACAACCCGCTGCCGGAGGACACCGAGTCCGAGAGCCGGGCGAGTGCTCAGGGCGGCGTCACGACGGCGCTCACGTACATGCGGACCGGGCAGTACTACCTCAACAGGGGCGGCCCCTACGCCGAGTTCTTCCCCGAGGTGCTCAAGCAGGCCGAGGGCAGGGCGTTCGTGGACTACGGGTTCCACCTGGCGCCCATGTCGAGCGGGCACATCGGCGAGCTGCCCGACCTGGTCGAGCGGTTCGGGGTGCCGTCGTTCAAGATCTTCATGTTCTACGGCGGGCACGGGCTGCACGGGCGCTCCGACGACCAGCGGGCCTTCCTGATGCTGCCCGAGGGCGAGCGCTACGACTACGCGCACTTCGAGTTCGTGATGCGCGGCGTGCAGGCGGCCAGGGAGCGGCTGCCCGAGCTGGCGGACGAGATCTCGCTGTCGCTGCACTGCGAGACGGCCGAGATCATGACGGCCTACACCAAGCTCGTGGAGGAGGCCGGCGACCTGAGCGGGCTGGCCGCCTACAGCGCCTCCCGGCCCCCGCACTCCGAGGGACTGGCCGTCTTCATCGCCTCCTACCTCGCCCACGAGACCGGGCTGGCCAACGTCAACCTGCTCCACCTGTCCTCCCGCAAGGCCATGGACGCGGCCGTACGCATGGCGGCCACGTTCCCGCACATCGATTTCCGGCGCGAGGTAACGATCGGGCATCTGCTCGCCGACATCGACACGGCCAGCGGCATCGGCGGCAAGGTGAACCCGCCGATCAGGCCGCGCGAGGACGTCGAGGCGCTGTGGGAGTACGTCCTCGACGGCACCGTGAGCTGGGTCGTCAGCGACCACGCCTGCTGCCGCGAGGAGCTCAAGTTCGGCGAGCCGCGCGACGACGTCTTCGTGGCCAAGGCCGGCTTCGGCGGCGCCGAGTACCTGCTGCCCGGCCTGATCACCGAGGGGCGGCGCAGGGGCCTGCCGTACGGCCGGATCGCCGCGCTGACCTCCTGGAACCCGGCCAAGCGGTTCGGCCTGCGGACCAAGGGCACGATCGCCCCCGGTTTCGACGCCGACATCTGCCTGGTCGACCCCGCGCACACCTGGACGGTGCGGGCGCAGGACTCGGAGTCGACGCAGGAGTACACGCCGTTCGAAGGGTTCGAACTGACCGCCAGGGTGTCGGACACGTTCGTCCGCGGCAACCGGGTGCTGGAGTCCGGCAAGGTCGTGGGTTCCCCCATCGGGCGGTACGTGTCCCGACCTGCCTGAACGCCCCAGAACGTACGCCGGTGCCGAAGTGATCATTACTCGGGTACGCTCCCGCCCAGTGACGTAGGTCGCTCTCCAAGAGCCATCCACCCCCTGGTAGGAGATCTTGATGACCCGCAACGCACGATCCCGGGCAGTCGTCCTGGGAGTTTCCATCGCTCTCGTGCTCGCCGGCTGCGGCGGGGGCGGTGACGCGCCTCCCAGCCCCGCCGCCGACAGCACGGGCTTAGAGAAGACCACGATCAAGGTCGGCGCCCTGCCGATCCCGGACCCCGTCGCCCTCTACATCGCCAACGCCAAGGGCTTCTTCAAGGAAGAGGGCCTGACCGTGGAGCCGGTCACGATCACCGGTGGCGCGGCGGCGCTGCCGCAGATCGAGAGCGGCGCGCTGGACATCTCGCAGACCAACTACGTCTCGACGTTCCTGGCCGTGGGCCAGGGCAAGAAGATCAAGCTGGTCGCGGACATGTACCAGGCGGCGCCCAACACCTTCAACATCATGGTTCCGAAGGACTCCCCCATCAAGACGGTGGCGGACCTCAAGGGCAAGACCGTCCTGGTCAACAACCTCAGGAACATCGCCACGCTGGCGGTGACCTCTCAGCTCAAGGCCGCCGGACTCACCGAGATCGACGTCAAGTTCGCAGAGAAGCCCTTCCCCGAGATGGGCAACGCGATCAACTCCGGCCAGGCGGACGCGGGCTGGATCACCGAGCCGTTCATCACGGCCAACACGAACGCGCTCGGCTTCCGGTCGATCGCCGACACGATGACGGGCGCGACGGCGGACCTGCCGATCGCGGGCTGGATGGCCACCGAGGACTGGGCCAAGGAGAACCCCAAGACGCTGGCGGCCTTCCAGCGGGCGATCTCCAAGGCGCAGCAGCTCGCGTCCTCGGACCGCAAGGAGATCGAGGCGATGTTGCCGACGTACACGAAGATCGACGCCAAGACCGCGGCGGCGATCACCCTGGGCGCCTACCCGACCGCGCTCGACGCGGCCCGCCTGCAGAAGGTGGCCGACCTGATGCTCGAGTACAAGTACCTCACCAGCCCCATCGACGTGAAGTCGGTCATCGCGACGACGACGGGCTGATGACCGGTACACGACTGCTCCGCGGCGCGGCCGGCGTCGCGGGGTTCCTCATCGCCGGGGAGCTGCTCATCCGCTACGGCCTGGGCGAGGGCCTGGTCTTCCCGGCGCCGTCCGCCGTCCTGGCCGGCGCCTGGGAGATCCTCGCGGACGGCGTGTTCCTGGAGGGCGTCGTCGCGACGCTCGCGAACTGGGCGCTCGGCCTGCTGATCGCGATCGCGGTGGCCGTGCCCGTGGGTGTGCTGCTCGGCGCGCTGCCTCCGGTGGAGCGCGCCATCCGGCCGATCCTGGAGTTCATGCGGCCGATCCCGTCGGTGGCGATCATCCCGCTGGCGATCCTGCTGATCCCGGTGGACGAGCTGATGAAGGTCTCGGTCATCGTGTACGCCTCCGTCTGGCCGATCCTGATCAACACCCTGTACGGCATGCACGACGTGGACCCGATGGCCAAGGACACCCTGCGTTCCTTCGGCTTCGGCCCTTTGGCCGTGCTGGCCAGGGTGAGCCTGCCCAGCGCGGCCCCGTTCGTCGCCACGGGCGTCCGGATCGCCGCCGGGATCGCGCTCGTCCTGGCCGTCAGCGCCGAGCTGATCGCCGGCGGCGCGGCCGGCATCGGCGTCTACGTGAACGTGGCGGGCAGCGGCAACCGGATGGACCTCATGATGGCGGCCACGTTCTGGGCCGGCCTGCTGGGAGTGGTCGCGAACCTGGCCCTGCTGGCCGGCGAGCGCCGCCTCTTCCACTGGCACCAGGTGCGGACGGAGGGGTCATGAAGGCCCTGGCGAGGCTGTGGGCGATCCCGGTCGTGCTGGTCGTCTGGGAGTTCGTCGCCCGCGCGGTGGAGGACACCGACTTCCCGCCGCCGACGACGATCGTCGCCCGCATGTACGAGCTGTGGTTCTCCGGCCCGGCCGGGCGGCTGTTCCTCACCGACGGCGCGATCGACAACCTCCTGCCCAGCCTCGGCCGCATGTTCAGCGGCTGGGTCCTGGCCGCGGTGATCGGGGTCCTGCTGGGGATGCTGCTCGGGCGCTCCAGGACCGCGACCGACTACGTGAACCCGCTGATCGAGTTCGGCCGGTCGATCCCGCCGCCGCTGCTGCTGCCGGTGTTCCTCGTGCTGTTCCAGGCGGGCCTGGCCACGCAGCTGGCCACGATCGTGTTCGGCGTGATCTGGCCGGTGCTGCTCAACTCGATCGACGGCGCCAGGTCGCTGGATCGCACCTACCTCGAGACCGCCGCGGTCTTCAACCTGACCGTCCAGCAGCGGCTGTGGGTCGTCCTCCTGCCCGCCGCCTCGCCGAAGATCTTCGCCGGGCTGCGGCTGAGCCTGTCGCTGGCGCTGATCCTCATGGTGATCACCGAGCTCATCGGCGGCACCGACGGCATCGGCTACCAGCTCCTGCAGGCCCAGCGCAGCTTCGACGGCGCCGGGGTGTGGGCCGCGATCGCCCTGCTCGGCGTGCTCGGCTACGTGGTGAACTCCCTGTTCGTGCTGGCCGAGCGCCGGGTCCTGGTCTGGCACCGGCAGGCCGGCCGCGGCTGAGGGGTCACGCTCCCGGCTCGAACTCCGCCACCAGGCGAAGCAGCTCGCCGACGTCGTCCGCCTCCTCCAGCCGGCCCGCGAGGCCGGCCACGGCCTCGGAGGTGGCGGCGGAGAGCCGGCCGGCCGCGTTGTCGCGGAACTTCAGCGCCAGCTCCGCCGCGGACAGCGGGCGGGCCGGGCCGCCGCGGTTGGCGAGCACCTCCTGCCGCCACTCGCGGCCGTCGAGGTCGCGGGCGGTCAGCACGGCGGGGAACTGGTGCGGGAAGATCTCCGTCGCGCGGTCGTCCGGCACCACGTCCACCTTGGCCATGAGCTCGCGCCGCAGCGGGTCGCGGGCCAGCTCGTCGGTGAAGTCGGCCAGCCCCGCGCCGAGGCCGCCGCCGCCGAGCAGCCCGGCCACCACCGCGTACGGCCCGCTGAACTGGGCCTGGTACCCGGTCTCCGGGGCCCGCTTGGCCTCGATCGGCTGCCCGATCGTCCGGATGACGGGAGCGGGGACGCCCAGCGTCAGACGCTCCACGCGGGCGGGGTCGAGCCCCTGCTCGCGCAGCCCGATCGCGGCGTCGATCGCGGCGTGGGTGAAGTGGTTGGCCGGATAGGGCTTGAAGAAGATGCCGGGCACGGCCCACTCCGAGCCGAGGCCCCTGGTGATCTCCTCGGGGGCGTAACGGCCGTGCAGGAACGCCTCGAAGAAGCCGAACCGCCCCTCCAGGACGGTCGGCGGGCCGGTGAACCCGCGCCGGACCAGGTCCGCCGC
This sequence comes from Nonomuraea sp. KM90, assembly GCF_052246675.1. NCBI lineage: Bacteria > Bacillati > Actinomycetota > Actinomycetes > Streptosporangiales > Streptosporangiaceae > Nonomuraea > Nonomuraea sp. KM90. The sequence goes on along the minus strand of NZ_JBQQCB010000003.1, from coordinate 287,301 downwards.
CGTCACCGCCGCGTGCGCCGCCCACCCGCAGTGCAGCCGCTTGACCGTGCCGCCCGTCCGGTTGCCCTCGATGATGCCCGAGGCCGTGGAGGCGGCCACGCCCAGGACGTCGAGCACGCCTTCGCGGGACTGGCCGAGCAGCAGGGCCGCCGCGACGGCGCCGCCCATGGTGCCGCAGATCGAGGTGGCGTGCTGGCCGTGCTCGAAGAAGACGGAGTTGCCGGCCTCGGGGTCGTATCCCGCCATGCCCAGGCGTACGCATACCTCCAGGCCGACGGCGATCGCGCGGATCGTGTCCCGGCCCGAGGCGCCGGCCAGCTCGGCGGCGGCGAGCGCGGCCGGGACGACCGGCGCGCTGGGATGGAGCACCGAGGGCAGGTGGGTGTCGTCGTAGTCGAGGGAGTGGGCCAGCACCCCGTTGGCCAGCGCGGCCAGCGCCGCGGGCACCGGCGCGCCGCCGCCCACGATGTGCGCCTGCGGGCGGCCGCCCTGGTCGTGGACGTAGTCGAGGATGCTCCTGCTGGTCGGCAGGCGATGCGCGGCCACGCAGAGGCCGATCACGTCGAGCACGCGCTTGCGCACGCTGTCGACGACCGCCTCCGGGAGGGTGGCGTAGGAGGTGTCGACCGCGAAGTCGGCCAGCCGGCGGCCGAGCGTCGGCTCAGCCACGGGCCACCTCGCGCTTCTGAGCGGCGGACACCAGCGCCAGCGGGCGCACCGGCGAGCCGGTGGCGCCGACGAACGCCAGCGGTGACAGGACGAAGGTGAACTCGTGGACGCCGTCGCGGGCCAGGGCGTCCAGGTCCATCGCCTCGACGATGAAGATGCCGGACTCCACCAGCAGCACCCGGTGCCCGGGCAGCACGCTGTGCCCCTGCCCCGGGGCCAGGCGCTCGAAGGCGATGGTGTCGGCGCCCACGGCGTGCGCGCCCCGCCCGGCCAGCCAGCGGGCGCCGGCCTCGCCCACCCCGGGCACGCCCGACTCCGCGCCGATGTAGACCTCCCGGTCCGGGTCGGCGAAGTGGCGGCCCCACCCGCTGCGGACCAGGATGACGTCGCCGGGGCCGGGCTCGACGCCCTGCCGCTCGACGGTCGCGTCCAGGTCGGCCGGGGTGATCTCGTAGCCGGGCGCGCAGCACTCCAGCCCCAGCGTGCCGGGCACGTCCAGCAGGACGCCGCGGCGGACCATGGGCGCGACCGTGTGCACGCCGTGATCGGGATAGCGGCCGCCCACGCAGGCCGCGGCCGCGTCGGCGCCGCCGTGCAACCTGCCGTCCTGCGACACGTGCGCGAGGGCGTCGATGTGGGTGCCGACATGGGTGCCCATGAAGATCAGGTCGTTGGCGGCCGAGCCCCCGTCGGGACGGACCTTGTCGCCGTGCCGGCGCGGAAGGGTGTGGGTGTAGGCGGGGTGGTTCGGCGACTGGGGCATGCCGGCGAAGAGCGGCCTGCCCAGGTCGTAGATCGTCACACCGCCGCGTACCGCGTCGAGCAGCGGGTCGGTGTTCGGGGTCGTGCTCATGCTCTCCGTCTCTCTTACCGGCGTCCTGTGGCATAGCGCACCGTGCGCTCCAGGACGAAGCCATCCTGCGGCAACGCCGCGTCCAAGGCGGCCCTGGCCTCACCGCGCAGGGATTCGGGGATGGTCTCCAGCGGGGCCCTGCGGGCGGCCGACCAGAGCCAGTCCCACACCTGCCCGGCGGCGACGGGCACCTCGAACACCACATCCGCGCAGGTGACGTCGCTCAGGCCGCCCTCTTCGAACAACTTTCTCAGCTCCTCCGGCCCGCCCAGCGTGTGCTGGAACGGCGCGCTGCCCGCACCCGTGGTGTACGGCTCCAGCGCCCGCGCCACCAGCCCGAGCAACTCCGCCTCGGCCGGGCTCGACCTGACCAGCAGGCTGGCCGCCAGCCGCCCGCCGGGGCGCAACAAGCCGGCCATGGACCGGACGGCGGCGAGCGGGTCCGGCAGGAAGTACAGCATCATCCCCGCCAGCACCATGTCGAACCGCTCCCCGGGCAGCAGCTCCTCGGCCCGCTCCGCGTCGCCCAGCAGGACGGTCGCCTGGCTCAGCCCGTGGCGCTCGATCTCGGCGGTGGCGGCGGCGACCATGCCCGGCGCGAGGTCCAGGCCCACGACCCGGCCGGTGGGGCCGACCGCCCGTGCCGCCGGCACGAGGGAGGCGCCGGTCCCGCAGCCCGCGTCGAGGACGTGGTCGCCGGGCCCGGGTGCGGCGCGCCGTACCAGCTCGGCGGCGACCGGCCCGAAGAACGGCACGCCGACCCGCTCGTAGGTGCCGGACGCACGGTCGAACACACCGGCCATGTACTCCTTGGCGTTCATCAGATTTCCTCCTCAGTCAGCAAGCAGGCAGGGGGTGGACCGATGATCAGATGAGCTCGGAGCCGAGCCTGCCACGAAAGGGGCGTAACCAGCAAAGGCCCCTGGCACCCGCCCTGTTACTCCTTCGGCGGCGGCCCCGTCTGGGCTACGATCATGTGCGCGGCGTTCCCGGGCTCCCGCCGGACACCGCGTTCGTCTGAGGCAGGCAAGCCCCCAGTTTTCTGGAAGGACATATGCCGCATTCCGCAGACCTCCTGTGGGGAGCAGTAGGCGACATCTCGCGCTTCGCGGCCCTGCTGACCATGGCCGAGCTGGGCGTGGCCGACCACCTCGCGAGCGGCCCGCTGGACACCGCCGAGCTGGCCGCGCGCTGCGGGGCGCACGCTCCCTCGCTGCGCCGGGTCCTGCGCGAGCTGGCCGGCATGGGCCTGGTCACGGCCGCCGGGCCGGACGCGTACGGACTCACGGAGAAGGGCGCGGCGCTGCGCTCGGACGTGCCCGGCTCCGTCCGCTCCTCGATCCGCATGCTCGGCGAGGAGGGCTTCTGGTACGCCATGGGCATGCTGCCCGCCACCGTCCGCCAGGGCAGCTCGGCGTTCATCAAGCGCTACGGCAACCTGTACGACCACCTCGCCAGGAGCCCGGGCGCGAGCGCCCTGTTCGACGACTACATGACCGCCCGCGCCGCCGCCTTCACCGAGGGCCTGGTCAGGCGCTACTCCTTCCCCGCCACCGCGACCATGGTGGACGTGGCCGGCGGGAAGGGCCACATCCTGGCCACGGTCCTGCGCGCCAACCCGCGGATGCGCGGCCTGCTGTTCGACCTGGAACACGTGGTGGAGCACGCCAGGCGGACGCTGGCCGACGCGGGCCTGGCCGACCGCTCGGAGGTCGTCGCCGGCGACTTCTTCGCCGGGGTCCCGGCCGGCGGCGACATCTACCTGCTGGCCAGCGTCCTGCACAACTGGGACGATGAGGACGCGGTCAAGATCCTGCGCAACGTCCGCGAGGCCATGAGCCCCGGCGGGCGCGTCCTGTTGCTCGAGGTGGTGCTCCCCGACGACGAGGAGCCGCACCTAGGTAAGGACATCGACATGCGGATGCTGGCGATCTTCAACGGCGGCACCGAACGCAGCCGCGACGAGTACGCCTCCCTGCTCGACCGGGCGGGGCTGGCCCTCAGCGACGTCGTGGAACTCGGCTCCGGCGCCAACCTCATCGAGGCGGGGCGCCGCTGACCTCTCTCACCCCTCCACCGGATCACCGGACTCAGAAAGGCAGTGGCGATGCAACTGACCAGGATCGTAGTCGCGGGTATGGCAGTGGCGCTGGCGCTCAGCGCGTGCGGAGGCGGAGGGGAACAGGGCGGCGCGACCGGTGCCGCGTCCCCCGGCGGGCTGGAGAAGACCCAGCTCCTGGTCGGCGTGGTGCCGGTGCCGTCCTCGGCGTCGCTGTTCATCGCGGAGAAACGCGGCTTCTTCAAGGAAGAGGGCCTGACCGTCAAGACCGAGATCATCCAGGCGCCGACGGCGGTCATGCCGAAGATCGTCAACGGCAGCATGGACGCGTTCATGACGAGCTACGTGGTGCTCATGACGATCAACGACTCCGGCGCGGCCAAGCTGAAGCTCTTCCAGCACACCATGGGAGGCGCGCCCGGCTTCTCCGCGGTGGTCGTGGCCAAGGACTCGCCGATCAGGACCGTCGCCGACCTCAAGGGCAAGACGGTCGCGGTCAACGTGCTCAAGGCTCTCGGGCAGACGGTGACCAACGCCCACCTGCAGGCGGCCGGGGTCAAGCCGGAGGAGGTCAAGTTCGTCCCCGTGGCGTTCGCGGACCAGCTCGGCGCCCTGTCCACGGGCAAGGTGGACGCGGCCTGGCTGGTCGAGCCGTTCCTGAGCGCGGCCATGAAGAGCGGCGCCACCCAGATCGTCGACACCGTCACCGGGGTCACGGAGGGTGTGCCGATCGACGGGTGGGGCGTCACCGAGCAGTGGCTGACCAGATATCCGAAGACGGCCGCCGCCTTCCATCGCGCGCTCGCCAAGGCCCAGCAGGTCGCCGGCGCCGACCGTAAGGCCATCGACGAGGTCGTGCCGACGTACACGCAGATTCCCGCGGACGTGGCGGCGACGATGAAGGTCGGCACGTTCACCATGGAGGCCGACCGGGCCAGCGTGCAGAAGCTGGCCGACCTCATGCACGGCTACGGCTACCTGAAGGCCAAGGCGGACGTGGGGCAGCTCTTCGCCTCGGTCGGCGGATGATCCGTCGGTGGCCCGGGCGCGGCGCGCTCCCCTCCGGCCCTGGGCGGGGGGTGCTCGGCGCCGGACCCGGGCGCGGACTGCTCGGTGTGGCCGGGGTCGCGGGCTTTCTGGGCCTCGTCGAGCTGGCCGGGCGGATCGGGCTGATCCCGGACTTCCTGCCGTACGTGTCGCACGTGCTCGCCACGGCGGCGGCGCTGCCGCTGGACGCGCAGTTCAGGGCCGACGTGCTGGCCACGCTCGGCCCGTGCCTGGTGGGGCTGGCGATCGCGATCGCGGTCGCCGTGCCCGCCGGGCTGCTGTTCGGGACCGTGCCGTTCATGGAGCGCTCGACCCGGCCGCTGGTGGAGTTCCTGCGGCCGATCCCGTCGGTGGCGCTGATCCCGCTGGCGGTGTTCCTGTTCCCCGAGGGGCACGACGCCAAGACCGCGCTCGTCGTCTACACCTGCTCGTGGCCGCTGCTCATCAACACGATGTACGGCTTGGGCGACGTCGATCCGCTCGCCAAGGACACGCTGCGCAGCTTCGGGTTCGGCCCGCTGGCGGTGGTGCTGCGGGTGAGCCTGCCGAGCGCGGCTCCGTTCATCGCCACCGGGGTGCGGATCGCGGTCGCGGTCACCCTGATCGTGGCCGTGAGCGTGGAACTGCTGGCGCCCGGCGGCGGCGGGATCGGGGCGTTCCAGTCGCTGGCGGGCAGCGCCAACCGGCTCGACCGGGTGCTGGCGGCCACGGTGTGGGCCGGGGTGATCGGGCTGGCGGCCAACCTGCTGTTCACGGCCGGTGAGCGGCGGCTGTTCCGCTGGCACCGCACGCGGACGGGGGAGATCGCATGAGCTTCGTGCGCCGGGTGTCGTGGTACTGGCTGCTGCCCCTGGCGGTGCTGCTCTGGGAGGTCGTCACGCGGTCCGCGCAGGCCACGTACTTCCCGCCGCCGTCGCAGATCGTGGTCCGGCTGCGGGAGATGTGGTTCTCCGGGCCGCCGTCGCGGGTGTTCCTCACCGACGAGGCGCTGGCGGACCTGCTGCCGAGCCTGGGCAGGCTGTTCACCGGGTGGGCGATCGCGTGCGCGGCGGGCGTGCTGGTCGGCGTCGTGCTGGGGCGCTCGCGCTGGCTGTCGGGGCTGGTGGAGCCGCTGCTGCACTTCGGCCGCTCGGTCCCGCCGGCCACGCTGCTGCCGGTGTTCCTGGTGCTGTTCAAGGTCGGCACGCCGATGCAGCTGGCCTCGATCGTGTACGGCGTCGTCTGGCCCGTGCTGATCAACAGCATGGACGGCGCCCGCCACGTCGACCGCCAGTACATCGAGACCGGCGCGGTCTACCGGCTGAGCTCCTGGCAGCGGCTCACCAGGATCATCCTGCCCGCCGCCGCCCCGAAGATCTTCGCGGGGCTGCGGCTGAGCGTGTCACTGGCGTTGATCATGATGGTCATCTCCGAGCTGGTGGGAAGCAGCGAGGGGATCGGGCACCGGATGCTGGAGGCGCAGAGCCAGTTCGACATCCCGGCCATGTGGGCGGGCATCGTGCTGCTGGGGCTGCTCGGCATCGCGCTCAACGCGGCGTTCCTGGGCGTCGAGCGGGCGGTGCTCGGCTGGCACGTCAGCGCCCGTACAGACGGGTGATGGCCGCCGCCTGCCTGGCCCGCAACCGGGCCCGGTCGGGCGGCACGCCGGGCACGCCGGGCTCCGGGCGCTCGACGTCGTGCCTGGCGTACTCCTCGGCCCACAGGCCGGTCTTGACCCGGCTGAGCAGGTTGGCCATGCCGGGCCGCAGCCGGGCGCGGCGCAGCGCGGCCAGGTCCAGCTCCGCCGCGGCGACCAGCGACTCCCCCGGCCCGGCCTGCGCCAGCACGCGCCCCTGGTGGTCGATCAGCTCCGAGCCGCCGTTGGTGGAGTCGCCGGGGATCGCGATGCCCCGCAGGCCGCCGGTGTTGGCCGCCACCACGTAGGCCAGGTTCTCCACGGCGCGGGCGCGGCGGGCGATCGCCTTGGGCGTGAGCGCCGGGGAGGACGCCTCCGAGGTCGGGTTGCAGAGCACCTCAGCGCCGCGCAGGGCCAGCGCGCGGGCCAGCTCGGGCATGAGGATCTCCTCCGAGGCGACCACGGCGAGGTTCCCGATCTCGGTACGGGCCACCGGGAGCACGCCGTCGATGCCGTAGATCTCCAGGTAGCGCTCCCACACGTCGTACGGGGTCGGCGAGAACAGCGAGTGCAGCCGGCGGTAGCGCAGCACGGCCTCACCCGCCGGGGAGAGGATCACCGACGCCTGGAAGTACAGGTCGGGGAAGTGCCCGTCGCGCTCGTAGGCGTTCACGCACAGGAACACGTCGTGGTCGGAGGCGACGGCGGCCAGCGCCCGGTATTCGGGGCCGTCGGGGTCGAGGGCCACCTGGTCCCGCCACTCGGCCGTGCCCTGGCCCATCGGGAAGCCGGTCAGCACGTATTCGGGCAGCACCACCAGGCGCAGGTCCGGCCCCAGCCACGCCTTGGAGGCGCCCACCTGGGCGCCGATCCGGTCGACGGCGGCCCTGACCTCGGCCCCGGCCGTCGTCTCCACCTGCAGCGCGAGGGCGGTGAACGCGGTCATTCAGCCGGCCCGCCGCTCGTCGATCAGCGTCCGGCGCACGCACACGCCGTCCTCGATCCACTGCCACACCCGGCTGCGCGACTTCCCGTCCTCGCTCAGGACGATGAGCTCGAACAAGCGCAGGTCCTGCCCCTTGAACCGCCAGGTCAGGTAGATCGTGCTGTCGTCCAGCTCCCGGAACTCGCCCTTGAGCCGCTCGGTGTCGAACCCGCAGCGCCCGCCCCCGAGGTAGGTGCCGGGGAACTCGTGCACCTCCTCGCGCCCGTCGTCCCAGGTGTAGCGGTTGGTCTGGTGGTAGGTGGCGTCGCCGAGGATCGCGCAGGTCATCCGTACCCGGTGCCGGTCGAGCAGCTCGCCGTCGCGCCCGAGGTGGAGGTACTCGCCCTCCCACTCACCCTCGTGCCGGGCCAGCAGCGGCATGTCCGAGCGAAGTCCCATCCGGGCTACTCCTTCGTCGTGTGCCACCACGGGTCGGCGGCGTCGGATCGGTTGACCAGGAAGGCCCGGCGGCGCAGGAAGCGGCCGATGGAGGCCACGCCCATGCGTGAGCCGCCGAGCCCGGACAGGCGGAAGGAGTGCTTCTCGCCCTCGTGCACCAGCGCCGTCAGCGCGGCGTCGTTGACGCTGACCGCGCCGGACCGCAGGCGGGCCGCGACGGCCATGGCCTGCTCCTCCGTGGCGGCGAAGACCGCGGCCGACAGCCCGTACACCGAGTCGTTGGCCAGGGCGACCGCCTCGTCCGGCCCGTCCACCGCCATGACCGGCAGCACCGGGCCGAACGTCTCCTCCGTCATGATCAGCATCGTGTGGTCGACCCCGGACAGCACGGTCGGCCGGCACCAGTGGCCGCCCCCGTGCCGCTCGATCTGCCCGCCGGTGTGCACGGTCGCCCCCCTGGCCACGGCGTCGGCGAGGTGGGCGGCGATGACGTCCTCCTGCCCGGGCCCGATGATGGGGCCGATCGGGCCGCCCTCGCAGGTCAGGCCGACCTGGGCGGCCTTGGCCACGAGCCGGTCGAGGAACTCGTCGTGCGCCTCCCGGGCCACGTAGACGCGCTCGATGGACTGGCAGGACTGCCCGGCGTTGGCGGTGCCGCCCCACAGGACGGCCGACGCCGCCCGGTCGAGGCCGGCCCCGGCCAGCACGATCGCCGGATCCTTGCCGCCCAGCTCCAGGTACGCCGGCACGAACGCGCGGGCCGCGGCCGACGCCACCAGCCGGCCCGTTTCGACGCTGCCGGTGAACACCACCGCGTCCACCAGGTCCACGAGCGCGGCGCCGGTCTCGCCGTCCCCCTCGACGACCGCGAGCGGCAGCTCGTCGGGGACCAGCCGCATCAGCGGCTCGATGAACCGGGGCGTCACCTCGCTCGGCTTGACCAGCACCGCGCAGCCCGCGGCCAGCGCCGGGACGGCGTCGATGAGGCCGAGCAGGAGCGGCAGGTTCCACGGGCTGATCACCCCGACCAGCTCGTACGGCACCGCGTCGCCGGCCACGAAGACGCCGGGCAGGGAGGCGGGGCGCTCGGCGGGCGGGGCGAGGAGGGCGGGCGCCTGGCGTACCCATCGATCGATGAGGGCGGCCACGAGCCGGCGCTCCAGCAGCGACTCCCCCACCCTGCCGGTGTCGGTCACCAGGGCGGCGAGCAGGTCGTCGTCATCGGCCAGCGCGGCGCCGAACCGGGACAGGACCGCGCCGCGATCGGCGCTCAGCCAGGCGGGGGACCTTTCGCGCAGCCCGGCCGCGGCGGCGGCCAGCCGGTCGGGCGGGATAGGGGCGAGCGGCCTGTCGGCCTGCCCGGTGATCGGGTTCCGGACGTTCATGCGGTGCGGCCACGGGACATGGTGCTCCTGCGATGTTCGGCGGGAGCCATTGTGATCATGTGAATGCCCGCGCGTCAACGCACTCGCGGGTCGGCGATGTCAACCGCCCCAGCCGGGCACGGCCATCCGGACCGTGAGAGCGTGCTCGACCAGGTTGATCAGCGCGCTCTTGACCGAGTCCTTGGAGCGGGCGTCCAGCCGGACCAAGGGGATGTGCGGAGCCAGCGTCAGCGCGTCGCGCACCTCGGAGTCGCTGTGGGGATACTGGCCGTCCCACCCGTTCACGCCCACCACGAACGGGAGCTGGGCCTCTTCGAAATAGTCGATGGCCGGGAAGCTGTCGGCAAGACGGCGCGTGTCGACCAGCACGACCGCGCCGATGGCACCGCGCACCAGGTCGTCCCACATGAACCAGAACCGGTGCTGCCCGGGCGTGCCGAACAGGTAGAGGATCAGGTCACGGTCCAAGGAGACCCGGCCGAAGTCCATGGCGACGGTCGTGGTCGACTTCAGCGGTGTCATGCCCAGATCGTCGATTCCGGCGGAGGCATCCGTCATGACGGCCTCCGTCGTCAACGGCATGATCTCCGACACCGCGCCGACGAACGTCGTCTTGCCCACCCCGAAACCTCCAGCCACCACGATCTTCGTCGAGGTGAGGCCGGGGCTAGAGCCTGCGAAGTCCACTGAGCACCCTTTCGAGCAGATTTACGTCCGGCCTTCCGGCGTCCAGCTGTGGCTGATGCACGCGGACCAGACCTTCGGCGGCCATGTCAGCGATCAGCACGCGCACCACGCCGAGCGGGATCCGCAGCAGAGCCGACACCTCTGCCACGGACCGGACCTGCCGGCACAGTTGGCTGATCGCCTGGTACTCCGGCGTGATATGCGAGAACTCCCGGTGCTCGGCGGTCGCCGAGGACACCAGGGCCTCCATCGCCAGCTTGACCCGCGGCGCCGTCCGTCCACCTGTCACCGCGTACGGGCGGACGGGCGAGGCGGGGTCAGGATTCAGCTGCGACTGGGACTGGGGTTGAGGCGGAGGTGCCCAACCGCCGCTGTTCCATCTCGGGTCGGACACGTACATCACCTGATCTGGCTGGCGCGCAGCTCGGCACGCACAGCCGGGGTCAGCACCTGACCGGCGCGATCCACCATCAGTGTCATCTGGTACGCCACCAGCCCCATGTCGCAGTCCGGAGCCGCCAGCACCGCCAGGCACGAACCATCGCTGACCGACATGATCAGCATGAGCCCGCGCTGCATCTCCACGATCGTCTGATTGACCGCACCGCCCTCGAACACCCTGGCCGCGCCCTGCGTCAGGGACACCAGCCCCGACGCGATCGCCGCCAGCTGATCAGCCCGATCCGCCGGGAAACCCGACGACGCCGCCAGCGGCAGACCGTCGGACGAGACCACCACCGCATGGGCGACGCCCGGGACCGTGCTGACGAAGTCCGTGATCAGCCAGTCGACTCCGCGTGCCGCGTGGCTGAGGTCGTTCATGCGCCCTCCTCCCTGTCGTTGTTGTTCGCCCTTTCGGGGCCGGAGGGGGGAATCGCCCTGCCCTCGCTGATGTCGTCACGCGCTGCCCGGAAGCCCTGCTGGAAGCTGGAGAGCCGGTTGCGCACCCGGTCCGGCGACACCGACGGCATCGGCGACACGCCCTTGGGGGACGCGCCCGTGTCCGCCGAGCCCGGTACCAGGTTGGCCTTGGGCACCCGCTTGGGGAGTCCCGCCGCCGTCGATCCGTCACGCACCGGCTCCACCGCCGCCTCCGCCGCGCTCCAGCCCGCGTCCGCCTTCGATGAGCCCCAGCTCGCGCCGTTCGCGTCGCGCCCGAACCAGGCGGACTCGACGGCGGCGAAGATCGGCAGGTAGTCGTCGCCGGCGGACGCGGGCGGTGCCGCCGGCATGGGACCCGTGGCGCCGGACTCGGGCTCGGGGAACCCCGGCCGCTGCGGCGGGTTGGTGTCCTGGTTCCAGCCGCCGGGCGGCGGCTGGTGGACCGGTCTCTTGGGCAGGTTGCCACGCTCGCCGTTCCAGCCGGTGCCGCGGTGCGGCGCCCAGACGTCACCGCTCGGGGGGCCGCTCTGGAAACCATTCTGGAAGCCGCCCTGCAGGTCGTGGCCGCCACGCGGTTCCGCGGGCCAGGCGGCGGGGTCGGGCTGCCAGGGGGGATCCGCCGACCAGTTCCCGCCCGCCTCGGGGTTCGACGGGAACGACGGGTGGCCGGGGCCTATCTGGAACGCCGGCTGCGGCCAGTCGGCCGCCGGTGGCGGGGGTTGCGGCCAGTCGGTGGCCGGTGGCGGGGGTTGCGGCCAGTCGGTGGCCGGCGGGGCGGGATGCGGCCCCGAGTACGGCTCGTCCCTGGGCCCGCCGCTCGCCGCGCCCGCGAGGGCCGGCGGCTGGTTGTCCGAGAACGAGGGCGGCTGGTTGCCGGAGAAGGACGGCATTCCGGCGAAGTTGGGGGCCTGGGAGCCCAGCATGTTCTCCGGGATCAGCACCATGGCGGTCAGGCCGCCGGAGGTGTGCGGGCGCAGCTGCACCCGGATGCCGTGCCGGTGCGCCAGCCTGGCGACCACGAACAGCCCCATACGCCGCGACACCGACACGTCCACGCTGGGCGCGTCCGTCAGCCGCTCGTTGGCCTGGGCCAGCTCCTCCTGGGTCATGCCGATGCCGGAGTCGGTGATCGACAGCATCACGCCGCCGCCGTCGATCCGGCTGCCCGAGACCGTCACCCTGTTCTCGCGCGGAGAGAACGACAGCGCGTTCTCGACCAGCTCCGCGAGCAGGTGGATGACGTCGTTGACGGCCTGCCCGGCCACGGAGACCCCGTCGGGCACCTGGAGCACGACCCGCTCGTAGTTCTCGACCTCCGACAGGGACGCCCGCGCGACGTCCACCAGCTTGACCGGCTGGCTCCACCGGCGCGGCGGGTCCTGCCCCGCCAGCACCAGCAGGTTCTCGCTGTTGCGGCGCATGCGGGTGGCCAGGTGGTCCAGCTTGAACAGGTTCCCGAGCCGCTGCTCGTCCTGCTCGCCCTGCTCCAGGCCGTCGATCAGGGTGATCTGCCGCTCCACCAGCGTCTGGCTGCGCCGTGAAAGGTTCACGAACATCGCGTTGACGTTGCTGCGCAAGCGGGACTCCTCGCCCGCCAGCCGGACCGCCTCGCGGTGCACCTCGTCGAACGCCCGCGCCACCTCACCGATCTCGTCGTGCGTGTCCACGCCGATCGGCACGACGGGCCCGACCGTGCCGTCGCCGCTGTCGCGCAGCTGCTGGACGGTCTCCGGCAGGCGCTGCCCGGCGATGTCCAGCGCCTCGCGGCGGAGCCTGCGCAGCGGCCTGATGAGCGAGCGGGCGATGAGCGAGATGATCGCGAGAACCACGATCAGCAGGAGCAGGATGAGCCCGCCGGACATCATCGCCGAGCGGTTGGCGCCCTCCTCCAGGCCACGGGCGCGCAGGATGACGGAGGAGGACAGCTCCTTCTCCACCTTGCGCAGCGCGTCGATCTTGCCGGTGCTGACCTCGAACCAGGTGACCACGTCCCGGTCGGGCCGTACGCCGATGCTGAGCTCCTTGCCCTCCGACGACTGCGCCATGGCCCGTAACCTGAACAGGTCGGTCTGGTCGACGTCCCGGCCCACGACGGTGTTGCGGTAGAGCTCCAGCTGGTCGAGGGTGGCGAGGGTGGCGAACAGCGTCTCCTCGCTCTCCTCGCGCGACTTGGCGTCGGTGAGGGCGTCGAGCTCGCCGCTGTCGAACCCCTTCTTGTCCAGCGCGCTGGCCAGGATGCCGCGCTGCTTGGACGCCTGCTCCTTGGCCCGGGCGATGGCGGCCATCGAGCTGGCGCTGTCGGCCACCTCGTCGTCCACCGCGACCTGGCCCACCTGGTCGTGGAACCGCAGCAGGGTCGCGATGATCTCCGAGTATTTCCTGATCATCGGCAGGGGCTGGATCTTGCCGTTGACGGCCGTCTCGCGCAGCGTCGGGATCTCTTCGAGACGCCGCAGCACCGGCCGTACCGCCTCGGCGTGGGTGTCGGTGAGCGCGAGGGCCCGCTGCTTGGCCTCTTCGATGAGGCCGTTCACGCCGCTGTACGTCGTCCGGAGCTGGGGCTCGCGATTGTTCGGCCGGCCCTGGGCGATGTAGAGAGCGGTCTCGTCACGTTCGAAGGACAGGTTGTGCGTGACGGCCCCGAGCTGCTCGCTGAGCTCGGCGACCTCTCTGAGGGTCTGGTAGGTGTTGGCATCGCTGAGCGAGGTGACGACGTTCAGCCCGCCCAGACCCACGGCGACGGCCGTTGGAACGACGATCAGCGCGACCAGGCGCGACCGCACGTGCCAATTGCCCAATCCGAACCTCTTCGAGGGTGGATCGGACAGCCGTCGCTTCTGATGGCCGTGCGGCTCGCGGTCAGCGGAAGCTTCAGCGCTCTGCGTTCTCACTTGCCTTCGCAACCTCTCGCCCCTGCGGGGAATTCTCGGAGACCATGCAGGTAAATGCAGGTGGGGCAATATGTACGTCGAGATAAGCGCCATTTGAGCACAAGGGTCGACCAGGGCCAACCACCACTAGTGCCCCGATGAGGTGTTTATCCCGAAATGTCCAGAAAATCTGACGGAATTGATAAACCTGCTTCCACCAGGCGAAACAGGCAACAGGAGATCGTTCCACGGGCCCGGTCCCGACGCGTGGAAAAGATCAACTGTGGAGCATCAGATGCAACGCGAGTCCCGCCGCTCACCACCTTTCCCAAAACGGACAAACATTAGGATTCTCGCGGGTCGTCAAATTTTCACGATATAGCGGCAAACAGACATTGCAACCACAAGTATTATTTTCACGATAAGGACCACCAATTTGGTGCTACGGTCGATCCCTGTTGTGCGTCAGGCACACAGCCCCCGGGAGCAGAAGCCCCCCGGTCCCCCCCTGGCTCCATCTGAAGGGAGTCCCTGACATGAGGCTTGGCCGTTCCGCCAGGGCCGCCATCATCGGGTTCGCTTTGACACTCGGCGCCGTGGCGTGCAGCACGGGCGGTTCCCCGACCGCCAGCGCGCCGCCGTCCGCCTCGGCCGGCGGTGGTCTCGAGAAGACACAACTCAAGATCGCCACCCTGCCGGCCATCGACAGCGCCGCCATCTACGTCGCCATCGACCAAGGGCTCTTCGAGCAGGAGGGTCTGGACGTCACCCCGCAGGTCGTCCAGGCGGCTCCGGAAGCCATCCCCATGATGGTGAGGGGCGAGATCGACGCCATGTTCGGCAACTACGTGTCGATGTTCGCCGCCCATGACAAGGATGCGCTGAAGCTCCGCATCCTGGCCGAGGGCTCTCGCGCAGCCCCCGACTCGCTCAGCATCATGGCCCTGCCCAACTCGCCCATCAAGACCCCGAAGGACCTGGAGGGCAAGACGATCAACGTGAACGTCCTGCACAACTTCCAGGAGCTGGCACTCACCCAGGTGCTCAAGGCCAACAACGTGGACCCGGCCACCATCAAGTACGTCCAGGTGACGTTCCAGAACATCATGCCCTCGTGGAAGGGCGGCCAGATCGACGCCGCGTACCTGGGCGAGCCCATGGTCACCGCGGCCACCTCCAGCATGGGCGCCCGCAAGATCCTCGACCCCGCCTCCGGCCCCGCCGCCGAGTTCCCCATCTCGGGCTACGTCAGCACCCAGGAGTGGTACGACAAGAACCCGAAGGTGGCGGCGGCGTTCCAGCGCGCCATCCACAACGCGGCCAAACTGATGGAGAACAACCGTGAGGTGGTGGCCAAGGTGCTGCCGAACTTCACGCAGATCGACGCGGCCACGGCCGCCACCGTGACCTTCCCCTACTTCTCCAGCAACGACAACCCGGTCCGCCTCCAGCGGGTGGCCGACTGGATGCTGGAAGCCAAGTGGCTGACGAAGGCCATCGACGTCAAGTCGCTCATGTCGCCCACCACCTCCGGGTGAGCGCTCAGACCCTGTCCCGTGCCCGTCCGGCGTCCGCCACCACTCGCTGGTCACGCCGGGCGGCCGGGGCGCTCGCCTTCGCCGCGCTGATCGAGCTGCTCAGCAGGACGGGGCTGGCGGATCCCGAGTTCCTGCCGCCCGCCACGGAGATCGTCGGGCGGGCCATGACGCTGCTGGCCGATCCCGCCTTCCGGGTGCACGCCCTGACGAGCCTGCTCGCCTGGGCGATCGGCCTGTGCATCGCGGCCCTGCTCGCGGTGCCGCTCGGCCTGCTGCTCGGCAGCGTGCCGATCATCGACGCGGCCACGCGCTCGGTCGTGGAGTTCCTGCGGCCGATCCCGTCCGTGGCGCTGATCCCGCTCGTGGCCCTGGTCATCGGCACCGGCCTGCAGCACCGGGTCACGCTCGTGGTCTACGCCTCGTTGTGGCCCATCCTCTACAACACGATGTACGGCCTGCGCGGCGTCGACCCCCTGGCCAAGGAGTCCCTGCGCTCGTACGGCTTCGGCCCCCTGTCCGTGCTCCTGCGCGTCTCCCTGCCGTCGTCGGCGCCCTTCATCACCACCGGGATCCGCCTGGCGGCCGGGGTCGCGCTCATCCTGACCGTCAGCACCGAGATCGTGGCCGGTCGGGGTGAGGGCATCGGCGTGTTCATCTTCTTCGCCGGCATCGCCGTGCCCGCGCGCATGGCCGACATCCTGGCCGGGGTGTTCTGGGTGGGCCTGTTCGGCGTCGCGGTGAACGCGCTGCTGGTGGCGACCGAGCGGCGCGCGTTCCGCTGGCACCACACGCAGTTGGGAGAGCGGGAATGAGGGGCAGGGGCATGCGGACGGCCGTCTTCCGCGCCGTGGTGCTGATCGTGCTCGTCCTCCTCTGGGAGGCGGCCACGCTGATGGCGGGCAACACCTTCTTCCCCTCGCCCGGCACGATCGTGGCGCGGATGCACGCGATGTGGTTCTCGGGGCCGCCCGGCACGTTGTTCCTGACCGACGTGGCCATCGAGAACATCCTGCCGAGCCTGGGCCGGATGGCGCTCGGGTTCGCGGGGGGCGCGCTGGCCGGGGTCGTCCTCGGGCTGGCGGTGGGGCTGTCGGCGCGGGCGTACGACTATCTCGACGGCGTGCTGCAGTTCCTGCGCGCGATCCCGCCGCCCGCGCTGGTGACCGTCTTCCTCGTGCTGTTCGGGTTCGGGCTGCGGATGCAGCTCGCGTTCATCATGTTCAGCATCGTGTGGCCGGTGCTGCTCAACACCGCCGACGGGGCCCGCTCGGTCGAGCCGCTGCACCTGCAGACGTGCCAGGCGTTCCGGCTGTCGCGGGCCGAGCGGCTCCTCCGGGTGATCCTGCCCTCGGCGCTGCCCAAGATGTTCGCCGGGCTGCGGCTGGCCCTGTCGCTCTCCCTGATCGTCATGGTCTTCTCCGAGCTGCTGCCCGGCACCACGAACGGCATCGGTTTCCAGATCACCGACGCGTACGCCACCTTCGACCTGCCCGCCATGTGGGCCGGGATCGTGCTGCTCGGCGTGCTGGGCTACCTGCTCAACGAGCTGTTCCTGGTCGTCGAGCGGCGCGTGCTCGCCTGGCACCACGCCGCCCGGGATCTGGCCGGTTAGCGGCTGTGGCTCCCATGGCAGCCTTTAACGTGCGAGAGTAAGATCGCGCCCTGAATCGGTTTACCTGACTGACATGTCCATCAATAACCGCTCCGCTAGAGTCATTCTGGCTCTTAAGAGTCGCCGTGTTGTCCGCGGTCTCGCCCCCTAGGAAATCCATTGCTCGAGATAGACAACCTTTCCCATGTGTACGGCGGCGGTACTCCCAACGCGCACCACGCCATCGACGGACTCAACCTGAGCGTCGCCGAGGGTGAGCTGCTCTGCATCGTCGGTCCCTCGGGATGCGGGAAGTCGACGCTCCTGCGCTCCATCGCCGGCCTGATCACGCCCACGGGCGGCCAGATCAGGGTCGAGGGCGAGCTGGTCCGCCAGACGCCGGACAACCTGGCCGTGGTCTTCCAGGACTACAGCCGCTCGTTGTTCCCCTGGATGTCGGTCGCCGACAACGTGGCGCTGCCGCTGCGCCGCAAGAACATGGACAAGCGTCAGCGCCGCGAGGCCGCCCAGGAGGCCCTGGAGTCCGTGGGGCTGGAGGCCGCGGGGCGCAAATACCCGTTCCAGCTCTCGGGCGGCATGCAGCAGCGGGTGGCGATCGCGCGGGCGCTGGCGTACCGGCCGACGCTGATGCTCATGGACGAGCCGTTCGGCTCGGTGGACGCGCAGACCCGGGAGGACCTGGAGGACCTGGTGCTCAAGGTCCGCGGCCACCACCAGATGACGATCGTCCTCATCACGCACGACATCGACGAGAGCGTCTACGTGGGCGACCGCGTGGTGGTGCTGTCCAAGGCGCCCGCACATGTGGTGGGGGACCTGAAGGTGGACCTGCCCGCGCCCCGTGACCAGATCACGACGCGGGAGCACCCCGACTTCGTGCATCTGCGCGCCGAGGTGGGGCGGCTCGTCCGCGGCCACGCCACCGTCTAGCCACCGTCCAGACACCGTCCAGGCGCCCGGCGTCCGCAGGGCCGCGCCGGGAGCGCGGCCCTCGGCGTGCGCGGGCGCGGCCTCCGGCGCCGTCGGAACTGTGACCGCGCCCGCCATGCGAACGCGTCTACTCTGTGGACGTGGAGGATGTTCTGGCGGGCCGGGACTGCGCCTGGCTGTTCGGGGCGGAATCGCTGACCATCGCGCCCGAGCGGGGAAAAGCCCCCAAACTCGTTTCCGAACTCGGTGAACGCGTCATCCCCTACGCGGCGATCGCCGAGGTCACGCTCGCGCGGGGCAGGCGCGGCACGGTGGTGCTGCGCGTGCTGCCCCGGCGCGGCGCCGATCCCGTGATGACGGTCGCGGCCGGGCAGCTCAGGGAGACCGACGACCCCTACCGGCTGGTGTTGCCCGCCGGCAAGGAGACGCTCGCCGACTACTACGCCGACGAGCTGCGCGCGGCCGTCACCGAGCACGGGCCCGCCAGCCGGTTCCTGGTCGCCGCTCCCCCGGTGCCGCGCGCCTTCAAGGGGTGGGACGGGGCGGCCACGTTCGACGGGGAGGCGATCACCTTCACCTGGTTCTGGTCGGGGGCGTCGTCCGCCAAATACGCCGCGGGCGATCAGCGCTATTCCGTCGCCGACCTGGAGGGCGTCGAGTGGCACCGGCCCGAGGGGGCCAGCGGGTCGCTGCGGTTGAAGGTACGCGGGCGGCGGATGCCCTCCGACGCGAACAAGGACCCGGCGTCGGTCATCTTCGGGCTCGGCTGGGGCGCCACCCACAAGTCGCTGCCCTTCGCCGCCGCCGTGCTGGCCGCCGTACGCACCGGCGCCGCCGCCGGGCCCGCGGGAGAGGTGGCCTTGGCACCCCGGACGCCGATCCCGGCGGGCCGTGGCGCCGAGGTGGCCGACCTGATCGCCAAGCTGGGTGAGCTGCGGGACGCCGGGCTGCTGACCGAGGAGGAGTTCCAGGCCAAGAAGGCCGAGCTGCTGTCACGCATGTGACCCGCGAACGCGACGACCGCGGGTGCGGGCATGAGACAGCCCACCACCTCGGCGGGCGAGGGGGTGGGCTGTCGCGACGCCGTGGCGCGCCTGGAGCGAGGTCCTTCTGGATGCCGTCAGCCGGCCATCGTGTCGGGGCGACGGGTGGAGGCTCGCGCGGCTCTCCGGCTCCAGGCGGGAACGGGCTTACACCGGGGTGTGCATGTGGCGGGTCAGCGCGTGTTCGACCAAGGTGATCAAGGTGGACTTGACCGATTCGCGCTGCCGGGCGTCCAGCCGCACGATCGGGGTGTGGCCGCCGATCGACAGCGCCTCCCTGATCTCCTCCTCCGCGTGCGCGAACTGGCCGTCCCAGCCGTTGATGCCGATCACGAACGGCAGCTTGGCCTCTTCGAAGTAGTCGATGGCCGGGAAGCTGTCGGCCAGCCGGCGGGTGTCCACCAGGACGACCGCACCGATGGCACCGCGTACGAGGTCGTCCCACATGAACCAGAAGCGGTGCTGTCCGGGCGTGCCGAACAGGTACAGGATCAGGTCACGGTCGAGCGAGACCCGGCCGAAGTCCATGGCGACGGTCGTGGTCGTCTTGTTCGGCGTGAGGGAGACGTCGTCGACGTGCGCGGAGGCGTCCGTCATGACGGCCTCCGTGGTGAGCGGCAGGATTTCCGAGACCGCTCCAACGAACGTCGTCTTCCCCACGCCGAAGCCCCCGGCCACGACGATCTTCGTCGAGGTTAGGCCGGGGCTAGAGCCTGCGAAGTCCACTGAGCACCCTTTCGAGCAAGTTGAGGTCCGGCTTTCCCGCGTCCAGCGCAGGCTGGTGCACGCGGATCAGGCCCTCCGACGCCATGTCGGCGATCAGCACCCGGACCACACCAAGAGGCTGGCGTAAAAGGGCGGAGATCTCGGCAACCGACCTGACGTTCCGGGTCAGCTGAATGATCGCCTGATACTCCGGACTTAGTAGGGAAATGTCTTGGTATTCCGACGTCACGGAGGACACGAGCGCCTCCATGGCGAACTTCATCCGCGGCGCGGTGCGCCCCCCGGTCACGGCATAGGGCCGCACCAGGGAACTCTGCTTCTGCGGACGGGGAGCCGCCGGATGCGGCGGAGTGCTATCACCAGCCCAACCCTGACCTGACACCATGATCTCCTGTCACCGCCCGTACTAGCGGGGGCGGGCCGCTTGCAGCTCAGCGCGTACGGCCGGAGTCAGCACCTGTCCCGCCCGCTCGACCAGCAGGGTCATCTGGTACGCGACCAGACCCATGTCACAGTCGGGAGCGGCCAGGACCGCCAAGCAGGATCCATCACTGATCGACATGATCATCAAGAGTCCACGCTGCATTTCGATAACGGTCTGCGTCACCATACCGCCCTCGAAGACCCGCGCGGCCCCTTGGGTCAAGCTGATCACTCCGGACGCGACCGCGGCGAGCTGGTCGGCCCGATCCTTGGGAAAACCCTCGGAGAAGGCCAGCGGCAACCCGTCAGACGACACCACGACCGTGTGGGCGACGCCTGGCACGTTGTTCACGAAGTCCGTGATCAGCCAGCTGATACCGCGCGCTCCCTGGCTCATTTCTCTCATTTGTCCTCCTCATTTTCTTCTCCGCGGGTGAACGCCCGGCCTTGCCGGACACCCTGCTGGAAGCTGGAGAGCCGGCTGCGCAACCGCTCGGGTGAGATCTGCGGTGCCGGTGACGCGGCCTGGGGCTCGGCGAGGCTGGCCGTGCCGGGCACCAGGTTGGCCTTGGGAACGCGGCGGGGCAGGCCCGACGCCGTCGTACCGGCCTGCTGGGGCTGGGCGGCGGCCTGCGCTGCCTGGAAACCTGAGTCCGCGGGCGACGACCAGCTCGCTCCGGCGCCGGACGCCCCCGGCCGGCGCTGCGGCAGGGCGGACGTGCCGTCCGCGGCGGGGGGCGCGGCGGCCGGGGGTGCGGCCGCGTGCGGCGGCGGGTCGGCGGGCACGGCCGGATGCACGGCGGTGATCTCCGGCTCGCCCTCCGGCTCGTAGCGCGGCTGCAGCACCTCGGGGTCCGGCCGGCGGAACCAGTCGGAGCCGACCGACGAGAAGATCGGCAGGAACTCGTCGCCCTGGTCGTCCATCGGCGAGCTGCGCACCACGGGCAGCGGCCCGGTCATGTCCTGCGAGGAGTAGTCGCCGGGGCCGAACGGGTTGTAGTCGCTGGAGTGGCCGTTCTGCTCGTACTGGTCGGCCGGCTTGGGCTCGTCCGCGAACGGGGACCGGTAGGAGTCGCCGTGCTGCGGCCGGGGCCGATCCTCGGACTCGAACAGCGACCTGCGCGGGAGCGGGTCCGCGAACGACGACCAGCGCGGCTCGTCCTGCGGCTGCTGCGGCGGCTCGGTCGAGAAGGACGGCCAGCGCGGCTCGTCGGCCTGCAGGGGCGGCGGCTGCTCGGCGAACGACGGCCACCTGTTCTCGGCGAACGGCGACGGCTCGGCGGCCTGCGAGGGCTCCTCGGTGAACGACGGCCAGCGCTGCTCGCCGAACGGCTGCGCGGGCTGCTGCGGCACGGCCGGGGGCTCGTCGCCGCCGAACGGCGGCCAGCGCGGCTCGTCGGCCTGCGCGCCCTGCGGCTGCTGCTCCCTGAAGGGCTGCTCGCCGAACGACGGCTGCTCCTCGTAGGGCTGCTCGCCGAACGAGGGCCAGTTACCGGTCCCCGGTGCGGGCAGCGAGCCCGGCCACTGGGTGTCCACGACCTGGTCGGGCCCGTCGAAGGAGGGGTGCGACCCCATCCCGTTGGGCGACGGCTGCCCGAACATGCTCGGGTCGAACGTGGTGAACGCTTCGTACTGCCCGCCCTGCTGGGGCAGGCCCTGCCCGTTGCTGATGAGCATGTCGGGCATCATCACCAGCGCGCTCAGGCCGCCGGTCTCCCGCATGCTGAGCTGCACGCGGATGCCGTGCCGCAGGGCCAGCCGGCCGACCACGAACAGGCCCATGCGCCGCGAGACGGAGACGTCCACGACCGGCGGGTTGGCCAGGCGCCAGTTGGCCTCGCCCAGCTCCTCCTGGTTCATGCCGATGCCCAGGTCGTTGATCGACACCAGCACGCCGCCCTCCGCGGGGGCGCTGGTCACGGTGACCTTGCTCTCGCGCGGGGAGAACGAGATCGCGTTCTCGATCAGCTCGGCGAGCAGGTGGACGGCGTCGGTGACGGCGGGGCCGACGATGAGGATGCCGGACGGGATCTGGATCTGGACCCGCTCGTAGTTCTCGACCTCGGACAGCGAGGCGCGGGCGATGTCGACCAGCGGCACCGGCTCGCTCCACTTGCGCGCGGCCTCCTGGCCGGCGAGGACCAGCAGGTTCTCGCTGTTGCGGCGCATGCGGGTGGCCAGGTGGTCGAGGCGGAAGAGGTTCGCGAGCCGCTGCTCGTCCTCCTCACCCTGCTCCAGGCCCTCGATGAGCTGCAGCTGCCGCTCGACCAGCGTCTGGCTGCGGCGGGAGAGGTTGACGAACATCGAGTTGACGTTGGCGCGCAGCTTGGCCTCGTCGCCGGCCAGCCGGATCGCCTCGCGGTGAACTTCGTCGAACGCCCGCGCCACTTCCCCGATCTCGTCCCGGGTGTTGACGCCGATCGACGGCACTTCGGGGATGTTCGCGCCCTCGCCGGACTCGCGCAGGATGCGGACGGTGTCGGGCAGCCGGGTCGTGGCGACCTGGAGCGCCTCGGCCCGCAGCCGGCGCAGCGGGCGGACCAGCGACCCGGCCACGCGGGTGGTGATGACCAGGACCAGGAGCAGCAGGACGAGGATCAGCGCGCCGGAGATGATGGCGCTGCGCTGCTCGGTGTCGCTCAGGTCGCGGGTGGTGGCCACGATCTTGGTGGCCAGGCCGTCCTCGACCTTGCGCATGGCGTTGGTCGTGACCGTGGTGCTCTCGTACCAGTCGTTGAGGTCGCGCAGCGTGGTGACGTCGAGGTCCCTGATCCGGTTGTTCTCGCTCACCTGTGCCAGCGCGCGCTGGCGCATGGCGTCGGCGAGGTCGACCTGCGAGCCCTTGACCCCGTCCCGGTACGCCTTGAGGTCCGTCGCGTCGGCCTCCAGCTCGAACGCGGACAGCTCGGCCTGCTGCTTGTTCCAGGAGCCCAGGAAGTCCGACCAGTCGGCGCTGTCGACCCTGCGCTGCGCGAGCGTGACGATGAGGATGATCTGCTGCCGCGAGACCTCCTCCTTGACCCGCTGGAGCGAGCCGAGCGCGGCCACGTCACCCTGGAGGTCGTCGTCGCTCACGCCGTCGCCCAGGTCGCCCTGGATGGAGGAGAAGACGTCGATCATCGTGCTGTACGTACCGACGGCGGCGCGCGCGGGCACGTTGCCCACCATGGAGTTGCGGAGGCTGTCCAGGCCGTCGAGCCAGCGGCGCATGTTGTCGACGCCCTCGATCACGCGGGCCGAGTGCGCGGCGTCGATGGACCCGGCGGCGGCCAGCGCCTGCTGCTTGGCCTTGTCGGTGGCCTGACGCTGGGTCTTGAGCTGGACGAAGCGGCCGCCCCTGCGGCGGTCGGCGACGTACCACGCGGTGAGCGTGCGCTCCTTGCCGAGCTCGTGGTTGAGCGCACCGATGCGCTGGACCAGCTCGGCCACCTGGGTGAGCCGGCGGTATTCGGCGCTGGTGCCGATGGCGTCGGCCAGCTGGATGCCGGCGAGCAGCACACCCACGATCGTGGGAATGAGGATCAGAGCGACCAGCCTAGAGCGCACACGCCAGTTCGCCAGCCGGAACCGTCCGCCTGTGTACTCCCCTGACCTCGTGTGCCTGGGGTCTTTCGTCCTCACTGAGTTTCGCAACCTCTCGCCGGTACGTGCTCGAAGAAAATCAGACACGCGTGGGGCGCATGGGATTCTGTCCGGCTGGGTAATTGGAACACAACCCGTACCAGATCGGCCAACCGAACATATCCCATCTCATCCACCCAAAGAGGCACTTTGGGTGGCATAACGCCGTACACGTCTTCAGGCTGGCCGGAACGAATCCCGCTCGGCCGGTGCCGCGTGCTTCACCATCAGGTGCCGCGTCACCGAATATTCCTGCACCGCCTCCTGGCTCATGTCCTTGCCGAACCCGCTGCCCTTCACCCCACCGTGCGGCGCCTCGCTGGCGATGGGCAGGTGATCGTTGACCCACGTCACGCCCACATCGAGCCGGTGCGAGACCCGCATGGCCCGGCCGACGTCGCGCGACCACACCGACGAGGCCAGGCCGTATCTAGTGTCGTTGGCCAGCCGGACCGCTTCGTCCTCACCGTCGAACGGGAGCGCGACCAGAACCGGCCCGAAAAGCTCTCCCTGCACGATCTCGCTGTTCTGTGCGACGTCGGTCACGAGTGTGGGAGGGTAGAAAAAGCCGGAGCCCCCGATCGGGGAGCCGCCGTGCAGCACGCGCCCACCTGACCGCGAGACGAACCCGTGCACCCGGTCCCGGTGCGCGGCCGAGATCAGCGGGCCGATGTCCGTCGCCGGGTCCCAGGGGTCGCCGACGGTGATGTTGGCAAGAGTTGCCCGAATCGCCTCCACGGCGTCGCCGTAGATTTCCCTGGCGACGTAGACCCGGGTGGCCGCCGTGCAGTCCTGCCCGGTGTTGTACGTCGCCCCCATGGCCACGCCGCGTGCCATCTCCGCCAGGTCGGCGTCCTCGAACACCAGCGCCGGCGCCTTGCCGCCGAGCTCGAGGTGGACCCGCTTGAGCGTGGCCGCCGCGCCGTTCATCACGGCGCGGCCGGTCTCGGTGGAGCCGGTGACGCTGACCATGTCCACACCGGGGTCGGTGACCAGCGCCTGGCCCACCTCGGCGTCGCCGGTGATCGCCTGGACGAGGTTGTCGGGCGCGCCCGCCTTGGCGAACAGCTCGGCCAGCCGCAGCGTCGTACGGGGCGTCTGGGGGGCCGGCTTGATCACCACGGCGTTGCCCGCGGCCACGGCCGGGCCGACCTTCCAGACCGCCATCACGAACGGGAAGTTCCACGGCGCGATCGACCCCACCACCCCGACGGGACGGCGCAGCATGACCGAGGTGTAGCCGGCGCTGAACACCCCGGCCCCCGTGCCCTCCAGCGAGCGGGCGGCGCCGGCGAAGAAGCGCAGGTTGTCCACCGCGAACGGCAGCTCGCCGTCCCGGAACACCGCCGCCGGCTTGCCGGTCTCCTCCACCTCGAGCCTGGTCAGCTCCTCGGCGTCGGCCTCCACGAGGTCGGCCAGCCGCAGCAGCAGCCGAGCGCGCTCGGCCGGGGTGGTCTCGGACCACTCCTTGTACGCCGCGCGGGCCGCACGTACGGCCGACGCCACGCCCTCCACCGGCGTGTCCGGAATTTCGGCACATGGGAGCCCGGTGGCGGGGTTGATCAGTTCACGCATCAGGAAACTTCATCTCTCAGGGGTCGTGCTAAGGGACCAGGGCCGTGCTACTGGCCGAGCTGCTCGATCAGGTCGGCGGCCTTGCGCAGGCCGTCGCGACGCCGGATCTCCTCGCCCGCGGCGGCGAGCCCCGCCCGCAGCTCGGTGTCGCCGAGCAGGCGCGCGACCGCCCCCGTGAGCTCCTCGTCGGTGAAGGTGTAGGTCGAGAGCCTGACACCGTAACCGAGCTCATCGACCCTCTGGGCGTTGTCGTACTGGTCCCAGAAGAGCGGCAGCAGGATCATCGGCTTGCCGAAGTGCAGCGCCTCGGTGGTCGTGTTGTTGCCGCCATGGGTGATGACCAAGTCACACAGTGGGATGATCTTAGTCTGCGGGAGGAACTCCGCGCCCCACATGTTGTCGGCCAGCTTGATCTCCTCGTGCAGCGGGCCCTTGGAGACGATGTACTGGTGCGGCGTCGTGGCGAGCACGTCGATCACCCGCTGCATCAGCTCCACGTCGGAGGAGCCCAGCGAGCCGAGCGAGAAGTAGACCAGCGAGCTCCTGCGCTCGAAGGGCAGCGTGAAGTCCTCGTCCGTCTCACGGACCGACGAGTCCAGCCGGTGCCACGAGGGGCCCAGCGGGCGGGCGTCGGTGTAGTCGAGGATCTCCGGGTAGACGTAGAGGTTCAGGTCGCCCTCGTGGATGAAGTCGAGGTCGGGCAGCGGCTCGGTGCCCTGCTCGACGCACCACTCGTTGAAGGCGGTCCAGATCTCGCGGTGGGTGCGGTCGTACTCGGCCCGGAAGGCGTCCCACTCGGAGCGGTCGTCGGCGGGCAGGCCGGAGAAGACCGGCGCGACGTTCTCGCCGCGCACCTCCAGCGGGTTGCACGAGACGATCCGGACGAACTTCTTGCCCGCCGTGAGCAGCGCCGGGAACGTGATCACGTTGTCCTCGACGATCACGTCCGGGTTCACCCGCTCGATGATGGCCTTGAGCTGCGGCTCGCAGTATTTCGCGCCCTCGATCAGCTCGGCCCAGATGGGCTGGGTGACGGTCTCGAGCTGCTCGCGCGTGCTCTTGCGGTATTCGGGCGCGGTGTCCCGGATGAAGTCCTTCCAGAACTGGCCGGGGTCCTGCTCCTCGGCGTCCTCGGGCGCGGGCGCGAGGTCGACCAGGTCTTCCTCGAAACCGAGCGCCTCGAGCTTGCCCTTCCACGACGCCTCGGCGGCGAAGACGACGCGGTGCCCGCGCTGCCGCAGGATGTCGCCGATGCCGATGGAGTTGTTGGTGGGGCCGTAGGCGCTTTCCGGCATGAACAGGATCGTGAGAGACATCGAGACTCCGGGGAACTCGTCAATTTGAAGAGGAATTCAAAAACAGATCTAGCGGGAAGGTCAACTTAAAGGCACTATGGTCACGGCTAACTGAACAGCAGCCAAACGAGTGAAGGTGGTGGTGGTGGCTCAGCGTAAAAGCCGCAGTGACCGGCGCATCGACTTGATCGAGGCCGCACGCAGGGCCATCATCCGCCACGGCATCGACGGTGTACAGCTCTCGCATGTCGCCGAGGAAGCAGGTCTGACCTCGGGCGCCGTGCTCTACCACTACCCCGACCTCAGCGAGCTGCTGGTCGAGGCGCAGCACGCGGGCATGGAGCGCTTCTACGAGCAGCGCCTGCGCCGGCTCGCCACCATCACCGACCCCGTCGAGAAGCTGGTGGTCACGATCAGGTCGGGGCTGCCCACCGGACCGCTCGACCCCGACGTGCGCCTGCTCAACGAGCTGGGCGGGGCCGCCGGCCGCAACCGGGTCTACGGCGTGCTGCTCACCTCGCTCTACGACCGGCAGGTGTCGATGTACCAGGCGATCCTGGACACCGGGGCCGCGCTGGGGGTGTTCCGGCTGAGCGCCGACTCGCTGACGATCGCGCGCAACCTGGTGGCGCTGGAGGACGCGTACGGCTACCGCATCACGGCCAGGCACCCGCTGATCGGCCCGGGCGAGGCGGCCGAGCTGATCCTCTCCTACGCCCGCGCGGCCACGGGCAACGACCTGACTCACTGATCGACTGCCATGATCACCGCGTCCTGGGCGTCCCAGCGCACCTTGACCTTGGCCCCGGCCCGTACGGAGCTGGCGCCCTGGACGGCGGCGAGGACCGGCTTGGCGTGGCCGGGCACCTCCACGGACAGGTGTGACACACCACCGTAGAAGCTGACGTCCAGGACGCTGCCCGGCAGCCCCCTGGTGGCGTTCTCCTCGGCGAGTTCGATCTTCTCCGGCCGCACCGCCAGCAGCGCGTCGGCGCCCGCCTCCAGCTCCGCCAGCGGCGTGCCCGGCAACATGCCGAACTGCTCGCTCCTGATGCCGTCGAGGCCGCTGGCGGTGCCGCGGAAGAGGTTGTTGGCGCCGACGAAGTCGGCCACGAACGGCGAGCGCGGCCGCTCGTACAGCTCGACCGGCTGGTCCACCTGGCGCACGGAGCCGCTGTCGAAGACCGCGATGCGGTCGGCCAGCGACATGGCCTCCTCCTGGTCGTGCGTGACGACCACGAACGTGATGCCCACCTCGTGCTGCAGCCGCTTGAGCTCCAGCTGCATGTCGGCGCGGACCTTCTTGTCCAGGGCCGACAGCGGCTCGTCGAGCAGCAGCAGCCGGGGCCGCTTGACGATGGAACGAGCCAACGCCACCCGCTGCCGCTGCCCGCCCGAGAGCTGGGCGGGCTTGCGGGCGGCGTGCGCCGACAGCCCGACCGTCTCCAGCACCTCGCCGACGCGCTGCCTGACCTCCCCCTTCGGGAGACCCTCGCGCTCCAGCCCGTAGGCCACGTTCTTGGCCACGGTCATGTGCGGGAACAGCGCGTACGACTGGAACATGAGGCTGATCGGCCGCCGGTTCGGGGGCCTGGACAGCAGGTCGTCACCGTCCAGGCTGACCGCGCCCGCGTCGGGCGTCTCGAACCCGGCGATGATGCGCAGCAGCGTGGTCTTGCCGCAGCCGGACGGCCCGAGCAGCGCGAAGAACTCGCCCTGGCCGATCTCCAGCGAAACGTTGTCGAGCGCGGTCACGTCCCCGAACCTGCGGCTGACCCCGTCAATCTTGAGCACGTGACTCCCCGATCTTGGTCAGGCGCTGCCCGGCGATCACCGCCGTGAAGCTCACGAGGAGCAGGATCGCCGCCAGCGCGTTGATCTTCGGGGTGACCCCGAAACGGATCATTGAGTAGATGACGATCGGCAGCGTCGGCTCGCTGTTGCCGATCGTGAAGAACGCGATCACGAATTCGTCCAGCGACAGCGTGAACGCCAGCAGCGCGCCGGCCACGATGCCGGGCATGAGCTGCGGCAGCGTGATCTTCATGAACGTCACCACCGGCCCGGCCCCCAGATCCCGCGACGCCTCCTCCAGCGAGGTGTCGGCGCCGGTCAGCCGGGTACGCACGACCGCCGCGACGAACGCCATCGCGAACACGCCGTGGGCCAGGATCACCGAGTAGAGGCCGAGCGTGAGCTGGATCATGCCGTAGAAGACCAGCAACCCGATGGCCAGCACCAGGTCGGGCAGCACGGCGGGCATCAGCGCGACCGCGTCGAGGGTCTTGGACTTGGTGTACCTCGCCAGGCCGACGGCCAGCAGCGTGCCCAGCACGGTCGCGATCACGGTGGACCCGGTGGCCACGATCAGCGTGTTGACCACACCGCCCAGGACCCGCTCGTCCCCGGCCAGCTCGGCGTACCACTTGAGGCTGAACCCCTCGTAGCTGTAGGCCGATTCGCCGGCGTTGAACGACATGACGACGAGCACGATGATCGGCAGGTACAGGAAGGCGTACGTGGCCCAGAACGGGACATGGAGCAGCTTGGACCTACGCACGGCGCGCCACCCAGGCCTGCGCGACGAGCAGCACGATCAGCACCGCGATGAGGGCCAGCGCCAGCGTGGAGCCGAACGGCCAGTCGCGCGCCGACAGGAACTGCTGGCGGATCAGGTTGCCCACCATGATCGACTTGCTGCCGCCGAGCATCTCGGGGATGACGAAGTTGCCGAAGCTCGGCACGAACACGAACAGGCACCCCGTCAGCACGCCCGGCACCGTGAGCGGCAGCGTGACCCTGCGGAACGTGGTGAACGCCGACGCCCCCAGGTTGGCCGAGGCCTCCCTGAGCTGCGGGTCGAGCTTCTCGATCGTGGCGTACAACGGCAGCACCATCAGCGGCAGGTACGAGTAGACCAGCCCCGCCACGATCGCGCCCTCGTTGTAGAGCAGGTCCAGCGGCCCGAGCCCGAACACCTTCAGCCCGCTGTTGATCAACCCGGGACCACTCAGCAGCATGATCCAGGCGTAGACGCGGATGATGAAGTTCGTCCAGAACGGCAGCACGATCGCGACCAGCGCGATCGTCTTCCACTTGCGCGGGAGCTGGGCGATCAGGTACGCCGTCGGGTAGCCGACCAGCAGCGCGATCAGCGTCGTCACCGCGGCGATCTTCAGCGAACTGCCGACCACGCTCAGGTAGAGCGGGTCCACCAGGCGTTCGAAGTTCTCCGTCGTGAACTCGTAGACCACGCCGCCGAATCGCCCGCGCTGGAAGACCGTGTAGCTCATCACCAGCGCCAGCGGCACCAGCAGCAGCACGAGCAGGTATGTCAGCCCGGGGGCCAGGAACACGAACGCGCCCAGCCGGCGTCCCCGCGATCGGGACACCGGCCGGGCCTTGACCTCAGACTTCACTACAACGACAACTACTTCGCCTGGACGTCGGCCGACAGACGCGTGTACTTCGTGGACGCCTGGCCGAGGTCGATGAGCGACTCACCGTCGAGCAGCTCGGCCGGCGGGATGCCGAGCAGCGAGCCCTTCGGCGGGTTCACCTTCTCCATGGCCGCCTTGTTGGGGACCTTGTAGTTGATGTTCGCGGCCGCCCAGCTGTGGATCTCGGGGTCCAGGATGTAGTTGATCAGGGCGTGCGCCGCCTCCTTGTTCTTGGAGGACTTCATGATCACCATGGTGTCCACCCAGAGGTCGCTGCCCTCCTTCGGCACGGCGAAGCCGATGTTGCCCTTCTCGTCCGTGGTCGGGCACCAGCCGTCCCACGCCTCGACCATGACGGCCTCGCCGGAGGTCAGGCGGTCACCGAACGTCGTGTCGTCGTAGGTGAGCAGGTGCGGCTTCTGCGCCATGAGGAGCTCGCGGGCCTTCTCGATCTCCTCGTCCTTGTCGGTGTTGACCGAGTAGCCGAGGGACTTGAGCGCGGGCAGGGCCAGCCAGCGCTCGGTGGTCATCATGGTGACCTTCTTCTCGGCCCAGGCCGGGGGCTTGAGGAGATCGTTCCAACTGTCCGGGACCTTCTTCACCAGGTCCTTGCGGTAGCAGATGCCGGTGGTGCCCCAGGTGTAGGGCACCGAGTACTTGTTGCCCTTGTCGTAGGAGAGCTGGGTGGCCTCCGGGTAGAGGTTGGCCAGGTTGGGGATCAGCTCGGGGTGGATCGGCTCCAGCAGGCCCTGCGCGTTGAGCGCCTGGGCGTACTGGCCGGACACGAACGCCACGTCGATGCCGCTGTCACCGGGGGCGGTGAGCTTGGTCATCGCGACCTCGTTGGTGTCGTGCAGCGCCACCTTCAGGTCCTTGACCTTGAGCTTCTCCTTGACCTTCTCGGGAAGCTCCTTGGGGGTGTAGCCGTCCCAGACCGTGATCTGCAGGGTCTGCTGCGACAGGTCCGCGTTTGGCTTGAGCTGGTCGGCCGCCACCGTTCTGCCATCTGAGCTTGACGACGACTCACCGCCGCACGCCGCGACGGCAAGCGCGAGGCCGACCACCGCCACGGTGGCCGGGAGACGACGGGTGAACCGGGTACGGGACACGGCCGCTACTCCTTCTGAAATTTGTGATGTAAGAGGGGTCGCGCGACCTTACCGGACACAGCAGACCAGAGCAGGAGTGTTGCAGCCCAAATCAACATGAGCAAGACTTTTGCTGACATTGCTACCTGGAAGTTTGGTCCTGCTGTTGAATTGGGATTCAATACGTCGCCGCATGATCTCTCTCGGTGAGAGGCCCCTCACCGCCCGAGATCGCGGGCTCACAACCGCGCTCCTGGCGCTGTTGGAGGGGGAGGTGCCGCCGCCCTTCGGGGTCCGGCGCTTCCTTCCGCTGCCCACTTTCTCGTACGGTCCTGAAGATCTCCACACTGGGGCCCCAGGTGAACGTGATTTCGGACCTCACGTGGACCAGACGAACTACTCGGTGGTGGTGGGCGAGCGGGTGGTCGTGAAGTGGCTCACCCCGCCCGTACCGCTGCCGCACCCCGCTCCGGAGGTCTTCGCCCACCTCGTTGAGGCGGGCTTCAACGACACCGCGCCTCCTTACGCGGCTCTGACAGGCGTGTTGCGGGGGCGCGAGCACCTGCTGGCGTTGGTCACCGGGTATCTGCCGCAGGCGCGGGACGGCTGGGAGTGGTGCGTGGACGAGGCCGAGGCGGGCACCACGGGCTTCGCCCCGGAGCTCGGCCGCCTCGCCGCCGACCTCCACCTCGCCCTCTCCACCCTCCCCGCCCCTGACCACCCCCTTCCCGGTCTCGGTCCTGATCCGCGCGCTCCGGAAGGCGCGCGGTCGCCGGGAAGTGGTGCGGCGGTCAGGGCTGAGGAGGCGCTCGCGGAGGCGCTCGCGCTGACCGACGGGCCGGACGGTGAGTGGCTGGCGAGCCGGGCCGGGGCGCTCAGGCGGGAGCTGGCCGCGCTGACGGAGCCCATCACGACCCCGCTGATCCGGATCCACGGCGACCTGCACGTGGGCCAGATCCTCAAGTGGCAGGACGGCTACGCGGTCATCGACTTCGACGGCAACCCCACCGTCGCCGACGCCGACCCGTACCAGCCGCCGGCCAGGGACGTGGCCCAGCTCACCACGAGCCTCGAACACGTCGCCCAGGTGGCGATCAAGAGACGCGGCACCCCACCCGACCTGGCGGCGAGCTGGGCGAGGCGGGCCCGCGCCGCCCTGCTCGCCGCCTACCGGCACCGCCTGTCCGAGCGGGGCAGGCCGGACCTGCTCGACGAGAGCCTGATCCGCCCGTTCGAGGTGGAGCAGGAGTGCCGCGAGCTGATCTACGCCGCCCGCCACCTCCCCCGCTGGCGCTACGCCCCCATGGGCGTTCTGCACACCTGGTACCCCGAGGAGAACTTCGCGTGAATTCTGAGCTCTACCTGTCCGACCTGGAGTCCAAGCCGGAGTCCCTGGCGACCCTGGCTGGCTCGCTGCGGGCGGCGGACCCGTTCGAGGGACTCCCCGGGGATGTCGACCGGGTCCTCTTCCTGGGCATGGGCAGCTCCCGGTACGCCGCCGGGGTGGCCGCCCTGCGCCTGCGCGCCGCCGGGGTGAACGCCCACGCCGAGTACGCCTCCGCCGCCGCGAGCTTCCCGCCCGCCGAGGGCACCCTGGTCATCCCGATCTCGGCCACCGGTTCCAGCCGGGAGACGCTCGACGCCACCGAACGGTACGCGGGCGGCCCCGCCTACCTGGCGGCGATCACCAACCGGCCCGGCTCGCCCCTCACCGAGGCCGCCGACCTGGTGATCGACATGGGGGCGGGCGAGGAGCGCGGCGGCGTCGCCTGCCGTACGTTCCAGCACACCCTGGCCCTCCTCCTCGCCCTGGAGTCCAGGCTCACGGGCCGCGACCGCGACCTCCCCGCCCTGGTTGGCAGGGCGGCGGAGGCCACGGCCGACCTGCTGGACCGCAGGGACGAGTGGCTCCCGCTGGCCCTGGAGCTGCTGGACGGCCCGCACGGCGTCTACACGATCGCCCCCGCCGAGCGCCTGTCGTCGGCGGAGCAGTCGGCGCTGATGTTCCGCGAGGGCCCGCGCCGCCCGGCCGACGCGTGCGAGAGCGGCGACTGGTCCCACGTGGACGTCTACCTCACCAAGACGCTCGACTACCGCGCGCTGCTCTTCCCTGGCTCCCGCTACGACGCCCAGGCCATGGACTGGGTACGCGAGCGCGAGTCCACGGTGATCACCGTGGGCGCCGAGGTGAAGGACGCCACGGCGGCGATCCGCTACACCCACGACGACGACCCCGACGTGGCCCTGCTCACCGAGACGCTGGTCGCGGAGCTGGTGGCCGCCTACTGGTGGTCGGCGCGGTAGCGGCGACGGCTCAGTGGGACCGTACGGTCAGCGCGTGCTCGACGAGCGTGATCAGGGTGTTCTTGACCGCCTGCCGCGCACGCGCGTCCGTACGGACGATCGGCACGTGCGCCGAGAGCGTGAGCGCCTCCCGCACCTCGCTCTCGACGTGCGGGAACTCCCCGTTCCAGCCGTTGAGCCCGATCACGAACGGCAGCCCCGAGTTCTCGAAGTAGTCCACCGCGGGGAAGCTGTCGGCCAGCCGCCGCGAGTCCACCAGCACCACGGCCCCGATGGCCCCGCGGACGAGGTCGTCCCACATGAACCAGAACCGGTGCTGCCCCGGCGTGCCGAACAGGTAGAGGATCAGTTCGTGATCGAGCGAGAGCCGCCCGAAGTCCATGGCCACGGTGGTGGTGGTCTTGCCCGGCGTGTGGCCGAGGTCGTCGATGCCCTCCGAGGCGTCCGTCATCACCGCCTCGGTGGTCAGCGGCATGATCTCGGACACGGATTTCACGAACGTGGTCTTCCCCACGCCGAACCCGCCCGCCACGACGATCTTCGTGGAGGTGAGGCGACTAGAGCCTGCGAAGTCCACTCAGTACCCTTTCGAGCAGGCCCCTGTCAGGAAGGCCCGCATCCAGCTGTGGCTGGTACACCTTGACCAGCCCATCCGCCTCCATGTCGGCGACCAGCACCCTCGCCACCCCTAGGGGCACGCTGAGCAGCGCGGAGATCTCCGCCACGGACCGAACCTGCCGACACAGCTCGCTGATCGCGCGGTATTCACGCGTGTACGTCGTACCGAGCTGTGCCGAGGTGGCTGACGATACCAGTGCCTCCATGGCGAGCTGAGTGCGCGGAGTCGTTCTGCCGCCGGTGACGGCGTACATCCGGACGAGCGAACTTCGCTCGGGCTCCGGATCCCCGTTGTGCCACGATGCCAACGTTCACTCCCATCACCACGGGCGCGCGGCGGACAGCTCCGCCCGTACAGCAGGGGTGAGCACCTGCCCCGCGCGCTCGACCAGGATCGTCATCTGGTAAGCGACCAAGCCCATGTCGCAGTCGGGTGCGGCCAGCACCGCCAGGCAGGACCCGTCGCTGATCGACATCACCAGCAGCAGGCCCCGTTCCATCTCGACGAGGGTCTGGGTCACCCCGCCCCCCTCGAACACGCGCGCCGAGCCCTGCGTGAGGCTCACCAGCCCGGCCGCGATGGCGGCGAGCTGATCGGCGCGGTCTTTCGGGAAGCCACGGGAGAAGGCCATGGGCAGGCCGTCCGCCGAGACCACCACGGCGTGTGCCACGCCGGGGACCTCTTCGACGAAGCCGCTGACCAGCCAGTTGATGTCCCTGGCGGCCTGGCTCAGCTCCTTCACGAATCCTCCTCGAGCTCGGCGCGTCCCTTGCGCACGCCCTGCTGGTAGCTGGCCAGCCGGGTACGCAGTCGATCGGGGGACACCGGAGGAGCGGGAACGGGCGGCGGCTGCGGAGTTGCGGTGCCCGGTACCAGATTGGCTCTCGGCGTCCGCTTCGGCAAGCCGGAGTTCGTGGTGCCGCTCCGCGCGGGCTCCGTGGCCGCGCCGGCGGCCTGCCAGCCCTGGTCGGCAGGGGACGACCACGGCTCGTCACGGTGGTCCGCCGTCGGCGCGGACTTGCTGAACCAGCTGCTCTCGTCCATGGAGGCGAAGATCGGCAGGAATTCGTCCTTCCCGGAGGCGGAAGGCGTGGGGAACGACGTGCCCGGGGTGCCCGGATCGGCGAACGACGGACCCGACGGGCCCAGGTCCGCGAACGACGAACCCGACGGCCCGAGGTCCGCGAACGACGACGAGCCCGGCGAGGTCAGGTCGGTGAACGGCCGGGGCGCGGTCAGGTCGGGCGGGAGCTGCTCGATCGAGTGGCTTTGGGACGAGCTGAACCAGGACGACGGCTCGGGCGCCGGGCTGACGCCGTCGAACGACGGATGCCCGGGCGGCGGCCCCGACAGGCGAGCGGGCGGCTGCGTCGGGTAGGACGGCGGGTTCGCCTGCCTGGGCACCTGGAGCCGCGGCCCGGCGCCGGCCATCGCGCCGGGCACCTCGGTGAGCAGCATGGGCGGGATCAGCACCATGGCGGTCAGCCCGCCGATGTCCTGCCGCCGGAGCTGCACCCGGATGCTGTGCCGCAGCGCCAGCCGCCCGACCACGAACAGTCCCATCCGCCGCGACACCGACACGTCCACGACGGGCGGGTTGGCCAGCCGCCAGTTGGCCTCGGCCAGCTCGTCCTGGCTCATGCCGATGCCGTGGTCGGTGACCGACAGCATCAGGCTGCCGCCGTCGATGCGGCTGCTGGAGATGATGACCTTGGTGTCCCGCGAGGAGAACGACACCGCGTTCTCGACCAGCTCGGCGAGCAGGTGCACCACGTCGGTGACGGCCTGCCCGGCGATGGCGACGTCCGACTCGATCTGGATGCTGACCCGGTCGTAGCTCTCGACCTCGCCGAGCGCGGCCCGCACGATGTCCATCAGCTCGACCGGCTCGCTCCACTTGCGCGCCGCCTCCTGGCCGGCCAGGACGAGCAGGTTCTCGCTGTTGCGCCGCATGCGGGTGGCCAGGTGGTCGAGCTTGAACAGGTCGCCCAGCCGGGCGTCGTCGCGCTCGCCGCGCTCCAGCTTCTCGATCAGCGTGAGCTGCCGCTCGACCAGCGTCTGGCTGCGCCTGGACAGGTTGACGAACATGGCGTTGACGTTGGAGCGCAGCTTGGCCTCGTCGCCCGCCAGCCGTACGGCCTCGCGGTGCACCTCGTCGAAGGCCCGCGCGACCTCGCCCACCTCGTCCTTGGAGAAGATCCCGATCGGCGGCACCTCGGTGGCGACCTCGCCGTCGCGGGACTCCCTCAGGTGCTGCACGAACTCGGGCAGCCGCTTGCCGGCGATCTCCAGCGCCTCGCCGCGCAGGCGGCGCAGCGGACGTACGAGGGACCTGGCCACGCCCGTGGTGATCAGCAGTACGACCACGAGCAGCGCGAGCACGGCGCCCGCGGTCACGAACGCCTGCCGCCGCTCGTCCGCGCTGAGCGCCTCGCTGCGGTCCACGATGCCCTGGGCCTGGCGCTGCTCGACCTCGCGCATGGAGTCGACGACCACGTTCGTCGCGTCGAACCACTCCGCTGCGTCGTCCTCCTTGGACTGGTCGAGGCCGCGCAGGGGCAGGCCCTCGGTGGCCCTGATCAGCACCAGCTCGCGCAGGAACAACATGCGGTCGGCGGACCTGCCGTTGACGGTCTCGTCGAACAGGCGGCGCTCGTCCGCGGTGGCCTCGGTGGCGAAGCCCTTGCGCTCGTTGGCCTCCCGAGACTGCTCACCGAGGAAGCGCTTGAGCTGCTCCTGGTCGAACGCCCCCTCGACGAGCACGACGGTGACCAGCGCCTGCTGGTAGGAGATGCTCTCCTTGGCGCGGGCGAGACTGTCGAGCATGCTCGTCTGGCGGAACAGCTCGTCGTCCACGCTGCCCTTGACCAGCTCGTTGTGCACGGAGAGCAGGTCGTTGATCACCGTCGTGTAGAGCTCGACGGCCGGGCCGGGCAGCAGGTTGGCCTCCAGCGCCTGCTCGCGCAGGGCGGTCAGGTCGTTCAGGCGGTTGAGCAGGCTCTCGATCTGGTCCGCGGTACGTCCGGTGGAGTCGGTCAGCAACTGCTGGGCGATGCCGCGCACCTCCCTGGCCGACTGGTCCACCTGCTCCATCTGGGCCTGCACCTCGGCCAGTCCCGCGGCCGGCCGGTTGCGTGCGATGTACCAGGCGGTCCTGGCGCGTTCGGCGGAGACCAGGTGGGTGAGCCCGCCGAGCTCGGCGGAGAGCGTGGCGAACTGGTTCGTCCGCGCGTAGTCTCCGGCCGCCGAGGTCGAGGCGAGCACCTGGACACCGCCCAGCAGCACGGCGGCGGCCGTCGGGATGAGGATGAGGGCCACGAGTCGCGCCCGGACACGCCAATTGCGCAGGCGCCAGCCGCCCTCGCTGGCCTGCCTGACGCCGAGCTCTGTAGTCACCGAACGCACCTCGCCCGAATCGGCGTATATGTGAAGTCTGTGCCCTGGGGAAATCGGCAAGTGCCGGTAATTGGAACACATCCCATGGCTTGTGGCCAAGCGAACATAACGCGACAAAAGTTGGTTCGCGTGGCTCCTGAGGATAGAACCTGGCGCTCCATGACGGAAGCCGGGAGAGCACGAAATAAACCTTTAACAGAATAAATGTCCCCCAATGGGGGATTGGCTCGTTCCAAACGAGTAACGCCAGAGGCGCACCCCGGTCTCCAGAGGGTCACGGCGTTGAGAATCTCGCTATTCCCGACATATGTTGAGCGACGGCAAAACGAGGAGGCGAGTGTGGGAGATTCTCCCGACAGCGCGGCAATCACCGTTGCGGGCCTTTGGAAGATCTTCGGAACCAGGGCACAAAAGGTGCTGGACAGCGAGGACAGACATCTCGAACCCGCGGCGCTGAGGGAGAGGACGGGCTGCACGGCCGCCGTCCGGGACGTGAGCTTCGAGGTGCGCCCCGGCGAGGTCTTCGTGGTCATGGGCCTGTCGGGAAGCGGCAAGTCCACCCTCGTACGCTGCCTGACCCGGCTCATCGAGCCGAGCGCGGGCCGGATCACGATCGGCGGCGAGGACATCGTCGCCGCCACGCCCACCCGGCTCCGCGAGATCCGCCGGCACCAGGTCAGCATGGTCTTCCAGCATTTCGGCCTGCTCCCGCACCGCAAGGTGATCGACAACGTGGCATACGGGCTGGAGATCCAGGGCACGGCCAGGGCCGACAGGCACCGGCGGGCCGGGGAGATCCTCTCGCTCGTCGGCCTCGACGGGCACGCCGACGCCTACCCCGACCAGCTGTCCGGCGGCATGCAGCAGCGCGTCGGCCTGGCCAGGGCGCTGGCCGTGGACCCGCAGGTGATGCTGTTCGACGAGCCGTTCAGCGCGCTCGACCCGCTGATCAGGCGCGACATGCAGGCCGAGGTGATCCGGCTGCACCGGGAAGTCGGCAAGACGATGGTGTTCATCACGCACGACCTCTCGGAGGCGCTCAAGCTGGGCGAGCGGATCGCGATCATGCGGGCCGGCTCGATCGTGCAGCTCGGCACGGCCGAGGAGCTGGTGGGCGCGCCGGCCGACGACTACGTGGCCGACTTCGTCCGCGACGTGCCCAGGAGCCACGTGCTGAGCCTGCGCTGGATCTGCCGCGACCCCGAGCCCGGCGAGCCGCTGGACGGGCCCGAGCTACCGGTCGCCACGGTCATCAAGGACGCCATCGGCGTGGCCTCCGCCTCCTCCCGGCCGATCAGGGTCGTGGACGGCGACGAGCTGGTGGGCGTCGTGGACCGGGTGGACCTGCTCGCCTTCCTGGCGGGCCAGGACGTCGGCGCCAGGGCGGGCACATGAGCAGCACGGCCGTCACCACGCCCTCCAGGCTCGGGTTACCGAGGTGGGCGGCCCCGGCCGGGGTGGCGGTGCTGTTCGTGGTGGCGTACCTGGTCTTCCAGGGCACCGGGACGCTGCCGCACGACAAGGAGGCGCCGCAGTTCCTGGCCGTCACCGAGCTGCGTGAGTGGATCGACGACCACCGCAACGACAACCCGCTCTTCCTGTACTTCCTCAACTACATCCGGCTCGGCGTGGGCTCGCTCTACGACCTGTTCCAGTCAACCCTGTACGCGCTCGGCTGGCCCGGCATCACCGGCGTCCTGGGGGCGCTGGCGTGGCTGGCCGGCGGCTGGCGGATCGCGCTGCTGGCGGTCGGCAGCGTGAGCGCGTTCGGCGTGCTGAGGCTGTGGGAGTCGAGCGTGGACACGCTCGCCCTGGTCGGGGTGGCGGTGCTGCTGTCGCTGGCGATCGGGATCCCGCTGGGCGTCTGGGCCGGGCTCTCCGTGCGCGTGCGGCGGGCGATCACGCCGGTGCTCGACGTCATGCAGATCATGCCGACGTTCGCGTACCTGGCACCGCTCGCGCTGTTCTTCCACATCGGCGCGCCCGCCGGCGCCATCGCGACGATGATCTACGCCATCCCGCCCGCCATCCGCATCACCGCGCTGGCCATCTCCGGGGTCTCCCCCACGGCGGTCGAGGCGTCCGCCTCCCTCGGCGCGACGGGACGCCAGACGCTGTTCAAGGTCTACCTGCCGCTGGCCAGGTCCACGATGGCGCTGGCCGTCAACCAGACGATCATGATGGCGCTGTCCATGGTCGTCATCGCGAACCTGATCGCGGCCCCCGGCCTGGGCAGCAACATCCTGCTCGGCCTGTCCCGGGCCCAGGTCGGCCTCATGCTGCCGGCCGGCATCGCCATCGTGATCATGGCCGTGATGCTCGACCGGATGATGATGGCGCTCGCCCACCGCGACCCGCACGCCAGGATCGCCCGGGCCGACCTCGTCGCGGCCGGCGCGCTGGCCGCCGCCGGGCTGGCGCTCATTCCCGTGCTGCCGAAGGTCTGGCCGGAGAATCTCACCGTCAACCTGGTGGCCGAGGTCAACGCCGCCGTGCGGTGGGCCGAGACCAACTGGTACGCGGTGACCACGTTCATCAAGGACGTGACCTCGTACGCGCTGCTCAACCCGCTGGAGTCGCTGCTCACCTCGGCCCCGTGGTGGCTGGTCGCGCTCGCCGTGCTGACGGTCGCCTGGCGGGTCAGCGGCACGCGGCCGGCGCTGATCGCGCTGGGCTGCCTGCTGGCTATCGCGCTGCTCGGCGTGTGGGAGCACACGATGCAGACGATGACCACGGTCGCCGTCGCGGTGCTGGTCACGCTGGTCATCGGCCTGTTCCTGGGGGTGGCCGCGGCCCGCTCGCCGCGCTACTCGGCCGTGCAGCGGCCGCTGCTCGACGCCGCGCAGACGATGCCCGCGTTCGTGTACCTGCTGCCGGCCCTGGCCCTGTTCGAGACCACCCGGTTCACCGCGATCTTCGCCTCGATCATCTACGCGGTGCCGCCGGTGGTCCGCCTGGTCGAGGACGGCATCAAGGCCGTGCCCGCCACGGTCGTCGAGGCGGCCACCTCGGCCGGCTCCACCCCCCGCCAGCTCCTGTGGAAGGTACAGCTGCCCATGGCCAGGCGGGCCATCCTGCTCGCGGCCAACCAGGGCATCGTGATGACGCTGGCCATGGTGGTCGTCGGTGGCCTGGTCGGGGCGGGGGCCCTCGGCTACGACGTGGTCACCGGGTTCTCCCAGAGGACCGACTTCGGCATGGGGTTCGTCGCGGGCATCGCGACCGTGCTCCTCGGAGTCATGCTCGACCGCATAACGCAGGGCGCCGACAGGCGCCCTTCCCCCCGAAAGAGGAAGTCCACATGAAGATTCGCCTGCTCGCAGGCCTGTTCGCCCTTGGGCTCGCCGCCGCAGGCTGCGGCGGAGCCACAGTCGAGACCTCCCCCAGCGCCTCCGCCCCGGCGGCCGGCGCCAGCGCCTCCGCCGGCCCCACCGGCACGGTGAAGATCGCGATCAACCCGTGGGTGGGCTACGAGGCCAGCGCGAACGTCGTCGCGTACCTGCTGAAGAACGAGCTCAACTACAACGTCGAGCTGCCCGAGATCAAGGAGCAGCTGGCCTGGGAGGGCTTCGAGACCGGCGACGTCGACGTCATCATCGAGAACTGGGGTCACCCCGACCTGAAGAAGCAGTTCATCGACGAGAAGAAGACCGCGCAGGTGGCCGGCTCGACCGGCAACAAGGGCGTCATCGGCTGGTACATCCCCAAGTGGATGGCCGACGAGCACCCCGACATCACCGACTACAAGAACCTCAACAAGTACGCCGAGCTCTTCAAGACCTCCGAGTCCGGCGGCAAGGGCCAGCTGCTCTTCGGCGACCCGTCGTACGTCAGCAACGAGGAAGCCCTGATCAAGAACCTCAAGCTGAACTACAAGGTCGTCGTCGGCGGCAGCGAGGCGGCCCTGATCAAGGGCGCCCAGCAGGCACAGGAGCAGAAGAAGCCGCTGCTGTTCTACTTCTGGGACCCGCACTGGCTGTTCAGCAAGACCGAACTGGTCCGGGTCAACCTGCCCGCCTACACCGAGGGCTGCGACGCCGACCCCAAGAAGGTCGCCTGCGACTACCCGGAGATGGACCTCGACAAGATCGTGAGCACGAAGTTCGCGCAGACCGGCGGGAAGGCGTACGAGCTGGTCAAGAACTTCAACTGGACCAACGAGGACCAGAACGCCGTCGCCGACGACATGACCAACAACGGCATGACCG
This sequence comes from Nonomuraea sp. KM90, assembly GCF_052246675.1. NCBI lineage: Bacteria > Bacillati > Actinomycetota > Actinomycetes > Streptosporangiales > Streptosporangiaceae > Nonomuraea > Nonomuraea sp. KM90. The sequence goes on along the minus strand of NZ_JBQQCB010000003.1, from coordinate 246,032 downwards.
GCGAGGAAGCCGCCAAGAAGTGGGTCGAGGCCAACACCGCCAAGTGGCAGGCCTGGATCCCCAAGTAACCCCTCTCGACCGCGGCCCCGCCCCTGGGGCCGCGGTCCCGGAGACCTCTCATGACCCGAACGAAGACGCTCGCCGGGCCGCTCGTCGCGGCCCTGTTACTGACGGCCTGCTCCAGCGCGGAGCCCGGTACCAGCACGCAGTCCAAGGGGACCGTCAACATCGACGTCCACGCCTGGGTGGGGTACGAGGCCCAGGCGGCCGTGCTGGCACACCTGCTCCAGTACGAGCTGGGCTACAAGGTGAACAAGCGGCCCGTGAAAGAGGACCAGTCCTGGCGGGATTTCGAATCCGGCAAGGTCGACGTGATCGTCGAAAGCTGGGGCCACAACGACTGGAAGAAGACCTACATCGAGGAGAAGGGGGTCGCCCTCTCGGCGGGCCTCACGGGGAACAAGGGCGTCATCGGGTGGTACGTGCCCGAGTGGATGGCCAAAAAGTACCCCGACATTACGGACTACCGAAACCTCAATAAGTACGCCCACCTATTCCGGACCGAAAAAACCGGAAATGCCGGACAGGTTCTGGACGGAGATCCGACCTTCGTCACGAATGACGAGGCACTCGTCAAGAACCTCAGGCTCAATTACAAGGTCGTCTACTCGGGCAGCGAGGACGCGTTGATCAAGGCCGCCCAGGCCGCGACGAAGAATCGGACACCGCTGCTCATGTATTTCTACGAGCCGCAATGGCTGTTCACCAAGACCAAACTCGTCAAGATCGCGCTGCCGCCCTACGCCGTCGGCTGCGACGACAACCCGGCGAGGGTGGCCTGTGACTACCCGCCGTACCTGCTGGACAAGATCGTCAGCAAGCGGTTCGCCCAGACCGGCGGGCGGGCGTACGAGCTGGTGCGCAACTTCAACTGGACCAACGACGACCAGAACGCCGTGGCCAGTGACATGATCAACGAGAAGATGAGCGCCGAGCAGGCCGCCAAGCGGTGGGTGGAAGAGAACAAGATCGTGTGGAAGGACTGGATTCCCCGTTGAGGTTCGACTTCGTCATCGTGGGCGGCGGCTCGGCCGGCTGCGCCCTGGCCAACCGGCTCAGCGCCGACCCCTCGACCTCGGTGCTGGTGCTGGAGGCGGGCCGCCCCGACTACCTGTGGGACGTGTTCATCCACATGCCGGCCGCGCTGATGTTCCCGATCGGCAGCCGCTTCTACGACTGGAAGTACGAGTCCGAGCCCGAGCCGCACATGAACGGGCGGCGCATCTACCACGCCCGCGGCAAGGTGCTGGGCGGCTCCAGCAGCATCAACGGCATGATCTTCCAGCGCGGCAACCCGCTCGACTACGAGCGCTGGGCCGCCGATCCCGGCATGAAGCACTGGGACTACGCGCACTGCCTGCCCTACTTCAAGCGGATGGAGAACTGCCTGGCCGACCCCGGGACGACCTTCCGGGGCGGCGACGGCCCGCTGAAGCTGGAGCGCGGCCCCGCCCGCGGACCGCTGTTCGAGGCGTTCTTCGAGGCGGTCCAGCAGGCGGGCCACCCGCTGACCGACGACGTGAACGGCTACCGCCAGGAGGGCTTCGCCGCCTTCGACCGCAACGTCCACCGCGGCCGCCGGCTCAGCGCCGCCCGCGCGTACCTGCACCCCGTACGCCACCGGCCCAACCTGAAGGTCCGGACCCGGGCCCTGGTCGAGAAGGTGCTCTTCGAGGGCACCCGCGCGGTCGGCGTCATGTGCGGCGGCGAGCGCATCGAGGCCGCGGAGGTCATCCTCTGCGGCGGCGCCATCAACACCCCGCAGCTCCTGCAGCTCTCGGGCGTGGGCCCGAGAGCCCTGCTGGAGCCCCTGGGCGTCGAGGTGGTCCACGACCTGCCCGGCGTGGGCGAGAACCTCCAGGACCACCTGGAGGTCTACGTGCAGCACGCCTGCCGGCAGCCGGTCTCCCAGCAGCCCTCCCTGGCCCTGTGGCGGCGCCCCTTCATCGGCGCCGACTGGCTCTTCCGCAGGCGCGGCCCGGGGGCCACGAACCACTTCGAGGCGGGCGGCTTCATCCGCTCGAACGACGAGGTGGCGTACCCGAACCTGATGTTCCACTTCCTGCCGATCGCGGTCCGCTACGACGGCTCGGCCCCGGCGGGCGGCCACGGCTACCAGGTGCACATCGGTCCGATGTATTCCGACGCCCGCGGCTCGGTCCGCATCACCTCCACGGACCCGCGCCACAAGCCCGCCCTGCGCTTCAACTACCTGTCCACGGAGCAGGACCGCCGGGAGTGGGTGGAGGCGATCAGGCACGCCCGTGCCATCCTGGCCCAGCCCGCGTGGGCGGACCTGGACGGGGGCGAGCTCTCCCCCGGCCCGGAGGTCCGTACGGACGAGGAGATCCTCGCCTGGGTCGCCAAGGACGGCGAGACGGCCCTGCACCCGTCGTGCACCTGCCGGATGGGCACCGACGAGCTGTCGGTCGTGGACCCCGACACGATGCGCGTGCACGGCCTGGACGGGCTGCGCGTCGTGGACGCCTCGGCCATGCCGTACGTCACGAACGGCAACATCTACGCCCCGGTCATGATGCTCGCCGAGAAGTCCGCCGACCTCATCCTCGGCAACACCCCGCTCGCCCCGGAACCCGTGGAGTTCCACCGGCACAGGTGACTCCCACGGCGACCGCTCAGCGGTCGAGGCGCTGGTAGAGGCGGACCGACAGGGTGAAGAAGACGACCGTGATCGCCACCGGCCACAGCACGGCCATCAGCACCGCGTGCTGGGCCACCCACGACTCCCCGCCCCACCCCGGGTTCCCGAACAGCTCCCTGGTGGCCGCCACCGTCGACGACAGCGGGTTCCACTCCGAGACCGCGCCCAGCCAGCCCGGCATGGTGGCGGGCGCGACGAACGCGTTCGACAGGAACCCGATCGGGAACTCCAGCGTCTGCACCGCCACCACCCCGCCCGGGTCCTTGGTGAGCAGGCCCAGGTAGATGCCCATCCACAGCAGCGAGAAGCGCAGGAGCAGCAGCAGGCCCACGGCGGCGAGCGCGCCGGTGAGGGTGGCCGGGCGCCAGCCGACGGCCAGGCCGCAGGCCAGCAGGCCGGCCAGGATCAGCACCGAGTTGAGCAGGTCCGCGATGGCCCGGCCGATGAGGACGCCGGACGGCGCCATGGGCATGGAGCGGAAGCGGTCGGTGACGCCCTTGGAGGCGTCGGTGGTGACGGCGATCATGGTGGCGCTCAGGCCGAAGAGCATCGTCATGCCGTACATGCCGGGCATGAGGAAGGCGAAGTAGTCCGCCCCGGCCGGCACCTTCACCGCGCCGCCGAACAGGTAGCCGAAGGCCAGGGTGATGACGACGGGGAAGACCACGCCGAACACCACGGTCATGGGCTGGTTGGCCCAGTGGATCAGGTCCCGGCGGGCGACCGTCCAGCCGTCGGCCAGGGCCCATCGAAGCGATACGGCGGTCATTCGGCGCCTCCTCCGGCGTTGGTGAGGTTGAGGAAGACCTCGTCGAGGGTCGGGCGGCGTACCGTGACGTCCTCGGCCTCGATCCCGGCCGCCGCGAGGGCCGCGAGCACCTCCGTGAGCGCCTGCACCCGCTCGCTCACCGGCGCGCTCACATGCCTGGTGTCCGGGTCGACCTCCGCCGGGCTCGCCGCCACGCTCGCGACGATGCCGGCCGCCTCCGCAACCCGCTCCGGGTCGTGGATGACCACGTCGAGCCGGTCGCCGCCGAGCTTGGACTTGAGCTCGTCGGGCGTGCCCTCGGCCACCACCAGGCCCGCGTCGATCACCGAGATCCGGTCCGCGAGCTGGTCGGCCTCCTCCAGGTATTGGGTGGTCAGCAGCACCGTGGTGCCGCGGGACACCAGGTCGCGCACGGCGCGCCAGATCTCCGCCCGGCTGCGCGGGTCGAGCCCCGTCGTCGGCTCGTCCAGGAACAGCACCGGCGGGGCCAGGATCATGCTCGCCGCCAGGTCGAGCCTGCGGCGCATGCCGCCGGAATACTCCTTGGCCGGCCCCGCGTGCTCCAGGCCGAACTGCTCCAGCAGCTCGACCGCCCTGGCCCGGGCCGCGGCGGCGCCCAGGTGGTAGAGGCGGCCGAAGAGCTCCAGGTTCTGCCGGCCGGTCAGCAACTCGTCCACCGCGGTGTGCTGGCCGACCAGGCCGATGCTGCGGCGCACCTGGCGGGGCTGGGTGGCGACGTCGAAGCCGGCCACCTCGGCACGCCCTCCCGAGGGGCGCAGGAGCGTGGTCAGGATGCGGACGGCCGTGGTCTTGCCCGCGCCGTTGGGGCCGAGCAGCCCGTGCACCGTGCCCTGCCCCACGTCGAGATCGACGCCGTCCAGCGCCGCCTTCTCCCCGTACGTCTTGCGCAGGCCCTGCGCCATCACCGCTGACATGCCGCCTCCTAAGAAATCGTACGGCGTACCGTACAGCATACGGTCTACCCCGGCAACCGTACGGTGTACCGTACGAATGTGACCGTCGAGTACTCGGGAAAGGGCGACCCCGCGCGAAGCCTGGCGCTGCTCTGGCGCACCAGCGAGCGCGCCAGCCGCAAGGGCAAGCCGGAGCTGAGCGTCGACCGCATCGTGCGCGCCGCCATCGAGGTGGCCGACGCCGAGGGGTTGCAGGCGTTGTCCATGCGCCGGGTGGCCGAGCGGCTGGGCGTGGGGACGATGTCGCTCTACACGTACGTGCCGGGCAAGCCGGAGCTGTTCGACGTCATGCTCGACACCGTCTACGGCGAGACCGCCAGGCCGGAGGACGTGCCCGGCGGCTGGCGGGGCCGGCTGGAGCAGATCGCCAGGGAGAACTGGGCGCTCTACCTGCGCCACCCGTGGCTGCTGCAGGTGGCGGCGAGCCGCCCGGTGCTCGGGCCGAACGTCACCGCCAAATACGACTACGAGCTGCGCGCGGTCGACGGCATCGGCCTGTCGGACCTGGAGATGGACTCGGTGATCACGCTGATCACCGGCTTCGTGCACGGCGCGGCCAGGGGGGCCGTGGAGGCCGCGCAGGCGGAGAGCCTGACCGGGCTGACCGACGAGCAGTGGTGGGCCGCGCACGTGCCCTTCCTCAGCCGGATCGCCGACACCAGCCACTACCCCACGGCCGCCCGGGTCGGGGAGGCGGCGGGCGAGGCGCTCAACGCGGCCTACAGCCCGGAGCACGCCTTCGAGTTCGGGCTGGAGCGCGTGCTCGACGGCATCGAGGCCCTGGTGAACCGGCGCGCCGCCCCACCGGCCTGACCGCGCCCCCTCAGCCGCCGATCACCCCGACCGACCACACCCCTGCAGACCCCGATCAGCCTGACCGCACCCCTTCAGACTCCGCGTCAGCCTGACCGCACCCCTTCGGACCCCGCGTCAGCCTGACCGCACCCCTTCGGACCCCGCGCCGGCCGGGAAGCCCGCAGATCCCGCGTCAGCCGGAGAGCGCCTGCTCGTAGGCGCGCAGCGTGTCCACGAACAGGCGCCGCTGCTCCGGCGTGAGCGGCTCCAGGGCCCGCCGCCACGCCTTGGCGCCGTAGCCCAGCCACTCGTCGATGGCCGCCTGATGCAGCGCGGCGATGCTGACGATCGTGCGCCGCCGGTCCGCGTCGTCCTCGCGCCGCTCCATCACGCCCTTCCTGCTCAGCTCCCCCACCATCAGGCTCACCGTCGCGGGCGCCACCTCCAGCCGCGCCGCCAGCTCGTTCACCGTCATCGGCCCGTCGAACAGCAGGTACGCCAGCAGCGACAGATGCCGGGGCGCCAGCGACAGCGCCTGCACCGCCTCCGGCACCTTCAGCCGCTTGGCGCGCCCCACCATGCGCGGCATCAGCAGCAGCAACGTCCTGATCCCGTCGTCCACGCTCAAGCCGTCAGTTGACATCCCGAACACCTTGCTGTCTAAATTAGCTTTGCTTGCAAAGCAAATATGAACCTCGCCTCCCCAAAGGATAGTGAGATGACGGATTTCAACCAGCAGGTCATCGCGGAGTTCCGGGCGAACGCCGGCAAGGTGGGCGGCATGTTCGAGGGCGCCCCGCTGGTGCTGCTGACCACGGTGGGCGCCAGATCGGGCCGGCGGCGGACGAACCCGGCCGTCTACCTGCGCGACGGCGAGCGCGTCCTGGTGTTCGCCTCCAACGCGGGCGGCGACGCGCATCCGGCCTGGTATCACAACGTGGTGGCGCACCCGAGGGTCACGGTCGAGCTCGGCGAGGAGACGTTCACGGCCCGGGCGGTGCCGCTCGAAGGTGCGGAGCGCGACCGCGTGTACGCCCGCCAGGCGGCCCTCGACCCGGCCTTCGCCGCGTACCAGGCACAGACCGACCGGGTCATCCCGGTCATCGCCCTCCATCCCGAGCGCGAGCGGCTGCAGGCGTTCGGGGACGAGCTGGTCAGGATCCACGACCACCTCAGGGGCGAGCTGGCCGGGCTGCGGGCCGGCGAGGCGCCCGCCGCCGATCTGCGGGCGCACTGCCTGGCCTTCTGCGACGCGCTGACCTTCCACCACACGGGCGAGGAGCGCGTGGCCTTCCCGCACCTGGAAAAGCTGTTCCCGGAGCTGAAGCAGCCCCTCGACCGGCTGCGCGACGAGCACGCCGTGATCGCCGGACTGATCGAGGAGCTGCGCGGGGCCACCGACCCGGCGACGCTCGACCGCATCGCCGGTGAGATGGAGGCCCACTTCGCCTATGAGGAGGAGCAGCTGGTCCCGGTGCTCAACTCCCTGGAGGAGGCGCCCTGGGCGAGCTAGCGGACGGGTGCCGCCCGCAGGCGTACGACGTGCTCGACCAGCGAGATCAGCGTCGCCTTGACCGACTCGCGGTTGCGGGCGTCGGTGCGCACGATCGGCACGTGCGGCGACAGCGCGAGCGCCTCCCTGACCTCGTTGTCGGAGTGCGGGAACTGCCCGTCCCAGCCGTTGACCCCGATCACGAACGGCAGCTTGGCCTCTTCGAAGTAGTCGATGGCCGGAAAGCTGTCGGCGAGCCGGCGCGTGTCGAGCAGCACCACGGCGCCGATCGCACCCCGCACCAGGTCGTCCCACATGAACCAGAACCGGTGCTGACCGGGCGTGCCGAACAGGTAGAGGATCAGGTCACGGTCGAGCGACAGGCGGCCGAAGTCCATCGCCACGGTCGTGGTCTGCTTGTTCGGCGTCATGCCGAGGTCGTCGATGCCCGCGGACGCGTCGGTCATCACCGCTTCCGTGGTGAGCGGGAGGATCTCCGACACCGCCCCCACGAACGTCGTCTTCCCGACGCCGAAGCCCCCGGCCACGACGATCTTCGTCGATGTGAGGCCAGGGCTAGAGCCTGCGTAGTCCACTGAGCACCCTTTCGAGCATGTTGAGGTCTGGCTGTCCCTGGCTGAGGCGTGGCTGGTGCAGGCGGACAAGCCCTTCGTCGGACATGTCCGCCACGAGCACTCTCGCCACGCCCAGCGGGACGCGGAGCAGGGCCGAGATCTCGGCGACCGACCGGAACGACCTGCAGAGCTGCATGATGGCCTCCTGCTCGGGGGTGAGCATGGCCATCTCGTCGTCCGGGATCGACATCGACGAGATCAACGTCTCCATCGCGAGGTGATAGCGCGGCTCGGATCGGCCGCCCGTCACCGCGTAAGGACGGAACAGGGGCTCTTCGTCCCCGATTCCGTCAGCGCCGTACACGGCCCTCTCCCATCAGTTCCATCACATCACCGGGTCCTGGCGGCCTGCAGCTCCGCGCGCAAGGCCGGCGTGAGCGCCTGTCCCGCTCTGTCTACCAGCAACGTCATCTGGTACGCCACGAGGCCCATGTCACAATCCGGACCCGCCAGCACCGTCAGCACCGAGCCGTCGCTGATGGCCATGACCAGCAGCAGCCCGCGCTGCATTTCGACGACGGTCTGCGTCACCGCACCGCCCTCGAACACCCTGGACGCACCCACGGTCAGGCTCAGCAGGCCCGCGGAGACCGCGGCGAGCTGGTCGGCCCGGTCCGGAGGGAAGCCCTCCGAGGCGGCCAGGCAGAGCCCGTCCGCCGAGACGACGACGGCATGCGCGACTCCGGGCGTGTTGCGTACGAAGTCGGTGATCAGCCAGTCGAACCTGTGCGCCTCATGGCTAAGGGTTGTCACGCATCCTCCCCGGCGGGACGCTTACTCACTCTGTTCCTCCTGTCCACGTACTTCTTGGCGGCCCCGTCGCACACCCTGCTGATAGCTGGCCAGCCGGCTACGCACCCGGTCTGCTGAGACCGGGGGAGCCGGAGGAGCCGGCCGCTGCGGCTGTTGCTGCTGCGCGGGCTGGCTCGCCGTGCCAGGCACCAGGTTGGCCTTGGGGGTCCGCTTGGGCAGCCCGGCGGCAGTGATGCCGCCGAGACTGGGATCGCTCGCTGCGGCCGCCGCCCGCCATCCGGCGTCTGCGGCCGTTCGCCACGCTTCCTCCCCAGAGGGTACGGCTTTCGGGGGCGTGGGCTCGCCCGCGACCGCGGGCGGCGGCGACTGCTCTTCCGGCGGCCGGCGGAACCAGGCCGACTCCACCGACGCGAAGATCGGGAGGTACTCCTCCTGCTCCTGCTCCATCGGCGACATGTCCACCGAGGGGGCGGGGTCCGGCGTGCGCACGTCGTTCGTGGGGTACGACGGCGGCGGTGGCGGCGTCTGGAACGCGCCATTACCGGATGGGTAGGAGCCCGGGCTGGGGTACGAAGGGTAGACGCCGGAGTCGAACGACGGCGACTGCCTGCGGTGGGAGCCACCGTCGGTGTCGGCGGTGAAGCCGTTCACCTCCGGCCTGCCCGGGTCAGAGTTGAACGCCCCGAACGCCGGCCTGTGCGTCCCCGGCGTGCTGTCGAACGTCCCCGGAGCGGGCCGCGCGGGCCCGCTGTCGAACGTCCCCGGTCCCTGCCGCGCGGGCCCGCCGTCGAACATCCCGGGCGCGGGCCGGGCCTGGCCGTTGCCGTCGAAGGGGTCCTGGGAGTGCTGCCTGGCCGGCCCGGGCTCGTGGGAGTCGAAGCTGCCGAACGACCTGAACGAGCCGTTCTGCGCCCCGTTCTGCAGGGGCGCGCCAGCCTGGCTGGGCACGGTGCCGCCGCCGAACGCGGGACGCTGCGGCAGCGGCTGCTGCTGGCCGTCGGCGATCAGCGCGGGCGGGAGCAGCACCATGGCGATCAGGCCGCTGCCCTCGCCCTTCCTGAGCTGCACCCGGATGCCGTGACGCAGAGCCAGGCGGCCGACCACGAACAGGCCCATGCGCCGGGACACCGACACGTCCACGACGGGCGGCTCGGCCAGGCGGCGGTTGGCCTCGGCGAGCTCGTCCTCGGTCATGCTGATGCCCGTGTCGCTCACCGACAGCAGCGCGCCGCCGCCCTCGATGAGGCTGCTGGTGACCGTGACCTGGGAGTGGCTCGGGGAGAACTGGATGGCGTTCTCGACCAGCTCGGCGACCAGGTGGACCAGGTCGTTGGCGCAGCTGCCGAGCACCGAGGTGGCCCGGTGGACCCGGACCTGGACGCGCTCGTAGCCCTCGACCTCCGACAGCGCGGCGCGTACGACGTCGACCAGCTTGGCCGGCTGGCTGCGTCGGCGGGTGGCCTCGTGACCGGCCAGGACCAGCAGGTTCTCGGAGTTGCGGCGCATGCGGGTGGCCAGGTGGTCGAGCTTGAACAGGTCGGACAGCCGGCCGCCGTCCTGCTCGCCCTTCTCCAGGCCGTCGATCAGCGAGATCTGCCGCTCGACCAGCGTCTGCGTGCGGCGCGAGAGGTTGACGAACATCGAGCTGATGTTGCTGCGGAGCTCGGCCTCCTCGCCCGCCAGGCGCACGGCCTGCCGGTGCACCTGGTCGAAGGCCCTGGCCACCTCGCCGATCTCGTCCTGGCCCTCGACCTCGATCGGCTGCACGTCGCGCACGGACGTGTCGCCGCTGATGCGGAGCTGGCGCACGACGTCGGGCAGCCGGAAGCCGGCGATCTCCAGGGCCTCGGTGCGCAGCCGGCGCAGCGGGCTCACCATGGAGCGGGCGATGGCCACCGTGAGAAGCAGGACGATCAGCAGCAGCGCCAGGATCAGGGCGCCCGCGATGATCGCGTTGCGGATCTCGGACTCGCGCAGCTCCTGGCTGCGCAGGTTCACCTTGCCCGCCAGCTCCTTCTCGATGCCGTGCAGCACGTCGACGGCGACGGTGTTCTCCTTGAACCACCTCTCGCGCTCGGCCCTGGCGGAGATCAGGTTGTCGTTGAGCACCGCGCCGGGCGCCCGGCCGCTGGCCAGCGTGACCGCGCGGGACTTGGTGAGCTGGACGTTGACGTACTCGGGGTTGGACGTGAGGGCCTTGGACAGCTCCAGGCCGACCTCGACGCCGGCCTCGACGCCCACGGTGGAGATGTCGCTCTGCTGGCGGGCGTTGGAGGCGATGAACTGCTCGACCGCCTTCGCGTCCACCCGATCGCCGTCGTAGGAGGCCTGCAGGAGCTGCACGCGCTGCCGGGAGATCTCCTCCTTGGCCGACACCAGCGCGCTCAGCGCGCGGAACTGGCCGACGATCTGCGAGTCGTCCGACATCAGGGCCAGCTCGTCGTGCAGCTTGATCAGGGTGTCGGTGAGGAAGTCGTAGCGGATGGTGTTGGCCTGGCCCTCGCTCCTGATCTTGGACAGGCGGCCCAGGTCGTACTTCGCCTGGGCGGCGGCCTTGATCACGCGCGGGCCGTAGGCGTCGTCCATCGTGTCGAGGTCGGAGCGTACGGCCTTGACCAGCGTGTCCACGGCCGCCTTGCGCTGCGCGAAAGGCGCGGCGAGCGACTTGCGCATCGCCCGGTTGGCGCCGATCCAGCCGCCCGTGTCACGCTCCAGACCGATCGCCTGGACGAGGTCGCGGATGCGGCCGGCCTGCTCCGCCGAGGTGGCCGTGAGGTCGTAGACGCCGATGCTCTGGACCGAACCCACCACGCGCGCTCCCCCGAGCACCACGGCAGCGATGGTGGGCACCAGGATGAGGGCGGTGAGCCGCCACCTCACGCGCCAATTTCGCAGGCCGAGCCGCGGCAATGACCGCTTCTCGCGATCCCGCTCCGCGGCCGGGCCGCTGCTGGAGTTCCCCGTAGTCACCGCTTCCGCTACCCCTCAATCGTCCCGTCAGCAACGGGTCTTCAAGCCGTCCACAAGGTATCCGCAGCATCCGACTTACCAGGCATTTCGGACACAATCGTTACAAACGTGACCGTTTGTCGTGTGCTATTGGTTATCGCAGTGCGGCAAGGACTTGATCGCGGACTTGAGCCCTCTGCGCTTCGTCGCTGAGGGGGCGACCAGCGCGGTCCACAACATAGAAGACGTCCACTGCCTCCGCGCCGAGAGTCTCCACGCGAGCGGCTCGCACGTCAAGACCGCACTCCCCGAACGCCCGTCCTATACGCCACAAGAGTCCCGGCCTGTCATGGGCCCTGACTTCCACCACGGTGGCGGTGGCGGAGGCGTCGTCGACCAGTGTCACCCGAGGTGGGGCCACGGGTACGCGGGGCGGCCGCAAGGAGCGGGTGCGGCGGGCCAGCCGCTGCTCTATGTCAAGACGGCCAGCAAGGACGAGACGGAGATCGGACTCCAGCGTCGCCGGGTCGGGAGGGGAACCGTACTCGGGGATGACGGAGAACTCGATCACCGCGGTGGATCCCGCGGACGCGGACGAGGCGGAGCGCACGACGAGCCGGTGCGCGGACAGCACCCCGGCGGCGCTCCACAGCAGGCCCACCCGGTCGGGGGCGACGACCGTGACCGCTCCCCCGTTGACCCGGATCGCGCCGCCGCCGTGGCGGGCCAGCGCGGCCTGCTCCGGCGAGAGGGTGGGCGGCTTGGGCGGCGGTGAGCCGGCCAGCACGGACCTGACGCGGCGCACCAGGTCGGCGACGAGCCCGGCCTTCCAGCTGTTCCACGCGGCCGGACCGGTCGCGTTGCCGTCGGCGACCGCCAGCGCGGCCAGCAGGTCGAGCACCTCCCGCGTACCGACCGTCGCGGCGACCTTCTCGATCGTCACGGGGTCGTCGAGATCCCTGCGGGTGGCGGTCTCGGGGAGCAGCAGGTGGTGGCGTACGACGGTGGCCAGCGTCTCGACGTCCTGGGCGGGCAGGCCGATGCGGGTGGCGATGTCGCGGACCACGACCTCGCCGGTCGCGGAGTGGTCACCCGGCCAGCCCTTGCCGACGTCGTGCAGCAGCGCCCCGATCAGCAGGAGGTCGGGACGGGAGACCTCGCGGGTGTGGCTGGCGGCGTTCGCGGCGGCCTCGATCAGGTGGCGGTCGACCGTGAAGCGGTGAATGGGGTTGCGCTGGGGGCGGTGGCGTACGCGCTCCCAGTCAGGAAGCAGCTTGACAAGGATGCCCGCCTGGTCGAGCTCCTCCCACACGGGCACGGCGGCCCGGCCCGCGCCGAGGATCGACACCAGCGCGTCGCGGGCCTCCTCGGGCCACGGCACCGGCATCGGGGCGGACTGAGCAGCGAGTACGGACACGGTGGCGGGCGCCAGCGGCAGCCCGGAGTCGGCCGCGGCCGCGGCGGCGCGCAGCACCAGCACCGGGTCCTTGCGGGGGTCGATCCCCCTGGCGAGCACGACCTCGCCGCCATGCTCCACCACGCCGTCCGCCAGCGGGCGGCGGCCACGGGGAGCGGGGCCTGACAGGAGCCTGTCAACAGTGCGCCAGGTGGCGTCGAACGCGTGGGAGATCGTGCGGCCCGCCTCGGCCAGCCTGCGCATCAGCGCTTCGGCGTCCAGCAGGCCGAGCAGTCCGGCCACCGCGTCCTGCTCCTGCAGCACCAGCCGGTCGGTGCCGCGCGCGGTGACGATGTGCAGCGCGTGCCGCACGTCGAGGATGAGCTCGTACGCCTCCCGCGCCCGCGGGCCCGGCGCCGAGGCGACCCAGGCGGCGGCCACGGCCTGCATCGCCTGGACGTCGCGCAACCCGCCGCGGCCGTCCTTGAGGTCGGGCTCCAGCAGGAAGGCCAGCTCGCCGCTGACCTGGGCCCGCTTGTCGGCCGCGTCACGCAGCTCGCCGAGCCTGCGCCGGGAGTCGGCCCGCCATTCGGCCAGCACGGACTCCCTGGCCTTCCTGGTCAGCTCGGGGTCACCGGCCACGTGCCTGGCTTGGATGAGGCCGAGCACGGCCTTGAGATCCTGCCTGGCGACGGACACCGCCTCTTCCACCGTGCGTACGGAGTGGTCGAGGTTGACCGCCGAGTCCCAGATCGGATACCAGATCCGGTCGGCGATCCTGGCCACGTCGGCCCGGCCGTTGTGCAGCAGCACCAGGTCGAGGTCGCTGCCGGGCGCCAGCTCGCCCCTGCCCAGGCTCCCGACGGCGACCAGTGAGACGTGGTCGCCGTCGCTCGCCGTGCGGAAGAGATCCTTGAGCCAGCGGTCGGTGTCCGCGGCCCGCTCCTTGCGGGCCGCGGCGTACGAACGGGCCTCTCCCCTCACTACTGTGCCCCCTTGCCGAGCTCCGCCCGGACGCCGTTGTCCGAGCATCGCCGCGGATCCATCAGGAAAACCCTGCGGAACTCAACCTGGACTTCGTCGGCCAGGTACCTCACAGGGCTTCCGGACCCCGTTCTCCGGTGCGCACGCGGATGACGGTGTCGACCGGCACGGACCAGACCTTGCCGTCACCGATCTTGCCGGTGTGCGCGGCCTTGACGATGACGTCGATCACGTCCTCGGTGTCATCCTCTTCGGCGAGGACCTCCAGCCGGACCTTCGGCACCAGGTCGACCTGGTACTCGGCGCCGCGGTACACCTCGGTGTGGCCGCGCTGCCGGCCGTAGCCGCTCGCCTCGCTGACCGTCATCCCCTTGATGCCGAACTGTTCCAGCGCGGCCTTCACGTCATCCAGCTTGAAGGGCTTGATGATCGCCGTGATGAGCCTCATGCGTCCACCTTCTTCGGAGCGGGTGCGGCGGGACCGTTGGGGGAGTTGACGCCGGAGGCGTGAACCGTGCCGAGGTCGTAGCCGGTCTCGGCGTGGGTCGTGATGTCGATGCCGGTGACCTCGGACTCCTCGGCGACACGGAAGCCCATCGTCTTGTCGATGATCTTACCGATGATCCAGGAGACCACGAAGGAGTAGCCGCCGACCGCGACCGGGCCGAGCACCTGGAGGCCGAGCTGGCTGACCTGCCCGCCCTCGATCAGGATGCCCTTGTTCTGGCCGGGCAGGAACGGGTAGGCCGCGACGAAGCCCAGGGCCACGGCGCCGATCACACCGCCGACGAGATGCACGCCGACCACGTCGAGCGAGTCGTCGAAGCCGGCCTTGTACTTCAGGCCGACGGCGTAGGCGCAGCCCACGCCGGCGAGCACGCCGATGACCAGGGCGGCCCACGGGTCGACGAAACCACAGGCGGGCGTGATGGCGACCAGACCGGCCACCGCGCCGGAGGCGACGCCGAGCGTGGTCGCGTGACCGTCGCGCAGCTTCTCCACCACGAGCCAGGCACCGGCGGCGACGGCCGTGGCGATCTGGGTGTTCATGAACGCCAGACCGGCGGTCTGGTCGGGGGCGAGCTCGGATCCCGCGTTGAAGCCGAACCAGCCGAACCACAGCAGCCCGGTGCCGAGCAGCACCAGGGTCAGGTTGTGCGGGCGCATGGGCTCCTTGCGCCAGCCCTTGCGCTTGCCCAGGACGAGCGCGAGCGCGAGGGCCGCGGCGCCGGCGTTGATGTGGACGACCGTACCGCCGGCGAAGTCCTCGATGCCGAGCTGGGTGAGCCAGCCGCCGCCCCAGACCCAGTGAGCGACGGGGAAGTAGACCACCGTGGCCCACACGAGGGAGAACACCACCCACGCGCCGAACTTGGCCCGGTCGGCGATGGCGCCGCTGATCAGCGCGACGGTGATGATGGCGAAGGTGAGCTGGAAGGCCGAGAACACCATCAGCGGGAAGTTGTCCGCCGCCGCGGCCTCGGCCGTCACGCTGCCGCCCTCGACGATCAGTCCTTCGTAGACGGCGTTGAACACCCCGCTCAGACCGACATAGTCGAGTCCTCCGACGATCTTGTTGACGAAGCCGGCGCCATCACCGGCCGTGTCGAACGCGAGCGAGTAGCCGTACAAGACCCAGGCGACCGTCACGACGATGATGCTGACGAACGACATCATCATCATGTTCAGGACGCTCTTGGCCCTTGTCATGCCCCCGTAGAAGAACGCGAGGCCCGGAGTCATCAGCAGCACCAGGGCGGTGCATACCAGCATCCAGGCGGTAGTGCCGCTGTCGATCATCGAAGCGACCCTCCTTCTTACATGTGACGTGTGGCCACAGCGTGTTCGCCTGGGGTTTCGTGGCTCGACCAGGCGTGTTTCACATTCGTGAATCTCGCCGCGCTGGTGTTTCGCGTACGTTTCGGGCTTCTCACGCCACCGATTTCGGAAGCGCTATACCGGACATGAGACACTTAGGGTTGCCTAACCTTAGCGATCAAGGAAATGCCCATGCGTCTCAGCCTGGCCGTCGCCGCCATGCTCCCCATCCTCACTCTCGCCGCCTGTGGTACTTCCACCACCTCCCAGGAGGAGGGCCCCACCAGGACCGTCAAGCACGCCATGGGCGAGACCAAGGTGCCCATGACCCCGAAGCGGGTCGTCGTGCTCGACACCGACAAGCTCGACACGATGGTCTCGCTCGGCCTGACCCCCGTCGGCGCCGCGCAGGCCCAGGAGAACCAGGCGTGGCCGAAATACCTCGGCTCCGCGCTGGCCGGCACGAAGGCGGTCGGCACGCTCCAGCAGCTCAACATCGAGGCCATCATGGCGCTCAAGCCGGACCTCATCCTCGGCTCCAAGTTCCGCCAGGCCGCCTTCTACGACAAGCTCGCCAAGATCGCCCCGACCGTGTTCACCGAGCGGGTCGGCGTCACCTGGAAGGAGAACTTCCTGCTCGACGCCGAGGCGCTGGGCAAGAAGGACCAGGCGCAGCAGCTGCTGTCGGCGTACGGGACGCGGGCGAAGGAGGTGGGTGCCAAGTTCACGAAGCTGCAGGTCAGCATCGTGCGGTTCATGCCGACCGAGATCCGCATGTACGGCCCCGAGTCGTTCAGCGGCATCGTCGTCGGCGACGCGGGCATCCCCAGGCCCGAGGTGCAGCAGCTCGCCAGCCAGGAGGACAAGCGCTTCGGCAAGCTGAGCCAGGAGAACATCGCCCAGGCCGACGCGGACGCGGTCTTCTACAGCGCGTACGGCGAGGCCGCCGCCAAGTCGCAGGCCGAGGTGACCGGCGGGCCCCTGTGGAAGAACCTCGAAGCGGTCAAGTCGGGCAACGCCCACAACGTGGACGACGAGATCTGGATGCTCGGGATCGGCGTCACGGCGGCCGGCAAGATCCTTGACGACCTGGACAAGTATCTGACGCCGCTCACGTGAGCCGTACCTGATCGCCCTTCCTGACGAGGCCGGGCCGCACGACGCGCGCGTACACACCGGCGCACGCCTGCGGCTCCAGGTCGAACACCGGCACCCGGTTGTGCCGGGAGACCGTGCGCAGCGCGTCGGCGTCGCGCCCCAGCGAGCCGTGCGCCAGCGTCGGGACGGCGCAGCGCGGGGTGGCCACGATGACCTGCAGCAGCACGTCGTCGCCGACGCGCAGCCCGCGTCCCACCCAGTCGTTCTCCACGAAGCCCTCCGCCTCGGTCGCGATCACCAGATTGGGCCGGTAGCGGAGGGCTTCGACGTGCCCGCGCGGGCCGAGCGCGCCGATCCGCTCAAGAGCGGACGTGGAGATCAGGTGAACCGGCGCGAAGTCGAAGAACGTGCCCTCGGGGGACCCCGTGCCGATCGTGGTCATGGTGTGGGGCACCTCGGCCTCGATGCCCTCGGCCAGCACCTCCTCCGGCACCGACCGTTCGAGCTCGGCACCCTCCGGCGGCACGTCGATCAGCCGGACCTCGCGCCCGAGCAGCTCCGACAGCTCCGCGTCGCCCGGCACCCGCGCGCCCTCGATCGCCAGCAGCCCGCGCCACAGCCGGGGGTTCTTGGCACTGGCGATCTTCCCGGTGGCGACGTCGAGCACCGCCCGCGCCCGATCTCCGCCGAGCCCCCGCTCCGTCACCTCGCTCTCGGCGATCTCTTCCCCCAGCATCGACTTGACCGGATAACGGCGTAGCGTCTCGACATGCATGCCGACGAGCCTACGGCTGGGCCCAGAACCGCCGCAGATGGGGCACGAGCTCGGCGGCCCGCTCGTCGGGGAAGAACAACCGCCCGCCGTCGATCTCCACGATCTCCCGAACGCCCGGGATCGTGTCGCGCAGCCAGCGCGCCCAGCTCACGTCGAAGAACACATCACCCGTGCCCCACACCACGAGCGTCGGCACGGTCAGCACGGTGAGCTGCGGCTCGATGGCGATCAGGTCCTTGGCGTCGATGGAGGCCAGCAGCCGCTCGAACGCACGGCCGCCGTCCGGCTTGGCGAAGATCGGCCGCAGGTACGCGTCGACCAGCGCCGCCGGGTCGTCGATGCGCTCGTAGCCGTCGCCGAACGCGGTCCTGGCCAGCAGCTCGGGCTGGTCGAGCACGGCGGCGGTGAGCGCGGCCAGCTCTCCCCTGGCGGCCAGCTCGACGGTGGGCCGGAACGCCTCGGGCGGCGTGTTGGTGTGCACGTCGCAGTTGGTGAGGGTGAGCGTACGCAGGCGCTCGCGGTGGCGTACGGCGAAGACCTGGGCCACCGCGCCGCCGGTGTCGTTGGCGACGAGATCGACCTCGCTGAGGCCGAGGTGCTCGCAGAGCTCCTCGACGGCCTCGGCGAGCGCGGGGATGGAGAGGTCGTCGCGTACGGCGCTGCCGCCGTGCGCCGGCAGGTCGACGGCCACGCAGCGGCGCTCGTCGCGGAGCTCGGCGATGACGTTGCGCCACAGGTGGGAGCTGGTGCCGACGCCGTGCACGAACAGGCTGACCGGCCCCTGCCCGACGTCCACGTAATTGATGCCGTCCATGGAAACCCTCCCGATTACAAACCGACTGTCGGTCTACGAAATTACAGACCGACAGTCGGTTTGTCTAGACTGGGATCCATGAACCTCAAGGCCGAACGCGGCGCGGCCACCCGCGACAGGGTCCTGACCATCGCCACGCGGCTGTTCGCCGAGCGGGGCTACGACGACACCTCGATCGAGACGGTGCTGCAGGAGTCGGGGCTGAGCAGAGGGGCGCTCTACCACCATTACGCGGGCAAGGAAGCCCTGTTCGAGGCGGTGCTGGAGGCCACGGAGGCGGCCGTGGGCGTCAAGATCGTGCAGGCGGTCCGCGGCCTGAAGGATCCGGCGCAATCGCTGCGGGCCGGCGTGCTGGCCTGGATCAGGCTCGCCGGCGACCCGGTCGTCCAGCGCATCGTCCTCATCGACGCGCCGTCGGTGCTGGGGTGGGAGCGGTGGCGGGCCCTGGAGGAGCGCCATTCGTTCGGCATGCTGAAGGCGGCCCTGCAGGCCACGGGGGCGGTGCCGCCCGAGTTCCTCGACCTGCACGCGCACATGTTGCTGGCGGCGGTCAACGAGAGCGCCCTGCTGGTGGCCAGGGGCGGCGACCACGCCACGGCGGAGGCCGCGGTCGAGGAGTTCCTGCGCCGCCTCCTGACCCACTCATGAGGAAACGGCGGCCGGGGCAGACCCGGCCGCCGTGAAACCCGGGAAGCCTAGGCGGCCGCGGTCGCCATCTTGCGGAGGCGGGCCAGCGCGTCACGCTCGATCCGGCGGGCGCGGTCGCGGCCGATGCCGTAGCGCTCCCCCACCTCCGTCAGCGTGTGCTCGCGCCCGTCGACCAGGCCGTACCGCCACCGCAGCATCTCGCTGGTGGAGCCCTCGAGCCCGGTCAGCCACTGGTCGAGGCGCTCGCGCTCCAGGATGTCGATGGCCTGCTGCTCGGGGTCGGCCCAGGTCTCGTCGGCGATCATGTCGCCGAGCTCCGTCTCGTCCTCGTCGCCGACCCCCAGCTGCAGCGAGACCGGGTCGGAGGCCCAGCGGCGCAGCTCACGGACCCGCTCGATCGGCAGCTCGAGGATCCCGGCGAGATCGTCGTCGGTCGGCTCGGCGTCGAACTCCGCCAGCAGGTCGCGCCGGACCCGCATCAGCCGGGTCATCTGCTCCCCGGCGTGCGTCGGAAGACGCACCGGGCGGGCCTGCTCGTGGATGGCCCGGCCCACCGACTGCCTGATCCACCACGTGGCGTAGGTGGAGAACTTGTATCCCCGCCGGTAGTCGAACTTCTCCACCGCACGAACAAGGCCCAGGTTCCCCTCCTGGACCAAGTCGATGAGCGGCATCCCCCGGCCCGAATATTTCCTGGCCACCGCCACCACCAGGCGCAGGTTGGCCTGGATGAACTCGTCCTTGGCGCGCTGGCCCGAGATGGCCAGCCGTTCCAGCTCCTCGTCGGCCGCGTCCCCGATGCGCGGCTCCGTGCCCCCGCTGTCGAGCAGCTGCTCGGCGAACAGGCCCGCCTCGATCCGCTTGGCGAGCTCCACCTCTTCCTCCGCCGTGAGCAGCGGGACCCGGCCGATCTCGGCCAAATAGGTCCCCAGCAGATCGCGATCAGCGACGTGCTGCTCCTGCGTGCGACTCCCCGTAGGCCTTGCCATCCCCAGGCACCTCGTTCCGCAGCTGCGTTCTATATCCCGCCAACGTCCGGCCAGAAGCAAAGATTCCCTAAACAGCTACGACCGTGGGATGGTTCTGGTCGTCCTCCTAAAGGAGGAGGCCGCTCTGAAACACCTGGTGGACAAGGGGAACGCCGGGTCGATAGGCCAGATGGACGTAGGACGGGGCGTCGAGCACGACGAGGTCCGCGCGGGCTCCGCGCCGCAGCCAGCCTACGTCCGTACGGCGTAGCGCGCGTGCCCCGCCGTACGTCGCCGCCCTGATCGCCTCCAGCGGCGTCATCCGCATCTCCCGCACGGCCAGCGCCACGCAGAACGCCATCGACGACGTGAACGACGACCCCGGGTTGCAGTCGGTCGCCAGCGCCACCGTCGCGCCCGCGTCGATGAGCCGCCGCGCGTCGGGGTACGGCGACCGCGTGGAGAACTCGGCCCCCGGCAACAGCGTCGCCACCGTCCCCGAGGAGGCCAGCGCGTCCACGTCGGCCGCCGTCAGGTGGGTGCAGTGGTCGGCGGAGGCCGCGCCCAGCTCGCACGCGATGCGCACCCCCGGCCCCTCGGTGAGCTGGTTGGCGTGCACCCGCGCCCCGAGCCCGGCCTTCACCCCGGCCGTCAGGATCTCCCGCGTCTGGTCCCCGTCGAACGCGCCCCGCTCGCAGAACACGTCCACCCACTTCGCGTACGGGGCGCACGCCTCGAGCATCTCCCCGGCCACGAGCCGCACGTAGGAGTCGGCGTCCACGTCGGCGGGGACGACGTGCGCCCCCAGGAAGGTGGTCTCGTCGGTCAGCCCGGTGGCGATCTCCAGCGAGCGCCGCTCGTGCTCGACGGACAGGCCGTAGCCGCTCTTGATCTCGACGGTGGTGGTGCCCTGCGCGAGCATCTCGTTCACCAGGGCGAGGGTGTGCGTGGCCAGCTCGGCCTCGCTCGCCTCGCGGGTGGCGGCTACCGTGGTCCTGATGCCACCCCCGGTGTACGGCTCGCCGGACATGCGGGCCTGGAACTCGGCCGTCCGGTCGCCGGCGAAGACCAGGTGGGCGTGGCTGTCCACGAACCCGGGGAGCACGGCGCGACCGCCGGCGTCCACGCGTTCGTCGGCGTCCGGGGCCTCGGCGGCGGGGCCGGTCCAGGCCACCAGGCCGTCCTCGATGACGAGCGCGGCGTCGGCGAGCTCCTCGCGTTCCGGGTCGCCGGTGTAGAGGAGCCCGATCCGGTCGATCAGGGTCGTGGTCATCGCAGGTCTCCTATCGCCTGGGCGAGCATGGGTCCGACGTCACCGAGCACGTGGCGGCCCTCGGCGACCACGCGGCGGCCCCCGGAGACGACCGCGTGCACGTCGGCCGCGGTGGCCGCGTACACGATCGCCTCCGCCCCGGACGCGCCCGCCGTGCGCACCGAGTCGAGGCGTACCGACACCAGGTCCGCCCAGGCGCCGGGGACGAGCAGGCCCGCGTCGGGGAAGCCGAGCGAGGCGTGGCCCGCGCCCGTGGCGGCGGCGAGCAGGTCGGCGGCGGGCCAGTGGCCGCGCCGCTCGCTGGCCAGCCGCTCGTTCAGCTCCACCGCCCTGGCCTCCTCGAACAGGTCGATCACGGCGTGGCTGTCGGAGCCCAGCGTGATCCGCGCGCCACGGTCGCACGCCGCCCTGGCGGGTCCGATGCCGTCGGCGAGGTCGCGTTCGGTGGTGGGGCACATGCAGATGTACGTCCCCGACTGCCCGAGCAGCTCGATGTCCACGTCGGTCAGGTGGGTGGCGTGCACCGCGGTCGAGCGCGGCCCCAGCGCGCCGCGCTCGTGCAGGATCTGGACGGGGGTGGCGGCGTACATCTCGACGCAGGCCGCGTTCTCCGCGCGCTGCTCGGAGACGTGCACGTGCAGGGGGGCCGCGTGCCGGTGGGAGAAGTCGGCCACGACGGGCATCTGCTCGGGCGGCACCGCGCGTACGGAGTGGATGGCCGCGCCGATCTCCACGTCGGGCTGCCCCTCGTAGGCCGCGGCCAGCCGCTCGGCCCTGGCCGCCCAGCGCTCGGCGTCCCCGTCGCTGAAGCGCAGCTGCACCCCGGACAGGGACGCGCCGACGCCGCCGGAGACGTAGCAGGTGTCGAGCAGCGCGATGCGCAGGCCGGCGGCGCGGGCGGCGCGGACGAGGGCGTGGCCCATCGCGTTGGGGTCGTCGTACGGCCGGCCGCCCTCGGCGTGGTGCAGGTAGTGGAACTCGCCCACGCAGGTCACCCCGGCCAGCGCCATCTCGGCGTAGACGGCCGTGGCCAGGCGCAGGTAGGAATCGGGGTCGAGCCGGGCGGCCACCTCGTACATCAGCTCGCGCCAGGTCCAGAAGTCGCCCCGGCCCTCCTGGGTGGCGCCGCGCAGCGCGCGGTGGAAGGCGTGGGAATGGGCGTTGGCCAGGCCGGGGATCGTCAGCCCGGCCAGCCGCTCGGCGGAGCCCGGCGGGCCCTGCTCGATCCGGCTGATCCTGGTGCCGTCGATCTCGACGAGCACGTCGTCGGCGACCCCGTCGGGCAGCCAGGCCCGCTCGCACCAGTAGGTCAGCGACACAGATCCTCCAGCACGTCCACGAGTGCCACGACTCCCGCCTCGCAGTCTGCCCGCTCCGCGAGCTCGCCGGGGGTACCGGACACGCCGGTGGGGTTCCCGGCGGACGGCGTGGTGTCCGGGAACGCCCGCCGTGGCCAGGATTCCCGCGTCGTGACCGGCTCCCGTGGGCCGGATCGGCGCGGGCGTGTCGCCGGTCCAGGAGCCCGCGCCGAATGGACCCATTCAGCTCAGTTGACGGGACCGCCCCTGGGCCGGACGGTCACCTCGGTGAGGTGGGCGTCGGGCCCGGCCGTGACGGCCGCCAGCACCGCCCGCGCCACGGTCTCCGGCCTGAGGTACCTCTCCGGCTCGAACTCCCCGCCCTCGTACGCCCGCACGCCGCGCTGCATGTCGGTCGCGGTCCGCCCCGGATAGACGGTCGTGACCCTGAGCTCGGGCTCCTCCAGCCGCAACGCGTCCGCGAACGCCTTCAGCGCGAACTTGCTGGCGGCGTAGGAGGCCCAGTCGGGGTTGGCCCGCTGGCCGGAGCCGGAGTTCACGCACACGACGTGGCCGCCGGCCCGCCGCAGCGCGGGCAGCAGCAGCCTGGTCAGCTCGGCGACCGCGACGACGTTCACCTCCATGGTCCGGCGCCACACGTCGGCGGGCTGGTCGGCGATGCGGCCCAGCCAGCTGACCCCGGCGCTGTGCACGAGCACGTCGAGCCGCTCGACGCCCTCGACGTCGGCCGCCGCGACCCGCGTCAGCTCCACCGGCCAGGGCCGCGCGCCGGGCAGCTCGGCCGCCAGCGCGGTCAACGCCTCCTGGTCACGGCCGCCCAGGATGACGTCGTGGGTCGGGGCCAGCGCGCGGGCGACGGCCGCGCCGACACCCCGGGAGGCGCCGGTGACCAGCGCCGTCGGTCGTTCACTCATGAAGGCAGCTTATTGAGCTTGACGATTACTCAAATTTGTATGCAAACTTGAGCATGTCTTCGACGCGCATCCTGATCCTCGGCGCCCTGCTCGACGGCCCCATGAACGGCTACGGCGTGCGCCGGCGCCTGGAGGTCATGGGGATCGAGACCTGGACCAACGTGGCCTTCGGCTCGATCTACCACGGCCTCGGCAAGATGGCCGACGAGGGCCTGCTGGAGATCGTCGAGGCGGGCAAGGGCGGCAAGGTCGTCTACGCGCTGACCGACCTCGGCCGCGCGGAGTTCCACCGGATGCTCCTCCAGGCGTGGCACGAGCTCAAGCCCGTCGTGGACCCGTTCCAGGTGGCGATGACGTTCATCGACAGGCTGGACAAGCAGGAGATATTGACGGCGCTGCGTGGCAGGATGGCCCAGCTCAAGATGTACGTCGAGACCATGGGACACATCACCGGCGTCAAGCTGGCACACGGCGCCCCTCAGCACGTCAACGAGAACCTCGGCCTGCAGCGGGCCATGCTCCAGGCCCAGCTCGACTGGGTGGAGAAGGCGATACCGCGGGTCGAGGCCGACGAGTTGCCATGAAGGAGCTGAACCCCCCGATGATCATCCAGGCACATGGCCTGCGGAAGACGTTCACCACCAGGAGCAGGAAGGGCACCCAGACCGTCGAGGCCGTGCGCGGCGTGGACCTCGAGGTGGCCAAGGGCGAGATCTTCGGCGTGCTCGGGCCCAACGGCGCGGGCAAGACCACCACGATCAGGATGTTGTCCACGCTGATCGCCCCCGACGCCGGCACGGCCACCATCGCGGGCCACGACCTGCTCAAGGAACCCGCCGCGATCCGGCGCAACCTCGGCTACGTGAGCCAGGCCGGCGGGGTGGAGGACACCACGAGCGCCAGGGCCCAGATCACGATGGCCGCGAGGATCCACTCCATGGCCGATCCGGGGCGGGCGACCGATGAGGTGCTCGACCGGTTCGAGCTGACCGAGATGGCCGACCGGCCGGGCCGTACGCTCTCCGGCGGCCAGAAGCGGCGCGTGGCCATCGCGATCGGGCTCGTGCACAACCCGCCGCTGCTCTTCCTCGACGAGCCCACCACCGGCCTCGACCCGCAGAACCGGGCCAACCTCTGGGACCGCATCAGGCAGCTGCGCGAAGCGGGCACGAGCGTGCTGCTCAGCACCCACTACCTCGACGAGGCCGACGCGCTGTGCGACCGGCTGATGATCGTGGACCACGGGCAGGTCGTGGCCGAGGGCACACCGGCCGACCTCAAGCGGGAGGTCTCGGGCGACGTGATCACGCTCAGGGTGGACGAGCCCGAGCGGGCGGCGGAGACGCTCAAGCCGATGGCCCGCGAGACCCGGGTGGACGACGACCTGCTGCGCGTCTACGCGGACGACGGCGAGCACACGTTGCCCACCCTGCTGCGGGCGCTGGAGGAGCAGGGCCTGCGCCTGAGCTCGATCGCGCTCGATCGCTCCACCCTCGACGACGTCTTCCTGGCCAAGACGGGCCGATCCCTTCGCGACGCGGGAGCCGACGCATGATCCGTCACACCGTCCTGTTCACCGGCTACGAGCTGAAGAAGTCGTTCAGCAACCCGATCTGGCCGATCTTCGGGATCATGCAGCCGGTGCTGTACCTGCTGATGTTCGCGCCGCTGCTGAAGACGTTGACGCCGGGCGGCACGACGGTGGACGCGCTGCGCATGTTCACTCCGGCGTCCATGATGATGATCGCCGTGTTCGGGTCGTTGTTCTCCGGGTTCGGGATGATCGCCGAGCTGCGCAACGGCTCCCTCGAACGCTACGCCGTCAGCCCCGCCTGGCGCCCGGCCATCGTGCTCGGGAGGGTGGCCAAGGACATGGTGGTGCTGGTCTTCCAGGCCATCCTGGTCCTGATCGTGGCCATCGCCATGGGCGTGCGGATCGGGCTCGTGGAGCTGGTGCTGGTGCTGCTGCTCATGGCCGCGACCGGGCTGTTCGCCTCCGGGCTCTCGCAGGGGCTGGCGCTGACCGTGCGCGACGAGAACGGCATGTCGCAGACGCTCAACCTGTTCATGCTGCCGATCATGCTGCTCGCCGGGCTGTTCGTGCCGATCTCGTTCGCGCCCGACTGGATGCGCTTCCTCGCCCCGGTCAACCCGCTCTACCACGCCGTCGAGGCCGGGCGGGCGCTGTTCGACGGGCGGCTGGCGGACTCCTCGATCCCGGTCGCGTTCGCCCTGTTCATCGTGCTGGCGGTGCTCACGACGATGTGGTCGATGAGGTCGCTAAGGAAGATCGCCGGCTAGGAACGTGCCGGTCTCGCCGGCCATCCGCTCGTACTCGTCGAGCCTGGCCTGCGTACGCAGCGGCGCCGCGTCGGCGATGGCCTCCACCAGGGCCATGGCCAGGGCCAGCGGCGCCGCGTGCGAGTCGAACACGAGCCGGTCGCCCACGGGGGCGTCCAGCACGACCTCGGCCGGGAAGTCGGCCTTGTCGGTGATGGCGACCACCCGGAGGCCGAGCTTCTCCGCGTACTCCAGGGCCTGCACGGCCTCCGACGGGTATCTCGGCAGGACCACGGCCACCAGCCACTCGGCCCCGGCCCGGCGGGCCGCGTGCAGCCCGTCGGCCAGCTCCGACCCGCCGTGCGTGAGCAGCCGCACGTCGGGGTGGATGCGGCGGGCGTAGTAGGCGAAGGTGGTGGCCAGCCCGCACGAGACGCGCAGCCCCAGCACGGGTAGCGGCTCGGTGGCGGCGAGCTGCTCACCCAGCTCCTTGAGCGGGAACGCCGCCAGCCGCTCCCTGATCAGGGCCAGGTTGCGGATCTCGCAGTCGATGGCCCCGCGCAGCAGGCTCTCCTGCGGCATCTCGGCGCCTCCGCCCAGCACGAGCGGCCGCAGGGCCTGCCGCAGCTCGGGGTATCCGGTGAAGCCCAGCACCATGGCGAACCTGGTCACCGAGGGCTGGCTGACCCCGGCCCGCTCGGCCAGCTCCACGCTGGACAGGAAGATCGCCTCATCCAGGTTCTCGCTGAGATAGTGCGCGATCCTGCGCTGGACGGGCGACAGCCTCCGGCCGTCAAGCAGCACGCTGAGCCCACCGTGATAGCTGCTGTGATTTCCGTCCGCCACGTCACCTCCAACGCTCCCGACCGGGCATTCTCATCCCTCACTTCGGTAACAAAGGAGGTCACGAACTCCCGCATCGGGACGCGTACGGCCTTCGGCGCCGGCCACCCCCGCCCATGGGCGGAACCTTCGTGAATGAACCCATTCACGAAGGGACCAGCCCGGGGCCCCGCGAGGACGGTCAGCCGACCAGGAACTGGGTGGCGGCCAGCTCCCGGTAGAGGTCGTCGCCGCCGACCAGCTCGTCGTGCGTGCCCACCGCCCGCACACCGCCGCCTTCCATGACCACGATCCGGCCGGCGTTGGTCACCGTGGACAGGCGGTGCGCGATGACCAGCACGGTGGTCTCCGCGGCGACCTCGGCGATGACCTCGCGCAGCCGCAGCTCGTTGACCGCGTCGAGTTGCGAGGTCGCCTCGTCGAGCAGCAGGAGCCTGGGCTTGCGCAGCAGCGCCCTGGCGATGGCCACGCGCTGCCGCTCGCCGCCCGACAGCAGCACGCCCCGGTGCCCGACCGGCGTCTCCAGCCCCTCGGGCAGCCGGGCCACCAGGTCGTCGAGCCGGGTACGCGTGATCGCCCGGTGCAGCTCCTCCTCCGTGGCGTCCTGGGCGGCGAACAGCAGGTTCTCCCTGAGCGTGCCGGCCAGCACGGGGGCGTCCTGTTCGACGTAGCCGAGGGCGGCCCGCAGCTCGCCCAGGGGCCAGTCGCGGATGTCCCGGCCGCCGATCACGATCTCTCCGTCCTGGTGGTCGTAGAAGCGTTCGAGCAGCGCGAAGACCGTGGACTTGCCCGCTCCCGACGGGCCGACCAGCGCGGTCATCCCGCCCGGGGGCACCTCGAAGCTGACGCCGTCGTGCACGATCGGCCGGTCCTCGCCGTACCTGAACACGACGTCCCTGAACGTCACGCCGACCGGCTGCGTGTCGCCCGCCGCCGCGACGGCGACCGGCTCGGCGGGCAGCTCCTCGATCTCCTTGATCCGCTTCATCGCGGCCAGCCCCTGCTGCAGCTGCACGCCGCCCTGGACGAGCTGCCCGATCGGCGGCACGAGGTAGAACAGGTAGAGCAGGAACGCGATCAGCGACGACACCTCGAGCGTGCCCGAGGCGACCCGGGCGCCGCCCACGGCCAGCACGGCCAGGAACGCGGTCTGCACCGCCATCCACGTCGCCACTCCCGCCAGCGACGTCCATCCGGCCACCTGCAGCCCCCGGTCGCGGGCCCGCATCGCCGCGTCGCCGACCACGGCGATCTCCCGCTCCTCCGCCCCGCTGGCCTTGACCGTCCGGTACGCCTGCAGCGCCCGGTCCAGCACGGCCCCCATCTCGCCCACGGCCTCCTGGGCGTGGGTCTGCGCCCGCTGGATCTTCGGCATGATCAGCGCGACCATCCCGCCGATCACCACCACGATGAGCAACGTGACCAGCAGCAGCACCCCGTCCATGGCCGCCATCAGGACAATGGCCCCGACCAGCATGAACGCCGCACTGACGGATTCGACGACGCCGTTGGTCAGCACGGCCCGCAGCAACGTCGTGTCACCGGTCACCCGCGACAGCAGGTCGCCGGGCTTGAGCCGGTCCACGTCGGCGACCCTGAGCCGCAGCAACCGGTCCACGAGCTGGCGCCGGGCCCCGAGCACGATCCCCTCGCCCGTGCGCTCCATCAGATAGCTTCCGGCGGCCGAGACGACCGCGCTCACCAGCACCGCCGCGGTCAGCCCCAGCAACGGCCCGGTCATGGACCCGGCCTGGCCGAACGCGTCCACCACATACTTGGCCAGCAACGGCATCGCGAGGCCCGCAGCCGAGCCGATCAGGCCCAATAACCCACCCAGGACGAGGATCTTCCGGTGCGGCCGGATGTAGGCGAGCAACTCCTTGACCACCGCGTCTCCTTTCACGACATTTCTCGATTGGCTTCAACGAACGGGACCGGATGATCCGCACCAGCCAACAGCGTCAACCTAAATTGACGACCTAAGTATGTCAACTTTGGTTGACCCTCATTCTTGAGGAGGAGACAGACATCCGGAGGCGGCCCGCGGACGAATAGGGCGTCGAGGAACCCGGCCGGAACCTCGCAGTAACGATCAGCCCTTCGAAAGGACCGAACATGGAGCTCCGGATCAACCGGCGCGCTCTAGTCGGACTAGGCCTCGCCGCAGCGGTAGCCGCGTCGTCGTTGGCCGCGCTCCGCACCGACTCAGGCACCGCTTCCTCGCACCGCGAGGCTCCGGCCATCTCGAACGACCCGCAACACGACAACACCGACGTGTACGCGTTCGTGAGCCCCGACAAGGCCAACACCGTGACCCTGATCGCCAACTGGATCCCGTTCGAGGAACCCAATGGCGGCCCGAACTTCTACCCCTTCGCCACCAAGTCGCGGCACAACATCAAGATCGACAACGACGGCGACGCCAAGACCGACATCACGTACCAGTGGACGTTCCGCAACGAGGACAAGCGCGGCACCGACACATTCCTGTACAACAACGGCCCCGTCACCTCGCTGGACGACCCGAACCTGCTCTTCCGCCAGCGCTACACGCTCAAGCGGATCACGCCGAACGACACCAAGACGCTGATCGACGACGGCATCGTCGCGCCCAGCAACGTCGGCCGCGCATCGATGCCGAACTACGGCACCCTGCGCAACCAGTCCATCAAGAACCTGCCGAACGGCGGCAAGACGTTCGCCGGGCAGTCGGACGAGGCGTTCTTCCTCGACCTGCGCGTGTTCGACTTCCTCTACGGCGGCGACCTGTCCGAGGTCGGCCAGGACACCCTCAAGGGTTACAACACCAACACGCTGGCCATCCAGGTTCCCACCGCGGACCTGGCGCTCAAGGGCGACCCCAAGCGCAACCCCGTGATCGGCGTCTGCTCGACCACCGACAAGTTCAACGGCGAATCGTTCGTGCAGGTCTCGCGCCTGTGCAACCCGCTGGTGAACGAGCTGGTGGCCTCGGCCGGCCTGAAGGACGCCTACAACGCGCTGGACCCGTCGAAGGACGCGGACGTGCAGGCGCTGGTCGACCGGGTCACCGACCCCGAGGTGGCCAGGCTGCTCCAGGCCATCTACGGCATCAAGGCGCCCGCGACCCCGCGCGCCGACCTGGTCGAGATCTTCCTGACCGGCATCGCCAAGCAGAACGGCCCGATCAAGGCCGATCTGAACTCGCAGGTGCTCAACAAGGACGCGGGCAAGTTGCGGCCCTCCGAGATGCTGCGGCTGAACATGTCCATCCCGCCCACGAAGGACCCGAACAGGCTCGGCGTGCTCGCCGGTGACCTGCAGGGCTTCCCGAACGGCCGCCGTCTCGCCGACGACGTCGTGGACATCGAGCTGCAGGCCGTGGCCGGCGCCGCGCTGACCGGCAAGCTCGTTCCCGGGCTGACGGACAAGGTGGACAGGAACGACCGGCCCTTCGGCCAGACGTTCCCGTACATCCCGCTGCCGAGCAACGTGGCAGTGAACCAGCGTTGACCCGCCTGGCCGGCCGGTTCCCTCTCCAGAACCGGCCGGTCCGCCCCGGCGGCAGACCACCCGTCTCCCATCGTCTGCCGCCAAGAAAAGGGCCGGTCGGCCGTGCTCCCCGTCACGGCCGGCCGGCCCCACATCCAGCTCTGGAGCCTTGGAAATGCGTGCCTTCGCGATATTCGCCGGACTCGCCCTGATCGGGGCGATGATCTTCACCATCCTCTCCTTCTCGGCCGTGCCCGAGCCACTGCCGGTGGCGGACGCGCAGCGCCGCGAGACGCTGCAGGAGCGGCTCAAGCGCCTGCCCGGCGACCATCGCGGCTGGGCGCAACTCGCCTCCCAGTACGTGGAGGAGGCCCGGATCACCGGCGACCCGTCGTACTACACCAAGGCGGAGGGCGCCCTCGCCACCGCCGCCCGGCTGAACGGCCGCGACGACGCGGTGCTGTCCGGCCAGGCGGCGCTGGCCGCCGGCCGCCACGAGTTCGCCGGCGCGGTACGGCTGGCCGAGCGCGCCATCGACGCCAACCCGTACGGCGCCGCCGCCTACGGCGTGCTGGCCGACGCCAAGACGCAGCTCGGGGACCTGCGCGCGGCGCAGCGGGCCGTGGACAAGATGATGGACCTGCGCCCGGGGGTCGCGGCCTTCTCCCGCGCCTCCTACGCGGCCGAGCTGCGCGGCGACCGGGACGGGGCGCGCAAATACCTCGAGTACGCCCACGACGACGCCTGGAGCCCCGCCGACCTCGCCTTCACCCGTTACTATCTGGGCGAGCTGGCCCTCCACGCGGGCGACCTGAAGACGGCGACCGGCTGGTACACCAGGTCCCTGCAGGCCTACCCCGCCTACACCCCCGCGCTCGCCGGCCAGGCCAGGGCGGCGGCGCTCGGCGGCCGGCTCACCGAGGCCCTCGACCTGTACGACAAGGTGGTCCAGCGGCTGCCCCTCCCCCAATACCTCATCGAACAGGGCGAGACCCGGATCAAGGCAGGCCGGAGCGCCGACTGGACGCTGCTCAGGGCCCAGCGCAAGCTCTTCGAGGCCGCGGGCGTGCGCGACGACCTGACGTGGGCCGAGTTCGAGGCCGACCACGGCGACCCGGCGCAGGCCGTGCGGCACGCCAGGGCCGAGTACGCCCGCAACCCGGGCCTCGTCGCCGCCGACGCCCTGGCCTGGGCCCTGTTCAAGGCGGGCGAGCCCGCCGAGGCGCTCCCGTACGCCAAGCGGGCCACCGCCACCGGCTGGCAGAACCCGCTGCTCACCTACCACCGCGCCAAGATCGAGCAGGCTCTCGGCCGCTCCGTGCGGGTGGACCCCGGATTCGACCCGACGCTGTCCGCATTGGCGAGGTTCTCATGAGACCGGTCCGGCTCGGCCTGCTGTCCGTCGCGACGGGCCTGCTGCTGTCGCTGTGCGCGAGCGTCCTGCTGGGCGCCCCGGCACACGCGCGGACCGCGGCCCACCCGCTGGGCAAGTTCACCGTCAACCACTACAACGGCCTGCGGGTCACGCCCTCCGACGTGCGCAACCTCGCCGTCGTGGACCTGGCCGAGCTCCCCACGCTGCAGGCCGAGCCGGAGGTGGACGCCACGTACGCGGCCCGCCGCTGCGCCGCCCTGGCCGCCGCCCAGCGGCTCGAGGTGGCCGGGCGGGCGGTGCCGTGGCGGGTGGCGAGCTCCGCCTTCGACCACGCCCCCGGCGAGGGGGGCCTGCGGACCAGCCGCCTGTCCTGCCGGCTCGTGGCGGAGGTTCGCGCCTCGGGGGCCGTGAAGTTCACCGACGGGTTCGAGCAGGACAGGATCGGCTGGCGCGAGATCACCGCCGTCGGGGACGGGGTCCGGCTGGCCGGCTCCTCCGTGCCCACGACGAGCATCAGCCAGGAGCTGCGGGCCTACCCCGACGACCTGCTGTCGGCCCCGCTCGACCAGCGCCAGGCGGTCTTCACCGTCTCCGGCGCCGGGCTGGGCCTGCCCGCCACGTCCTCCGGGAGCCCGGCGGACGGCGGCACGGTGTCCGACGGCACGGTGTCCGACGGCACGGTGTTCGACGGCACGGTGTCCGGCGGGATCGGGATCGGCGGCCCGATCGGGGACGCGCTGGCCGCGCTGGAGCGGATGTTCACCGGGCTGATCGGCTCGGAGTCGCTCACGGTGCCGCTGGGGCTGCTGGCGGTCGGGCTGGCCGTGGTGCTCGGGGCCGGGCACGCGCTGATCCCGGGGCACGGCAAGACCATCATGGCGGCGTACCTGGCGGGCCGCCGCGGGCGCCCGCGCGACGCGGTGGTGGTCGGCGCGACGGTGACGGCCACGCACACGGCCGGGGTACTGGTGGTGGGGCTGCTGCTGACGGTGTTCACGGCGCTGGCCGGCGAGTCGGTGCTGGCCTGGCTGGGGGTGGCCAGCGGCGTCCTGATCGCCGTGATCGGCCTCCGGCTCCTCCACAACACCCGCCGCGGCCGCTCCCCGCACGGCCACGGACATGGGCACGGCCACGGCCACGGCCACGGACATGGGCACGGGCACGGGCACGGGCACGGGCACGAGGACGAGGACGAGGACGAGGACGAGGACGAGGACGAGGACGGCCACGGCCACGATGACGGCCAGGAGCAGCCCACCAAGCGGGCGGGCCTCATCGGCCTCGGCGTGGCGGGCGGCCTGGTCCCCAGCCCCTCGGCCCTGATCGTCCTGCTCGGCGCGATCGCCCTGGGCCGTACGTGGTTCGGGGTCGCGCTGGTTACCGCGTACGGCGTCGGCATGGCCGCCACCCTCACCGTCACCGGCCTGCTCCTGGTCAAGCTGGTCGACCGCCTGGAGCGCCGCGCCTCGGCCGGCCGCCGCCTGGCCGCCAAGGTCTCGGGCCTGGCCCCGCTGGGCACCGCGGCCATGGTCGTCCTCCTGGGCGCGGGCCTGGCCCTCCGCTCCGTGGCCGCCCTCTAGCGTCCCCCTGCCCCGTCGTCGTATGGTCATGGACATGACTACTCATGCCCATGACCATCGCTAGCCGGTGGCCCTCAGGCACGCGGTGCTGGCGGCGCTGCTCGGCGGCGAGTACAGCGGCTACCAGCTCACCAAGATCTTCGACATCGGCGTCTCCAACTTCTGGTACGCCGCACCCCAGCAGCTCTACGCCGAGCTGACCAAGCTGGAGGCGGACGGCCTGGTGACGGGCCGGGAGGTGGCCCAGCGCGGCCGCCCCAACAAGCGCGTGTTCCAGGTCACCGAGGCCGGGATCGGCGAGCTCGCGGCCTTCGCGGCGACTCCCGCCAAGCCCCTGCTCATCCGCGACGACCTGATCGTCAAGGTGCACGCCGTGGACCTGCTCGACCCCGCGCCGGTGATCGAGCAGCTCCACGAGCGGGCCCGGGAGGCCGCCGCCAAGCTGGAGCTGTTCGAGCAGACCCTCGTCCGCCTGCGCGGCGACCTGGACGAGGAGACGTTCCTGCGCCAGGGCGAGCACGTCGGCCCGTACCTGTCCTGCCTGGCGGGCTGCCGGCTGGAACGCGAGATGCGCGACTGGTGCCTGCACACCGCCCGGACGCTGGCCGGCCGCGCCGACCCCGCCGCCCGCGCCGGGCGTACGGAAGGGAAGACACCATGACCACCTACACGCGTTACGTCGCGCTCGGGGACAGCCAGACCGAGGGCCTCGGCGACGGCGACGACGTCCGGGGGCACCGCGGCTGGGCCGACCGCCTGGCCGAGCACCTGGCCCGCGGCAACCCCGATCTCCGCTACGCCAACCTCGCGGTCCGCGGCCGCCTGGCCAGCCAGGTCCGCGACGAGCAGCTGGCCACGGCGCTGGCCCTGCGGCCCGACCTGGCCACCGTCATGGCGGGGATGAACGACCTCATCCGCCCCGGGTTCGACGCGGCGGCCGTGGCGGCCGCGCTGGAGGACATGTACGAAGCGCTGGCGGGGGCGGGCGCGCACGTGGTCACCGTGACGTTTCCCGACATCGGGAGGATCGCGCCGATGGCCCGGCCGCTCCGGCCCCGGGTGCTCGACCTCAACGCCCGCATCCGCGACGCCGCGGCCCGGCACGGGGTCACGCTGGTGGACACGTTCCCGCTGGAGTTCCTGACGGACGCGCGGATGTGGAGCACCGACCGCCTGCACGCCAGCCCGGCCGGCCACACCCGCTTCGCCGCCGCCGTGGCCCACACCCTGGCCCTGCCCGGCAGCGACGACACGTGGTGTCAACCGCTGCCGCCCCTGCCACCGGCGACCAGATGGCGGATGGCGACCACCGAGCTGCGGTGGTTCGCCACGTTCGCGGGCCCGTGGATCGGCCGCCGCCTGCTCGGCCGCTCCTCCGGCGACGGCCGCACGGCCAAGCGCCCGGAGCTCACGTGCGTCCCCTAGCCGGGCGGCACAGCCGTGCCGCGCAGCTGGGCCACCCAGCTGGGCCGCCTAGCCGTGCCGGCGGCCGCGCCGGGTCGACGGCAGGTCGTGCCGCCCGGAGAGGAACTCCTGGAACGCGATCTTGACCCTGATCACCGGGCGCCGCCACCGTTCCTCCCGGTGGATGGCCCTGGCCAGCTTGCGCGGTGAGCGCGTGGCGAAGAACCAGTGGGCCCAGGGGGAGCCGGGCCGGGCCAGCCGTAGCGCGCCCACCAGCAGCATGGGCGGCACGAACAGCCCCGCCATCCCCGTCCAGATCTTGCCCTTCAGCAGCGTGACGACGGCGAGCAGCAGGTTGGCCACGATCAGCGCGGCCGGATCGACCAGCGTGCCGTAGTCCCAGGTGAGGGGGCGCAGGCCGATGAGCAGCAGGCCGGTCACGGCGACCGCGATGAAGACCGCGTCCACCGAGGTGCGCCCCTCCTCCTCCCAGTAGACGTCGTGCAGGTGCAGGATCAGCGCGAACTCGTCCAACACCAGCGCCGAGCCGATCCCGAACACGGAGGCCGCGGCGGCGGTGCCGACCTGCGAGCCGGGCGAGACGATGAGCGCCACTCCGCCGACTAACATCAGCACCACGCCGAACACCACGTGGTGGATGTGCATCTCCCCCACGTTGACGTTGCGGAACCAGCCGATCTTGGCCCTGATCAGGCGGACGTTGATGCGGGTGGCGATGAACGCCACGATGAGCATGACGAAGAAGCAGAACAGCGGCAGCCGTCCCGTCGCGACAATGCTTTGCTGGAACCAGTTCCCCATAGCCCTGAAGTCGATGGTACGAGCTGCCCGCACCTTTCGAGCCATGGGCCCGTCATGCCAGGAACGCCCTTAACAGTGCCGCCGTGCCCTCCAGGTGCTCCACCACGGCCCGCCTGGCCGCGTCCGGGTCTCCTGCCAGGATGGCGTCCACGATGGCCTGGTGCTGGACGGCGGCGTGGTCGAGGTTGACCTGGAGCATCGGGATGGCGTTCAGCAGGTCGCTGACCCGCGACCGGGCGTCCGCGCACGTCGTGGCCAGCAGGCTGGAGCCGGTGAGCTCGGCGATGGACAGGTGGAAGGCCGTGTCGAGGCGGCGGTAGTCGTCCAGCCCGGCCTCGTTCAGCTCCGCGATCCTGCGGCGGAGCACGGCCCGCTGGTCCAGCGTGAGGTCGGAGGCGGCCAGCACCTCGGCCGCGCCGCACTCCACCGCCAGCCGGAACGTGAGCGCGTCCGACAGGTCGGCCTTCCCCATCTCGTTGACCGCCTGGCGCAGGTCGCCGGCGTCCGGCGCGGGCGGCGTGTACGTCACGAACGCGCCCCCGTAGCGGCCCCGCCGCACGTCGAGGTAGCCCGCGTCCGACAGCGCCCGGATCGCCTCGCGCAACGTCACCCGGCTGATGCCGAGCTGCACGGCGAGCTCGCGCTCCGGGGGAAGCTTGTCGCCCGGCGCGACCACGCCCAGTTTGATCGCCTGGAGCAGCCGTTCCACGGTCTCCTCGAAGGCGTTGCCGGCCCTGACCGGGCGCAACACCGTCATCAAACGCGCCGACTCGTCCAACGTGTCCTCAGGTCTTGACAAGCGATCCCGACATACACATCAATGGTCTGAGACTAGCCCAATCAACGGGAAAGCGCGTCAGGCCAGATCGGAGCGACGTGGGCGTGAGCGAGCGACCGAGCAGCGGGTTCATTTCCGTCGGCGAGCTGCGTGACGAGGTGGCGGCCGGGCGGATCGACACCGTGCTCCTCGCGATCGCCGACATGCAGGGCAGGTTGCAGGGCAAGAGGCTGTCGGCACGCTACTTTCTCGAGGAGGTCCTGCATCACGGCTCCGAGGGCTGCAACTACCTGCTCGCGGTGGACGTGGACATGAACACCGTCCCGGGCTACGCCATGTCGTCCTGGGACCGGGGCTACGGCGACTTCGTGATGAAGCCGGACCTCGAGACGCTGCGGCGGGTGCCGTGGCACGAGGGGACCGCGATGGTGATGGCCGATCTGGGCTGGGAGGGCGGCGGCGACGTGACCGCCTCGCCCCGCCAGATCCTGCGCAGGCAGCTCGCCCGCCTCGCCGACCGGGGCCTGGCCGCGTACGTGGGCACCGAGCTGGAGTTCGTGGTCTACGACGACAGCTACGAGGACGCCTGGAAGCGGTCCTACCGGGACCTGGTGCCGGCCAACCTCTACAACGTCGACTACTCGCTCATGGGCACGGCCCGCATCGAGCCGCTGCTGCGGCGGATCCGGCGCGAGATGGAGGGCGCCGGGCTCTACGTCGAGTCCGCCAAGGGCGAGTGCAACCTCGGCCAGCACGAGATCGCCTTCCGCTACGACGAGGCGCTCAGGACCTGCGACAACCACGTCATCTACAAGACCGGCGCCAAGGAGATCGCCGCCCAGGAGGGCCGGTCGATCACCTTCATGGCCAAGCCGAACCAGCGCGAGGGCAACTCCTGCCACATCCACATCTCCCTCCGCTCCCAGGAGGGGGACCCGGTGATGGCGGGCGAGGGGCCCCACGGGCTCTCGCCGCTCGGCGCCCGCTTCATCGCGGGCCAGCTCGCCTGCATGCGGGAGCTGACCCTCCTGTACGCCCCCAACATCAACTCCTACAAGCGCTACGTCCCCGGCAGCTTCGCCCCCACGGCCGTCAAGTGGGGCGTCGACAACCGCACCTGCTCGCTCCGGCTCGTCGGCCACGGGCAGTCGCTGCGCGTGGAGAACCGGGTGCCGGGCGGCGACGTGAACCCGTACCTGGCGGTGGCCGCGCTGATCGCGGCCGGCCTGTACGGGATCGACGCCGAGCTGCCGCTGGAGGACGCCTTCGAGGGCAACGCCTACGCCAGCGGCGCCGAGACCGTGCCGCACACGCTGCGCGACGCCCTCGCGCTGTTCGAGGGGTCGAAGCTGGCCCGCGAGAGGTTCGGCGAGGACGTGGTCGAGCACTACGCGAACAACGCGCGGGTGGAGCTGGCCGCGTTCGCCGCGGCTGTGACGGATTGGGAGCTGTTCCGTGGCTTCGAGCGGATGTGAGGCATGAAAATCATCAATCCGGCGACCGAGGACGTCGTCGCGGACGTCGAGCTCGCCGACGCGGCGGAGGTCGACCGGGCGGTGGAGCGTGCCAGGAAGGCCTACCCCGCCTGGCGCGAGGTGTCGCCGGGCGACCGGGCGCGGCTGCTGAGGCGCTTCGCCGACCTGGTGGGCGAGCACGGGGAGGAGCTGGCGCGGCTGGAGCTGGTCAACGCCGGGCACCCGATCGGCAACGCCCGCTGGGAGGCCGGTGCCGTACGCGACGTCCTGCACTTCTACGCCGGTGCCCCGGAGCGCAACCACGGCAAGCAGATCCCGGTGCCCGGGGGCGTGGACATCACGTTCCAGGAGCCGCTGGGCGTCGTCGGGGTCATCGTGCCGTGGAACTTCCCCATGCTGATCATGTCGTGGGGCGTCGCCCCCGCGCTGGCGGCCGGCAACACGGTGATCGTCAAGCCGGCCGAGTGGACGCCGCTGACCGCGCTGAGGCTGGCCGAGCTGGCCCTGGCGGCGGGCCTCCCCGAGGGGGTGCTCCAGGTCCTGCCTGGGGCAGGGGAGGTCGCGGGGGCCCGCCTGGTCGAGCATCGCGACGTGGCCAAGATCGTGTTCACCGGCTCGACCGAGGTGGGCAAGGAGATCGCCGCCAAGGCGGCGCGCCAGGTCAAGCGGATCACGCTGGAGCTGGGCGGCAAGTCGGCGAACATCGTCTTCGCCGACGCCGACCTGGAGAAGGCGGCCGGCACCGCGCCCTACGCCGTCTTCGACAACGCGGGACAGGACTGCTGCGCCAGGTCCCGCCTGCTCGTCCAGTCCTCCGTGTACGACGAGTTCATGGCCCTGCTCGCACCCGCCGTACAGGGCGTCAAGGTCGGCGACCCCCTCGACGAGTCCACCGAGATGGGGCCCCTGATCAGCGCCGAACACCTCGACCGCGTGCGCGGCTTCGTCGAGGGCGCCCCCTACCTCCAGGGGTCCTGCCCCCAGGGCAGGGGCTACTGGTTCCCACCGACCGTGCTGACCCCCGACGTCACCGACCGGGCGTTCACCGAGGAGATCTTCGGGCCGGTCGTGTCGGTGGCGCGGTTCGAGGACGAGGCGGAGGCCGTACGCATCGCCAACGACACGCCCTACGGCCTGAGCGGCTCCATCTGGACCCGTGACGTCGGCCGGGCGCTGCGCGTGGCCAGGGCCGTCGAGTCGGGGGCCCTGTCGGTGAACTCGCACTCCTCCGTCCGCTACTGGACCCCGTTCGGCGGCTTCAAGCAGTCCGGCCTCGGCCGGGAACTCGGCCCGGACGCCCTGGCGGCGTTCACCGAGACAAAGAACGTCTTCATTTCATCGGAGTGAACAATTAGCGGAGTGAACGACCGATGGACAGGGAGTGACATGCAGCGGTTGCAGGATCGGGTGGCGGTCGTGACCGGCGCGGGCAGCGGGATCGGGCTGGCCACGGCCCGCAGGTTCGCCGACGAGGGCGCCAAGGTGGTCTGCGTGGACATCGACGAGGAGGCGGGCGGCAAGGCGGCGAGCGAAGTCGTCGGCCTGTTCGTCAAGGCCGACGTGACCAGCGAGGACGACGTCGTACGGATGTTCGCCACGGCGTACGAGACCTACGGCAGCGTGGACATCGCCTTCAACAACGCCGGCATCTCGCCCCCCGAGGACGACTCCATCCTGGAGACCGGCATCGAGGCCTGGCGCCGCGTCCAGGAGGTGAACCTGACCAGCGTCTACCTGTGCTGCAAGCACGCCATCCCGTACATGCGCCGCCAGGGCAAGGGCTCGATCATCAACACCGCGTCGTTCGTGGCCGTCATGGGCTCGGCGACCTCGCAGATCTCCTACACCGCCTCCAAGGGCGGGGTGCTGGCGATGTCGCGGGAGCTGGGCGTGCAGTTCGCCAGGGAGGGCATCCGGGTGAACGCCCTGTGCCCGGGGCCGGTGAACACGCCGCTGCTGCAGGAGCTGTTCGCGAAGGACCCGGAGCGGGCGCAGCGGCGGCTGGTGCACATCCCGGTGGGCCGCTTCGCCGAGGCGTCGGAGATCGCGGCGGCGGTGGCGTTCCTGGCCAGCGACGACGCCTCGTTCATCACGGGCAGCGAGTTCCTGGTGGACGGGGGCATCTCCGGCGCCTACGTCACACCGCTCTAGGAGGTCCCGTCGCCGTGCGGCGTCCCATCATCGGCATCACGTGCTACGTCGAGCCCGCCTCGTTCACGGTGTGGCAGGACACGACCGCCGCGCTGCTGCCGTACATGTACGTGGAGCAGGTCGTCCGCGCCGGCGGGCAGCCCGTCCTGCTGCCTCCGGCCGGCGATCCCGCCGGGGTCGTACCCGGCCTGGACGGGCTCATCCTGGCCGGTGGCGGCGACATCGACCCGGCCAGGTACGGCCAGGACGCGCAAGAGCGCACCGGCTACGTCCGGAAATTTCGTGACGAGGCCGAGTTCTCGCTGCTCGCGACGGCGCTCGACGCCGGCCTGCCCTACCTCGGCGTCTGCCGCGGCCTCCAGGTCCTCAACGTCGCCCTCGGCGGCACCCTCCTCCAGCACCTGCCCGACGCGGTCGGCCACACCGACCACTGCCCGGGCCCCGGCCGGTTCGGGCACCTGCCGGTGACCCCGGCCCCCGGCACCCGCCTGGCCAAGGCGCTGGGCGAGGGCCCCGTGACGGTCCCGCACTACCACCACCAGGCCGTCGACCGCCTCGCCCCCGGCCTCACGGTCACCGCCACCGCCGCGGACGGCACGATCGAGGCCGTGGAGCTGGACTCGGGACGGTTCGCGGGACGGTTCACGGTGGCCGTGCAGTGGCACCCGGAGGCCGCCGAGGACCACGCGCTCTTCGAGGCTCTCGTGGCGGCCTGCTGAACGACCCCACCCAGAACGCGACAACAGCCCCGTAACCCCACTAGGCTGGCGGACATCACCGGTGAAACCGTGCGGGAGAGCACCCTGACAGCCGGTCAGGGTCCCTGAAGGAGCAAGCCCTCCCCGCAAACCTCTCAAGGCAAAGGACCGCACGGGCAAGGTGACCTCTGGAAAGCAGGCCCGCGGGCCTCGCCGAAGGTGAAAGTCCGGCAAAGCTCGGGCGAAGCTCTCAGGCATCGATGACAGAGGGGGAGGATGCTGGCATCCAATCCTGTCCTGAGGTGCGACAAATGTCCCGACCGACACCGCTACGAGACGTTCACGAGAGCCTCGGCGCCACGCTCACCGACTTCGCCGGGTGGCTCATGCCGCTCCGGTACGGCAGCGAGTCCGCGGAGCACAAGGCCGTTCGCGAGGCGGCCGGGCTGTTCGACCTCTCGCACATGGGCGAGATCTTCCTGACCGGGCCGCAGGCGGGGCAGGCGCTGGACTACGCGCTGGTCGGCCACCTGTCGGCGCTGGCTCCCGGCCGGGCCAGGTACACCATGATCGTGAACGAGCGCGGCGGGGTGCTCGACGACCTCATCGTCTACCGGCTCGGGGACGAGGAGTTCATGGTCGTGGCCAACGCCTCGAACTATGAAAAAGTCGGTAATGAGCTGAAAAATCGTACAAAGACGTACGACGTGGTGGTCGAGGATCGCTCGGACCAGTACGCGCTGATCGCCGTCCAGGGACCCCGCTCCCAGGAGATCCTCGCCACGCTCACCGACGCCGACCTCGGCGGGCTCAAGTACTACGCGGGCCTGCCGGGCCTGGTGGACGGCCGGCAGGCGCTCATCGCCCGTACCGGCTACACCGGCGAGGACGGATTCGAGCTGTTCGTGGCCAACCAGGACGCGGTCCCGCTGTGGCACGCCCTCATGGCGGCCGGCGAGCCGCACGGGCTGCGGCCGGCGGGCCTGTCCAGCCGCGACACGCTCAGGCTCGAGGCCGGCATGCCGCTGTACGGGAACGAACTGGGCGAGCAGCTCACTCCGTTCGACGCGGGGCTGGGCAGGGTGGTGAAATTCGACAAGCCGGGCGACTTCGTCGGCAGGTCGGCGCTCGAGGCGGTCAAGGACGACGCGCCCCGACGCCGGCTCGTCGGCCTCGTCGCGCGGGGCCGCCGGGTGCCGCGCCATGGCTACCCGGTAACCGAGAACGGCGTCGTCGTCGGCGAGGTCACCAGTGGTGCGCCTTCCCAGACTCTGGGAAAGCCCATCGCGATGGCTTATGTGGACACCGGCGCCGGATCAGGCCTGGCCGTGGACATCCGGGGCAGCCATGAACCTATGGACCTGGTTGAGCTGCCCTTTTACAGGAGGAACAAGTGAGCAACATCCCTGACGACCTGAGCTACACCAAGGAGCACGAGTGGGTGGCCGGCCTCGACGACGGCCTCACCGTGACCGTCGGCATCACGGCCTTCGCCGCCGAATCCCTTGGTGACGTCGTCTTCGTGCAGCTCCCCGAGGTCGGTGCGAGCGTCGAGCAGGGCGACTCCGTCGGCGAGGTGGAGTCCACCAAGTCGGTGAACGAGATCTACAGCCCGGTCGGGGGCGAGATCGTCGAGGTCAACCAGTCCATCGTGGACGACCCGAGCCTGGCCAACAGCGACCCGTACGGCGAGGGCTGGATGTTCCGGGTGCGCATGGAAGGCGACCCCGAGGACCTGCTCTCCGCCCAGGAGTACACGGCGCTGACCTCGGGCACCGAGTCCTGACCCATTCGCCGGGGCCCGCTAGTTCCGGGCCCCGGCCCTTCAGGAAGGGCGCACATCAATGGCGATCAGCGTCTTCGACCTCTTCAAGATAGGCATCGGCCCGTCGAGCTCCCACACGGGCGGCCCGATGGCGGCGGCCCACAAGTTCGCCCGCGGGCTCCACCAGGACGGCCTGCTCGACCAGGTGGCGCGCGTGGAGGCCATCCTGTACGGCTCGCTCGGCCTGACCGGCAAGGGCCACGGCAGCGACAAGGCGGTCCTGCTCGGCCTGTCCGGCGAGAAGCCGGAGCTGGTCGACGTCGACACCGTGGACGCCCGCATCGCCGAGATGCGCGAGTCCGGCACGGTCAAGCTGTTCGGCACGCACGAGATCCCGTTCGTCGTGGGCGAGCACCTCGTCTTCGAACGCAAGATCTCGCTGCCCGAGCACCCGAACGGCATGCGTTTCACCGCCTACTCCGCCTCCGGCGAGCGGCTCAGGGAGAAGGTGTACTTCTCGGTCGGCGGCGGCTTCGTCGTGGACGAGAAGGCCACCGGCGCCGACCGCATCAAGCCGGACGACACCGTGCTGCCCTACCCCTTCACCACCGGCGAGGAGCTGCTCAAGCACTGCTCGAACACGGGCCTGTCGATCTCCGCCGTCATGCTGGAGAACGAGCGGGCGTTCGGGCGTACCGAGGAGGAGATCAGGCAGGGCCTGCTGAACCTCTGGCAGGTCATGTCCGACTGCGTACGCCGCGGCATCTCCAAGGAGGGCGTCCTGCCCGGCGGGCTCAAGGTCAAGCGCCGCGCCAACCAGCTCCACCGCCGCCTGCAGTCGGAGTCGGCCGAGAAGGACCCCTTGCAGGCGATGGACTGGATCACGCTGTTCGCGCTGGCGGTCAACGAGGAGAACGCCGCCGGCGGCCGCATCGTCACCGCCCCCACCAACGGCGCCGCCGGCATCATCCCGGCCGTCCTGACCTACTACACCCGCTTCGTCCCGCACGCCGACGACGAGGGCGTGGTCCGCTTCCTCCTGACGGCCGGCGCGATCGGCGTGCTGTTCAAGGAGAACGCCTCGATCTCGGGCGCCGAGGTGGGCTGCCAGGGCGAGGTCGGCTCGGCCTGCTCGATGGCCTCGGCCGGGCTCACGGAGGTCCTCGGGGGCACGCCCGAGCAGGTGGAGAACGCGGCCGAGATCGGCATCGAGCACAACCTGGGCCTGACCTGCGACCCGATCGGCGGCCTGGTCCAGATCCCGTGCATCGAGCGCAACGCGGTCGCCTCCAACAAGGCCATCACGGCGGCCCGCATCGCGCTGCGCGGCGACGGCCGCCACTACGTGGCCCTCGACAAGGCGATCAAGACCATGCGGGACACCGGCCGCGACATGCTCGACAAGTACAAGGAGACCTCGCGCGGCGGCCTGGCCGTCAACGTGATCGAGTGCTGACCGGGCGCCGCACGTGCAGCCGGACGACGGCCGGGCATTCGTCGTCGCTGATCTCGCGCCGGATCCGGCCCACGATGTCCTGATCCAGCTTGCCCACCACCGCCCCCACGTCCGCCGCCGCCGGGCAGGTCAGGCCGATGCGCAGGCCGTCCTCCGCGACCCGCACGCCTGTCCTGCTCAGCCCGTCCACGCCCTTGAGGCCGACGAACAGCATCGCCGTGCCCGTGCCGTTGTGCGTGCCCCGGCGCCCCCAGCCCAGGCAGAGCAGCAGCCAGCGCAGCGAGACCAGGGCCAGCAGCAGCAGGCCCAGCGCGAGCAGCCACAGGGGCCAGGGCTCCTCCGCCAGCGCCCTGTGGGTCTGGGCGGGCAGGACCCTGGCGTTCGGCGGCAGGTCGAGGAAGCGGTCCTCGCCGCGCAGCCACGCGTACGTCCCGAGGCCCAGCAGCGTCGTGCCCACGACGGCCAGGCCCACGCGGTTGCCGGCGTACTGGCGCATCACGCGGCCCTCCTGCGCAGGCGGACCACGACCTCGCCCGTGCCCAGCGTGCCCACGCCCGCCAGGCGGTCGCCCACGGCGGTCCCGACCTGCCTGAGCATCTGGCCGGAGCTCTCCGCGCCCGTCATCACGGTGACCTCGATGGTGCGCCTGCGCAGCCGTACGCGGGCCTTGTCCACGCCCGCCACCTGCTGCGCCGCCGCGCACAACGTGCGGCGCAGGCCCGCGCGGGTGATGCCGATGACGATCAGCGGGTCGGACGTCTCGACCGGCACCATCCTGGAGCGGCCCGGGACGATCGCCAGCAGCACCATCACCGCGCCCGCCCCCGCCACGACCAGGGCCCCGGTGGCGATTTCCGGCCAGGTGCTCCGGCTCGCGAGGTCGACCAGCTCGTTCACGGGCACCCAGCCGAGCGGCGCGCCGAGCAGCCCCGACACCACCTCGGCCGCGGTCGCCCCCAGCCCGGCGGCCAGCGTGAGCGCGACCAGAGCTCCCGGGAGGGTACGCGCCGGCCTGAGCGCCCTGCTCGCCCTGCGCAGCCCGGCGTGCCTGGGGGCGGCGACGGCGCCGGGCAGTATCTGCTGAAGCGTGGTCATCACAACGACAGACGTACATGGGTCCCGCATGGCCTGAACCGCGCCCTCGCCGCCGATTTGCCCGATCATTACGGGGACCACGGTTAACGCGAACAAGTCTCATATTCATTTGCCCCATATGCGGTTACGCTGCCGGTATGGATGACCGCCAGCGCTACGACCGCGCCACAGCGGCCCTCGAACCGCCGTTCGCCATCCTCGACCTGGCAGCCATGCGGGCCAACGCGGCCGACCTCGTACGACGGGCGGCGGGCAAGCCGATCCGGGTCGCCAGCAAGTCCGTACG
The DNA here is from genome assembly GCF_052246675.1 of Nonomuraea sp. KM90. Taxonomy (NCBI): domain Bacteria; kingdom Bacillati; phylum Actinomycetota; class Actinomycetes; order Streptosporangiales; family Streptosporangiaceae; genus Nonomuraea; species Nonomuraea sp. KM90. The sequence goes on along the minus strand of NZ_JBQQCB010000003.1, from coordinate 201,457 downwards.
CAGCCGCCCCCTCCTCGAACGCATCCTGGCCATGGACGGCTTCCGCGGCGTCATGGCCTTCACCCTGCCCGAGGCCCTCTGGCTGGCCGCGCACGGCTTCACCGACATCCTGGTCGCCTACCCCACGGCCGACCGGCAAGCGCTCGCCGCCCTGGCCGGGGACCCGGGCGCGGCCCGGGAGATCACCGTGATCGTCGACTCCCCCGCCCATCTCGACTTCATCGAGACCGCCGTGGCCGCGGTCCACCCGCGCGCCGAGATCCGGATCTGCATCGACATCGACGCCGGATATGTCGCCCTCGGCGGGCGATTCCGGGCGGGCGCGCTCCGCTCCCCCATCCGCGAGCCCGGCCAGGCCGCCGACCTGGCCGGCGTCGTCGCCAAGCGGCCGGGGTTCCGGCTGGCGGGGCTGATGGCGTACGAGTCGCAGATCGCCGGGGTCGGCGACGACCCGCCCGCGGGCCCCGCCTACGCCCGCCTCATCAGGGCCATGCAGGCCCGCTCGGCCAGGGATCTCATCCTCCGGCGCGGCCGCATCGTGAACGCGGTGCGGCAGATCGCCGACCTCGAGTTCGTCAACGGCGGCGGCACCGGCTCGGTCGAGCGCACCACGCGCGAGAAGGCCGTCACGGAGGTGGCGGCGGGCTCCGGCTTCTTCCACCCCAGGCTGTTCGACTTCTACCGCGGCTTCACCGGCCGGCCGGCGGCCCTCTTCGCGCTCCCGGTGGTGCGCCGCCCGGCCCCGGACACGGTGACCGTGCTCGGCGGTGGCTATCTGGCCTCGGGCGCCCCCGGGCCGAGCCGCCTGCCCCAGCCGTACCTGCCCGCCGGCCTGCGCTACGCGCGCGACGAGGGCGCGGGCGAGGTGCAGACCCCGCTGCTCGGCCAGGCCGCCGGGGATCTGCGGATCGGCGACCGGGTGTGGTTCAGGCACGCCAAGGCGGGCGAGATGTGCGAGCGCTTCGACGCGCTGCACCTCGTCGACGGCGACACCCTGGTGGAGTCGGTGCCGACCTACCGGGGCGAGGGCCGCACGTTCCTGTGAGGCGGCCGGCTCAGAGGCGGCGTCGCCGGCGCCGCCACAGCACGATGGCCGCCCCCACGACCAGCACCGCCCCGACCCCGATCAGCACCGGCCCCAGATCCGGCCGCTCTTCCTCCCACACCCGATCGGGATCGTCAGCGTATTCGACCGGCCTCGGCGTCACTCCGAGGGCATCCCCCACGGATGCCACGAAGTGCCCGGCCCGGCTCTTGACGTCGGCCACCGTACGCTCGGCGACCCGCTTGGGGCTCACCCGATCGGCAATGGCGTCGACCGTCTGCGCCAGCTCCGCGCGCGTCCGCGCGATCCGCCGCTCCAGCTCGTCGGGATCGGTGTCAGCCATGGCTCTCCTTTCGACCGTACGCGTGCCCCGCGGCGGGCCCCGTCCGTTCTGGTCGTGATCAGTCTGTCAGGTCGGCACGCCGTACGGCACGGCGGCCAGGCCGGTAGGTTGGCGGGAAGAACTCAGGAGGGCCCATTGACCGAAACCAAGCTCGCGCCCGGCGACGCCGCGCCCGAGTTCACGCTACCCACCGCCGACGGCGGCACCGTCTCCCTCGATGCGCACCGAGGCAAGCGGGTGATCCTTTATTTCTACCCCGCCGCGATGACTCCCGGGTGCACCAAGCAGGCGTGCGATTTCCGCGACAACCTGAGCCGGCTCACCGCCGAGGGATTCGTCGTCCTCGGCGTGTCGAAGGACAAGCCGGAGAAGCTGGCCAAGTTCGCCGAGCGCGACGCGCTGACCTTCCCGCTGCTGTCCGACCCCGACCTGGCCGTCCACCAGGCCTACGGCGCCTACGGCACGAAGAAGCTGTACGGCAAGGAGGTCGTGGGCGTCATCCGCTCGACCTTCGTCATCGACGGCGACGGGAAAGTGGAGCAGGCGCTCTACAACGTGAAGGCGACGGGCCACGTGGCCTCGCTCAAGAAGAAGCTCGGCCTGTCCTGACCCGGCGGCCGCGGGCCCTCCCCTTGCCGGAGGGCCCGAATCGCCTTCCGGACGGGAGCCACCTCATCATCACGGGTGCCCCCTGCTCCCATTCGGAGCGCTAAACTGTCACAAGCCCGCTGCGGCGGGGATTGCGCGGGCGTGGCGAAATGGCATACGCGGCAGGTTTAGGTCCTGTTGGTGGCAACACTGTGGGGGTTCGAGTCCCCCCGCCCGCACACCTGTCCACGGCTCGGCCGCTGTTTTCGCCCGGCAAATGTCACCGGGCGCGGGATCCGCATTCGGCACGAATTCCCGCCGACAACTCCGCCAATTCGCGGATCCCCGATACGGCGATCCCTAGCCGGTCCTGACGGGCCTCGGGGCCACGTTCTCGCCATCCGGAGCGTCAGGGGCATCAGGCGCCGGAGCCGGCAACACCCTGTCGGGCGGCGGCACGACGCAATAGAGATCCTCTTCGCTCTCGTAGCAGCCCGATTCCAGCCTCTCCGGCATCATGAAGTCGCGGTGCGCGGGATGGTCGGGCCGCATCCAGACGCCGTACCGGCCGTGGTCGTCGTGATCGTCGCTGAAGGCGGCCACCCCGAGCCCGCCGAGCAGGCCGCCGACGACGAGGCCGATCAGGCCGGCGCCGATGATCTGGCGCCGCTTGCGGCGGGCGAAGTCACTGAAGGATTCGCGCTCCCAGCCGGCCGGATCGGGCACGGTGGGCGGGATGTACGCGTATGCGCGGTCCGCCTGCTCCCCGTACTTCAGCTGACCCGGCTCCTCGCCCGGCGAGCGCAGCTCCTGGGTCGGCTCGGTGGGACTCGGGTCGCGCGGCGCTTCCTCTTCGCCGCGCGACCCGGCGTCGCGATCATGATCCGCCATCACGATCTCCCTTTACTCGCCCCGCAGGGGGCGCTCCCGGTAACGAGAATGCCAAAGCCAGCGTAAGCCCCGCGTAAGCACCAGGCCATGTAAGACCTGGGTCGTAGTCGTACTTCAGCCTCCAGACGGACCAATGTCCCGGCGGCCCTACATATCGTGATGATGTGTTCGGCAGTGTACGGGCGTGGTCCAGGCGCCATGAGAAGCTGGCGGGCGCCCTGCGGGTGACTCCCCTGGCGGCGCTCTGCGCCATCCTGGCGGTGCCGTACGGCGCGAGTACCCCGCCGGACGACGGCGTCTACCTCGGCGTGGGCCTCTACCTGGCCCTGTCGGCGGCGCTGCTGGCGCCGCTGGTGTGGCGTGACCGGCCGATCGCCTCGTTCGCCGCCGTCGCGCTGATCAGCTTCGGGCAGTGGCTGGCGGGGGTCCATCCGCTGCCCGCCAACCTCGCGGTGCTGGTCGCGCTCTGGGCGGTGGCCTACCGGTGCTCGTTCCGCTGGGCGCTGGCGGCGGGGCTGGTGGCGGAGCTGGGCATGTCCATGGCGCTGGTCAACTGGTACGACCCGACGTTCGGCGTGTTCTTCAGCGGCTCGATCTTCGTGGTGACGGTCTGGCTGACCGGCCTGTACGCCAGCACGCGCAGGCGCTACCTGGAGGGCCTGGAGGAGCGCGCCGAGCGGGCCGAGCGCGAGCGCGACCAGCAGGCCAGGATGGCGGCCGCGGCCGAGCGGGCCAGGATCGCCCGGGAGCTGCACGACGTGGTGGCCCACAACGTCAGCGTGATGGTGGTGCAGGCCGACGGCGCCGGCTACGCCATGGACAGCGACATCGAGCAGGCCCGGCTGGCCGTCAGGAACATCTCGAAGACCGGCCGCGCCGCGCTCGCCGAGATGCGCCGGCTGGTGGGCGTCCTGCGCGAGAACGAGGCCGCGGGCACCGACTACACCCCGCAACCGGGGCTGGGCCAGCTGGAGGAGCTCGTACGCGGCTCGACCGTGCCCGCCCGGCTGCGGATCGACGGCGTGCCCGCCGACCTGCCCGAGGGCCAGCAGCTCGCGGTCTACCGCATCGTCCAGGAGGCTCTGACGAACGCGCTCAAGCACGGCGGCCCCGATGTCCGGGCCACCGTCGAGATCGACTACAGCGGCCCCGACCTGGTCGTCCGCGTGACCGACGACGGCCGGGGCGCCGCCGCCCCCAGGAGCCCCGACGGCCACGGCCTGATCGGCATGCGCGAGCGGGCCGGCATGTACGGCGGCGCCGTGTCGGCGGGCCCCCTGGGGGGCGGCGGCTTCGAGGTGCTGGCCAGATTGCCCATCACCAAGGAGGCGGCGTGATTCGCGTGATGCTGGTCGACGACCAGGAGTTGTTGCGGACCGGCTTCAGGATGGTGCTGGCGGCCCAGCCGGACATCGAGGTGGTGGCGGAGGCCGGCGACGGCGCCGCGGCCCTGGAGATCCTGAAGACCACCCAGGTGGACGTCGTGCTGATGGACGTGCGCATGCCCACGATGGACGGCGTGGAGGCCACCAGGCGCATCGAGGGGCCTAAGGTGCTCATCCTGACCACGTTCGACCTGGACGAGTACGCCTTCTCGGCGGTCAAGGCGGGCGCGGCCGGGTTCCTGCTCAAGGACGTGCCGCCGGCCGACCTGGTCACCGCGATCAGGGTCGTGCACGCGGGCGAGTCCGTGGTGTCGCCCAGCACGCTGCGGCGGATGCTGGACCGGTTCGCCGCGCAGCTGCCCACCGACGGGCCCCTGGCGGCGGCCGCGGGCGAGCTGACGCCGCGCGAGCGGGAGGTGCTGCTCATGGTGGCGCGCGGCCTGTCCAACATGGAGATCGCGGGCCGCCTGGAGGTGGCGGAGGCGACGGTGAAGACGCATCTGGGCCGGGTGCTGGCCAAACTGGGGCTGCGGGACCGGGCGCAGGTGGTGGTGTACGCGTACGAGGCCGGGCTGATCGTGCCCTCCCATCGGCCGAAAGTCTGACCGGGGTCATCTGCCGGCGCACATGAAGTCCCTCCTCAAGGCCCATGGATCAGCAGATTTCCACTCCTAGCGTTGGTCGCGTTGAAAGAAACACGACGTAGGAGTGAACGTGACGCTCACCGAGACCCGGCGCCAAGCCCCGCCCGCGGCGGTGGCCACCGATCTGACCAAGGTGTACGGCCAGGGCGACGCCCAGGTCCACGCCCTGCGTGGCGTGACCGTGTCCTTCGCCACCGGGGCGTTCACCGCCATCATGGGCCCGTCGGGCTCCGGCAAGTCCACCCTGATGCACTGCCTGGCCGGCCTCGACGCCGCCACGTCGGGCACCGTGCACATCGGCGACGTGGAGCTGACCGGGCTGAACGACCGGCAGCTCACGATGCTGCGCCGGGAGCGGATCGGGTTCGTCTTCCAGGCGTTCAACCTGCTGCCCACGCTGACCGCCGAGCAGAACATCCGCCTGCCGCTGGACATCTCCGCCCGCCAGGCCGACCAGCCGCTGTTCGACCGGGTCATCGACACGGTCGGGCTGCGGGACCGGCTCGCGCACCGGCCGTCGGAGCTGTCCGGCGGCCAGCAGCAGCGCGTGGCCGTGGCCAGGGCGCTCATCAGCAAGCCCCAGGTGATCTTCGCCGACGAGCCCACGGGCAATCTGGACTCGCGCAGCGGCGCCGAGGTCCTGTCGTTCCTGCGCACCTCCGTACGCGAGCTGGGCCAGACCATCGTCATGGTCACGCACGACCCGGTGGCGGCCTCGTACGCCGACCGCGTGGTGTTCCTGCGGGACGGCGAGCTGGTCACCGAGCTCACCACGCCGACGCCGCAGTCCGTGCTGGACACGCTCGTCCGGCTGGAGGCCTGAGGTGCTGAAGACCGCGCTGGCCGGGCTGCGCGCGCACCGGCTGAGGCTGATGCTCACGTCACTGGCGATCATGCTGGGCGTGGGCTTCATCGCGGGCACGTTCGTGCTGAACGACACCATCGAGGCCGGCTTCGCCCAGCGGGTGACCGCCGACGCGGGCAAGGTCGACGTGGCCGTGCTGCCCAAGGACTCCGACGACGTGCTGCCCGAGGAGGTGCTGGAGCGCATCCGGGCGCTGCCGGGCGTGACCGAGGCGCAGGGCCTGGTCCGCGGCAGCACGCCCGTGCTCGGCAGGAACGGCAAGACCGCCGGCAACGCCCCCACCACGGCGCTGTCGATCGTCACGGGCCCGCTGGACCGTACCGACGTCGTCTCCGGCACCGGCCCGGGCACCGACGACGAGGCGGCCGTGCTGGACGAGAACACCGCCGAGGCCCAGGGCTTCCGGCTCGGCGACACGATCACCGTGCTGGACGGCGAGCGGGCCGAGCACCGCTTCCGGCTCGTCGGCCTGATCGACACCGGCGTGGACCAGATGCTGGCCTACACCGGCGCGGTCGGCTTCACCCCGGCCACCGCGTGGCGGATGACCGGCGGGAAGGGGTACGCCGAGATCGACGTCGCGGGCTCGGCCCCCGGGCTGAAGCAGGCCGTCGCGGCGGCCGCCGGCGGCGGGTACACCGTCAAGACCGGGGACGAGCTGGCCGACGACCTGGCCGGCGCGGCCGGGGTGGAGACCCGCTCGTTCACGATGGGCCTGCTGATGTTCGGCATCGTGGCGATGATGGTGGCCGCGCTGGTCATCTACAACACCTTCAACATCCTCGTCGCCCAGCGCACGCGGGAGATGGCGCTGCTGCGGTGCATCGGGGCCACCCGAGGGCAGGTGTTCGGCTCGATCATGCTGGAGTCGGCCGCCGTGGGCCTGGTGACCTCCGGGCTCGGCCTGCTCGTCGGGTACGGCCTGGCCACGCTCACCCTGACGATCCTCGGCGCGTTGGACGCCCCGCTGCACACGGACGCGGCGGTCACGCTCACCCCGGGCACGATCGCGATCGGCCTGGCCGTCGGCCTGGCGGTCACGGTGTGCGCGGCCCTGCTGCCGGCCAGGTCGGCCACCCGCGTGCCGCCGATCGCGGCCCTGCGCAGCCAGGCCGAGGAGCAGACGTTCCGCGCCGGCCTGGTACGCGCCGGGTTCGCCGCCCTCTTCCTGGTCGCGGGCCTGGCCACGACCGGCGTGGGCGCCTTCGTCCTCACGCCCGGCCAGGAGGTCTCGCTCTTCGTCGTCATGGGCGGGGGCGCGCTGACCTTCCTGGCGGTGCTGATCCTGGGCCCGGTGCTCATCAGGCCGCTGAGCGCGCTGGTGGGCTGGATCCCGCGCAGGCTGTTCGGGGTGCCGGGCCGCCTGGCGGTGGACAACTCCGGACGCAACCCGAAGCGGGCCGCGACCACCACGGTCGCGCTGACGATCGGGGTGACGCTGATGACGCTGATCTCGGTCGTCACCGCGTCCACCAGGCTGACGCTGACGGCCCAGCTGGACGAGCAGTTCCCGATCGACTACCTGCTGGCCGGCCAGGAGCGCGACTCCATCATCCCCAGGTCCGTGGCCGAGGAGCTGCGCGGCAGGCCGGAGCTGACCTCGGTGGCGCAGATCCGCGAGGTCAAGGCCGCGGTCGCGGGCAAGCGCCTCGACGTGGGCACGTTCAGCGGGCCCATCGAGCCGTACGTGTCCGCCGGGTCCATGAAGGGCTTCGGCGCGGGCCAGGTGGCTCTGGACGACCTCACGGCCGAGGCGCTCGGCGCGCGGGTCGGCGACACGGTGACGCTCGCCACGAAACGCGCGGGCACGGTCTCGCTGAAGGTGGTCGCGCTGCTCAACGGCTCCCAGTCGTCGCTGACTCCCGTCACGATCGCGGAGCGGCCGTTCGACGCCTACTTCGGCGCCGTGCCCGACTCCCGCGTCATGGTGAACGCCAAGGACGGGGTGGCGGCGGACCGGGCCCGCGCGGTGGTGGACGCCGCCGCCGCGCCCTACCCGACCGTGCAGGTGAGCAGCTCGACGGAGATACGCGGGCAGTTCGACGAGACCCTCGACATGATGCTCATGATCATCACCGGGCTGCTGGGGCTGGCGATCCTCATCTCGCTCCTGGGCATCGCGAACACGCTGTCCCTGTCGGTGCACGAGCGGACCAGGGAGTCGGCCCTGCTGCGGGCCCTGGGCCTGACCCGGCCGCAGCTCCGCCGGATGCTGTCCGTCGAGGCGCTGATCCTCGGCCTGATCGGGGCGCTGGTGGGCGTCGGGCTGGGCGTCGTCTTCGGGTGGGCCGCGCTACGGGCGATGCTGGACGGGGCCCTGTTCTCGGCGCCGGTGCCGCAGATCGCGCTGTTCGTGGCGCTGTCGGGGCTGGCGGGCGTGCTGGCGGCGGTGCTCCCGGCCCGCCGCGCCGCGCGGGCCTCGATCGTGGGCTCTCTGGCCACGGATTGAGTCGGGCAAAAGACCCGTAGTCGAATAAAACCGATAAACCCGGATAGAGGGTATGTGCGGGTCGGGCGTCATTACGGGGGCGGCGCCCGGCCCCTCTTGACGACGCCGGGGGCATGCCAGCCGGATTGTCAGCGAGGTGTGCGGCCCGGCCAGAGCTCGGCCACGGTCTCCGGGTCGAGCAGCGGCCGGGCCACCACCTCGCCCGTCGCCCGGTCGATCACGACGCACCCGGCGCCGGCCGTCTCCGGCAGCCGGGCCGGATCGTCGGGTTCCAGGTCCCGCACCCACGCCACGTAACCGCCGTCGAACGCGTACACACCCACCGGCACCGCCTCCTCCGGCGGCCGCACCCCGTTGTAGTACTCCTCGGCCAGCGCCCTGGCCTGCTCCATGTTCATCGCGGCCGCCCCTGGCGGTCGAGGATCGAGCAGAACACCCCGGTCACGGTCCGGTACGGCGGCTCGACCGACATGTGCCCGCGCTGGGCGTCGATCCAGATCACCTCGCCGTCGAAGTTGACCGCGTTCCAGGCGTGCGAACCTCCTCCCGGCCAGCGCACCACGATGACGGCGGCCGCCCCGTGCCCGGCGTCGAGCAGCCGCCGCGCGATCATCGGGTAGGCGTGCCGGCCCTGGCCCGCGTACTGCAGGCGGTGCCCCACCCACCGCTCGATCCTGGCCACGCTGCCCCGCTCGCCGGTCAGCACCGGGCGGCCGATCGGGTCGTACTCGGGCAGCCTCGGCGCGGCCGTGGCGGGCTCGCCGTGCCAGGTGGACAGCACCGCCAGCGCGCAGTCGGCGGCGTTGGTGGCCCGGAAGGGGTCGTCGGCGGGGCCGCCGCCGTTCACCAGTCGCACCCAGGTGCCGCGCGGGTCGGGAAAGCGGGCGCCGGGCCGCAGCGCCTCCGCCAGGTCCCGCTCCACCTGCGGGTCCGGCTGCGCGAGCCCTCCCGGCACACCGTACGGGCGGCTGTCGGCGAGCCTGGGCGGCCGCCCGGGCAGGTCGAACCAGTCGCCGCCCTCCGGCAGCCCGCAGGTGGTCTCGACAGCGGCGCTCCCGGCGGTGGCCGCCGCGCCGGTCCCGGCGCCGGCTCTGGGAGCGGAGCCGTCCAGGGCGGGGTGGGCGGCCTGCTCGTAGTCCAGCCACCGCACCCCATCGGCCACCTCGGGGTTGTACCGTCCCTCCGGAAGGGCCCATCGGACACTCGGCTTGCGCTCGCGGACCACGGCCTGCCTCCTGTCATGCTCGACGACCGATCGTAGAGGGGCCGTCGTGACAACGAGGCGAACTCGGCGAATTTCCCCGCCCGAACTATCCCCCGTACCTGGGTAAACGTCCCAAACCTCAGCTCACTTTGACGGTGATGGAGTGCCATCCGGTCGCGCCGTCGGGCGCGGGCGGCGCGAGCTGGTCGGTCTGGGTGTACCCCGAGGCGTCGGTCGCCCGCACCTCGATCGTGTGCTCGCCGGGAGTCGCGGCCCAGTCGATCGACCACTGCCGCCAGGTGTCGGGCCCGGGCACCTCCGCCAGCTTGGCCTGCCGCCACTGCCCGCGGTCCACGCGCACCTCCACCGCGTCCACGCCGGTGTGCTGCGCCCACGCCACTCCGGCGATCGTGGTGCCGCCCGCCTTGAGCGAGTCGCCGGACTTGGGCACGTCGATGCGCGACTGCGTCTTGATCGGGCCCTTGGCCGACCAGCCACGCGGGGTCCAGTACGCCTCGTCCCGGTCGAACCTGGTCACCTTGATGTCCACCACCCACTTGGTGGCCGACACGTACCCGTACAGTCCCGGCACCACCTGCCGCACCGGGAAGCCGTGGTCGACGGGGAGCACCTCGCCGTTCATCGCGACCGCGAACAGCGCCTCCCGGCCGTCCATCACCACGTCCACCGGGGTGCCGCAGGTGAAGCCGTCGGCGGAGGTGGACAGCAGCATGTCGGCGTCGGACCGCAGCCCCGCGCGGCGCAGCACCTCGGACATGCGCACGCCCAGCCAGCGGGCGTTGCCGACATAGGGGCCGCCGACCTCGTTGGAGACGCAGGCCAGCGTGACGTCGGCCTCGGTGAGCGGCATCTTCAGCAGGTCGGCGTAGGTGAGCTCGACGGGACGGTCGACCAGGCCGTGGATGCGCAGCTTCCAGTCGTTCGGGTCGACCTGGGGGACGACGAGGGCGGTGTCGACACGGTAGAAGTCCCGGTTCGGCGTGACGAACGGCGACAGGCCGCGGATGCGCAGATCGGCGCCCGCCGGGAGGGGCTTGGCGGGAGTCGCGGGTCTGGGCAGCGCCACCCCGGTGCGCGCCGCGTCCACCGCCTGCCGCCCGCCGAGCTGCTGCCCGAGCACCCCGGCCGCCCCGGCGACCACCACACCGCCGACCGCCCCGGTCAGCAGCCGCCGCCGATCGAACGCGACCGGCTCACCCCCGGCCCGCATCACCGCCGGCCGCTCGGCACCGTCCCCCGCCTGCTCGCCGACAGCTGAGGTGGCCCGCTCGGCACCGACCAGGGTGAGGGGGACCGAGGCAGCGGAGGCGGAGGCCGTGTCCGGGGCGGGTCCGGCACCTCGTCGCCCGCCCGCCCGGCGTACCAGCCAGGCGAGTGCCCAGGCGCCGACGGCCACCCCCACCACGGTCGGCGACGCGTCCAGGAGCCCGGCGTCCGGCCGGGTGACCACCGCCAGCGCGCCGATCACCCCGAACGCCGCCAGCCCCGCGAAGCCGTAGGCGAGCCGTCGCCAGGCCAGCACCCCGATGAGAGCGGCGACCCCGGCGAGCACCACCAGCACGCCCCCCACGAGAACGGCCTTGTCGTTCTCGCCGAACGTCCTGATCGCGAAGTCCTTGACCGGGGCGGGCGTCAGATCGACGGTCGCATCGCCCACGGCCACCACGGGAAACGTCTCGGGCCCGACGAATCCGGCCACGAGCTGCGCGATCCCGAGGGCCACGCCTCCGGACACCAGTCCCGCCAAGGCGCCCGCCCAGGCGGGAGCCATCTCATTCCTCTGCACAGTCCGAAGGTACGTCCCCCCGCGCCACAGGGTTCTTACGCGGTGGTTACGAGCTGAGCAGATCGCGCACGATCGGCGCCAGCGCGCGGAAGGCGCGCCCGCGGTGGCTGATCGCGTCCTTCTCCTCGGGCGCCATCTCGGCCGTCGTGCGCTCCTCGCCGTCGGGCACGAAGATCGGGTCGTAGCCGAAGCCGTTGGACCCCCGCGGCGTCGTGACGAGGCGGCCGGGCAGAGTGCCCTCCACCACGCGGTGTTCCCCCGACGGCAGCGCCAGGACCGCGGCGCAGGCGAAGTGCGCGGTCAGCTTCCCGGCGGGCACGTCGGAGATCTGGGCCAGCAGCAGGTCCAGGTTGGCGCGGTCGTCGCCGTGGCGCCCCGCCCAGCGGGCCGAGAAGACCCCCGGCATGCCGTTGAGCACGTCGACGCACAGCCCCGAGTCGTCGGCCACCGCGGGCAGCCCGGACTGCTGAGCCACCGCGTGCGCCTTCAGCAGCGCGTTCTCCTCGAACGTGACGCCGGTCTCGGCGACCTCGCCGATCGAGGGGAACTCCTCGAGCCCGACGATCTCGAACCCGCTGAGGATGCGGCGCAGCTCCGCGATCTTGCCCGCGTTGCGGGTGGCCAGCACGATCTTCATGCGCCCAGGGCCTCCTGCTGGATCAGGGTCAGCTCCTCACAGCCCGCCACGGCCAGGTCGAGCAGCTGGTCGAGCACGGCGCGGTCGAAGGGCGCGCCCTCGGCGGTGCCCCTGGACCTCGACGAAACTGCCCTCGCCGGTCATCACGACGTTCATGTCGGTCTCGGCGGCGACGTCCTCGGTGTAGCAGAGGTCGAGCATCGGCACCGAGCCGACCACGCCGACGGAGACGGCCGCGACCGAGCCGATGAGCGGGTCTCCCGGGCACATGCGGCGCTCGCGCATCCAGGCGACCGCGTCGGCCAGCGCGACGTAGGCGCCGGTGATCGCGGCGGTCCGGGTGCCGCCGTCGGCCTGCAGCACGTCGCAGTCGAGCAGAATGGAGTTTTCGCCCAACGCTTTGTAATCGACGCACGCGCGCAGTGAACGCCCGATCAACCGGGAAATCTCGTGAGTCCGGCCGCCGATTTTGCCGCGGACCGATTCACGATCGTTACGGGTATTGGTCGCTCGCGGCAACATGGCGTATTCGGCCGTAACCCAGCCCTGCCCGCTGCCTCTGCGCCACCGGGGCACGCTGTCCTGGACCGACGCGGCGCACAACACCCGGGTGCCGCCGAATTCGACCAGCACCGATCCTTCCGCGTGGGTCAGCCATTGCCTGGTGATGGTAATGGGACGGAGCTGGTCAGGGCCGCGGCCATCCTGTCTGGACATGCAGATCACCCTATCTCCGCGGCACAACGCCCTTGACCAAATGTGTCCGACACATGGATCCTTACGCAATGACAACGGGGGTGTTGCGTAACCCTGACTTCCTCCGGTTCCTCAGTTCGCACGTGGCGAACGAGCTTGGGGCGAATATCTCACGCGTGGCGCTTCCGCTGGTCGCCGTGCTGGTGTTGCACGCGGGGCCGGCGGAGGTCGGAGTGTTGTCGTCGTTGCAGACGGCCGCTTTCCTGCTGATCGGCCTGCCCGCGGGGGTGTGGGTCGACAGGATGCGCCGGCGCCGGGTGATGATGGCCTCCGACATGGCCAAGTTCGCGCTGCTCAGCAGCATCCCCGTGGCGGCCGGGCTGGGCCTGCTGACGATCGAGTTGCTGTTCGTGGTGGCGCTGCTGGCCGGGGTGTCGCAGGTCTTCAACGACGTGGCCGACCAGACGTACCTTCCTGACCTGGTGAGCACCGGGCAGCTCGGCGACGGCAACGCCAAGCTGGAGGTGGTGCGTTCGGGAGCGTTCCTGGCGGGGCCCGGGGTGGGGGGCCTGCTGGTGCAGCTGCTGGGCGCGCCGCGCACGATCGTCGCCACCGCGTTCGGCGCGCTCGCCTCGGTGGCCTTCCTGGCCTCGATCAGGGCGCCCGACAAGCCGCCCGCCGACACCGAGCGCGGGCCGCTGCTGCGGGGCATCCGCGAGGGGCTGGCGTACGTGTGGCGGGACCGGCTGTTACGCGCGTTCGTGTCCTCCTCGGCGATCGGCAACCTGTGCGTGAGCGGTGTGATGGGCCTGTCGGTGCTGTTCCTGGCCGAGACGGTGAAGCTCGCGCCGGGCGCGGTCGGGGCGCTGGTGATGACCGGCGGGATCGGCGGCCTGCTCGGCGGTCTCACCGGCGGCTGGCTGGCCAGAAGGCAGGGCACCGCCAGGATGACCTGGCTGGCCGCCCTGACGGGTGCCCCGTTCGCCCTGCTCCTGCCGTTGACGGAGGCCGACTGGCGGGTCGTCTGCTTCGCGATCACTTCGATCATGATCTCGTGGAGCGCGACACTTTCGAACGTGGGCCAGATCACCTACCGCCAGATCGTCACCCCCGACCATCTGCTCGGCCGGGTCAACGCGTCGGTGCGCTTCATGACGTGGGGTGTGATGCCGCTGGGGGCGCTGCTCGGCGGGCTCGTCGCCCAGCAGATCGGGGTACGTCAGACGCTGTGGGTGCTCGTGGTCGGCAGGGTGCTGGCGTTCCTGCCGTTGCTGTTCTCGCCGCTGCCCCGCATGCGTGACTTCACCGAGGTTCAGGCCAGGTCGTAGACGGAGCCGCTGCGGGCCAGCTCCATCGGCCCGTCATAGCCGCCTCCCGACGCCTCCTCCAGCACGGTGGCCTGGGCGTTCCAGGGGACGAGGTGGGTGAGCACGAGCCTGCCCACGTCGGCCTTGGCGGCGTGCTCGGCCGCCTGGCGGCCGGTCAGGTGCAGGCCGGGGGGCAGATCGGGGCCCTCCACGAACGACGCCTCGCACAGCAGCAGGTCGGCGCCCGTGGCCAGCTTGACCAGCTCGTCCGACTCGCCGGTGTCACCGGAGTAGGCCACGCTCCGGCCGCCGTTGGCGACGCGGAAGCCGTACGCCTCGACCGGGTGGTTCACCAGGCCGGCGGTGAGGGTGAAGGGCCCGATCTCGAACGAGCCCGGGGAGAGCGGCACGAACTCGAACGCGGTCTCCAGGCCCGGCTCCTCAGGCATGCCGTACGCGGCCGCCAGGCGGGCGGGCGCGGCGGCGGGCGCGTAGACGGGCACGAGAGGATACGGGGCCGCGGGCCCGTACGTGCGGGCCACGTGATAGCCGCAGATGTCGAGACAATGATCGGCGTGCAGGTGTGACAGGCAGATCGCGTCCACGTCGTACAGGCCGATGTGGCGCTGCAGCGCCCCCAGCGACCCGCTGCCGAGGTCGAGCAACATCCTGAACCCGTCGGCTTCGAGGAGGTAGCAGGACGCGGGACTGTCGGGGCCGGGGTAGCTCCCGGAGCAGCCGACGATGGTCACCTTCATGTGGGCCTCCCGTTAAAGGTAGTACCCCCCACTGGTGCGACTTCGACCACATCGATCTCCGGGCCCAGGAAACGTCGCCCGAGCCGGGCGAAGAGCAGGGAGTCGCCGGTGGCGCGGAAGCGATGCCGGGGGGTGGCCTCGCTTCCCACCGCCAGATCGCGGTCGTGCAGGATCCGGTAGACGTCCTTGGCCGTCTCTTCAGCGCTGGAGATCAGCGTGACTCCGTCACCGGCGACGTAGGAGATGGCGCCCGTCAGCAGCGGGTAGTGCGTGCAACCGAGGATGAGCGTGTCGCACCCGGCGGCCCTGATGGGCTCCAGGTATTCGCGCACGACCTCGATGAGCTCGTCGCTCATCGTCTCTCCTCGCTCGACGTACTCCACCAGGCGTGGGGCGGCCACGCCGGTGAGCTGCACGTCGGGAGCCGCGGTGAAGGCGTCGTGATAGGCCATGGACTCGATGGTGGCCCTGGTGGCGATCACGCCGACCCTTCCGCTGCGGGTGGCCTGCACCGCCCGCCTGGTGGCCGGCATGATCACCTCGACGACGGGCATGTCATAGCGCTCGCGGGCGTCGCGCAGCACGGCGGCACTGGCGCTGTTGCACGCGATCACGAGCATCTTGACGTTCTGCTCGACGAGGTGGTCCATGACCTCCAGAGCGTAGGCGCGCAGCTCCGCTATGCGTTTCGGCCCGTACGGCTGACGGGCCGTGTCGGCCACGTAGGTGATGGATTCGTGGGGCAGCTGATCGATGATCGCTCTCGCGACCGTCAAGCCGCCGACCCCGCTGTCGAAGATCCCAATACTCGCGTCCGGCACGCTCTAGAGGGTAGGCGACCTGCACGATCAACACTGCGTAAGAATGCTCACACCTGCGACACGTGGCCTTGATGCGATGTTGCCTTCGTCACATCAAGGCCTGTCGGCGCCCTGTCGGTGCCTGCCGGCCGGGTGTTTTCAGCCTCTCCCGACGCGGGCGAGCTGGCGCGACTGGGCGATGAGGCGGCCCGCGGAGTCGCGCACCTCGACCTCCTCGTCGAACCAGCCGTCGGAGACCAGCCGGCCGCTGCCGAGCAGCGTCAGCCAGCCGGGCGCGGGCAGGGCGCGCAGGTGCCAGGTGAGGTCCACGGTGGGCGCCCAGCCGCGCCCGCCGGCGGAGAACACGACGGGGGGCAGGGCGTCCACGGCCAGCGCCAGCACGTACGGGTCGGGGTCCTGGGGCTCGGCCATCCTGAAGTACGCCCGCGCCTCCGGCCGGCCGGTGGGCTCGCCCTTCAGCCAGCCGATCGTGGGCGGGTCGAAGACCAGGTCCATCTGGGCGTTCAGCGTCATGCCCGACTCGGGCTTGGGGTCGGGCAGCTTGGTGCAGTCCTCGATCGGCGGCATGGAGTAAGCCGCTTTGTCGGCATAAATCGGCTCGACGTCGTTCAGCGTGGCCGTCGTGATCAGGCCCTCGATCTGCGCCGCGCCGTCCTGCACCAGCGTCACCCTGGCGAACGCGGCCGTCCGGCCCGCCTTGAGCGGCTCCACCCTGACCTGCGCGGGCCCGGCCACCGGCGCCTTCAGGAACTGCGCCGTCGTGCTCACCGGATGCTCGAACGGCGAGGCGTCCACCGCCGCACGCAGGATCACGGCCATCAGGTAGCCGCCGTTGAGCGGGCCGCCGATCGAGTAGCCGGGATCGAGGCACACGTCATAGGTGTTCTCGTCCACCCTGATCGCCTGCGTGGCCTCGTCGAACTTGGTCATCCGTACCTGCCCCTCAGCTGGAATTATGTTCTAGATAAGAGTAGAGCATTCGCCCATCAGCGCGCCTACCTGCGAAAACGTGATTCGGGTGACACCGTTTGATCATGGCAAGTGTCACCGAACTCATCGGTCAGTCCGTTTGGGACTCCAACGGGGTGTGGGTCGGTTTCGTGGTGGACATCCGGGTCGTCAAGCACAGGGGCGAGCTCCAGCAGAGCCACACCGTCTACGGCCTGGTCGTCTCGAGCCGGCGCGCCCCGCTCCTGCTCGGCCTCACTCGTGATCGCCAGGGCCGATCGGCCTGGCTCTCGCGGACGCTGGCCCGCCTGGTCTACGCCGGGTGCATGTTCGTGCCCTGGGAGAACGTCCTCGATTACGGGGACGGCGAGGTTCACATCGACATACTGCGCAAAGAGCTGAACCGGGTCTAAATACCGACTTCAGTACATTGCAAGCGCCCGTACAGCAACATCAGCTACGTTCTCTGTGGTCAAAAGTCCACATTGTGAGTTGAGTGATGTCTGCTAACAATCCCCCCTATGGCCAGGATCCTGACCGGACCACGGCGTACAACTGGAACCAGGGGCAGCAGCCGGAGACTCCGCCGACGGCGCAGTATCCGGGGCAGCCCTACCCACCGCAACAGCCGTACCAGCAGCAGCCCTATGGCCAGCAGCAGGCATCTCATGGCCAGCAGCAGCCCGCCTACGGCCCTCAGTACGGCCAGCAGCAGCCTTCCTACGGCGCTCCCCAGTACGGCCAGCAGCAGTACGGGGACCAGCAGTACGGCCAGCAACAGCATGGGCAGCAGCAGTACGGCCAGCAGCAGGCCCAGGGCGGCTGGCAACAGCAGCAGCCACAGCAGGGCTGGCAGCAGGAGCAGGGCTGGCAGCAGGACCAGTACGCCCAGGGCGGCTGGCAGCAGCAGGGCCCCGACGGCTTCGGCCCGGCGGAGCCGGCGAAGAAGGGCCGCAAGAGCTGGATCATCGCCATCGCCGCGGCGCTCGCGGTGGTCGTGCTCGGTGGCGGCGCGGTGTGGGCCGTGGGCGCCTTCGGCGGCGGCGGCACGCAGCCGAACGACGTCCTGCCCGCCAACTCCATCGCCTACGCCCGCCTCGACCTGGACCCGGCCGCGAACCAGAAGCTGGCGCTGTTCCAGCTGGCCAGGAAGTTCACGGTCACCAAGGACACCTTCTCCGGCGAGGACCCGCGCAAGGCGCTGTTCGACACGATCAACGAGCAGGACCCGGACAGCAAGATCGACTTCGCCAAGGACGTCGACCCCTGGCTGGGCAGCCGGATCGGCTTCGCCGCCGTGCCCTCCGGCAAGGAGGAGCCCGACTTCGCGGTGGCCGTCCAGGTCAAGGACCAGGAGCAGGCCAAGGCCGGCATCGCCAAGCTGATGGACGGCGACAAGTACGGCATCGCCTTCCGCGAGGACTACGCGCTGCTGACCGCCACGCAGGCCCTGGCCGACAAGTACGCGCAGGCCGAGGGCAGCCTGGCCGACAACGCCGAGTTCAGCGAGGACATGGGCGCCGTCGGCGAGCAGGGCGTGCTGTCGTTCTGGGCCGACATGGGCGGCCTGCTCGAGCTGGCCAAGAAGGAGATCCCGGCCGACCAGGCCGCGACCCTCGACCAGGTCAAGGACGCCAGGTTCGCCGGCGCGCTGCGCTTCGACAGCGCCTACGTCGAGCTCGCCGGCGTCGTACGGGGCGCGAAGGGCATGACCCCCGAGGGCGACCTGCCCAAGGCCAACCTCGGCACCCTGCCCGCCACCACGGCCGGCGCCCTGTCGATCTCCGGCATGGACCAGATCGTCACCAAGCAGTGGGCCGAGATCGAGAAGCAGGCCACGGCGGCCGGCAGCGCCGAGATCTCGCAGCTCCTCCAGCAGGCCAAGACGCAGTTCGGTCTGGAGCTGCCCGCCGACCTGGCCACGATCTTCGGCAAGAACTTCACGGTCGCCGTGGACAGCGAGGGCCTGGACAGCGACCAGATCAAGGGCGGCGTGCGCATCGCCACCGACCCGGCCAAGGCGCAGGCCATCCTGGACAAGATCCAGCGGGCGATGACGCAGAGCGGCCAGCCCGCCCCGCAGATCGCCAAGGTCTCCGGCGACGGCGTCTTCACGGTGGCGACGACGGACGAGTACGCCAAGAAGCTGGCCGAGGAGGGCACGCTCGCCGACTCGGAGACGTTCCAGACGGCGATCCCCAACGCGGCCGACGTGAACTACGCGCTCTTCGTGGACCTGGACAAGGTGGAGAACCTCTACCTCAAGTCCATGGAGGGTGACGACAAGGCCAACGCCCAGGTGCTGCGGGCCGTCGGCCTGAGCGGCACGCAGACCGACAGCGAGGCGACGTTCTCGCTGCGGCTGCTGTTCAACTAGCCCGTGGTGGCCGCCCGGCGGGTGGCGGCACACACGGACGAGAAAGGCGGCTGGTCCCTTCGGACCGGCCGCCTTCGTCACGCAGGTGTGGGTCTATGCCCAGAGCTGGCCTTCGAGGCGCTCTTCCGCCTCGTCGAGCGTGCCCTCGTACGCGCCGGTGGACAGGTATTTCCAGCCGCCGTCGGCCACCACGAACACGACGTCGGCCCGCTCGCCCGCCTGGACCGCCTTCCTGGCCACGCCCAGCGCCGCGTGCAGCGCGGCCCCGGTCGACACCCCGGCGAAGATGCCCTCGGCGGCCAGCAGCTCGCGGGTGCGCCTGAGCGCGTCGGCCGAGCCCACCGAGAAGCGGGTGGTCAGCACGGACTCGTCGTAGAGCTCGGGGATGAAGCCCTCGTCCACGTTGCGCAGCCCGTAGACCAGCTCGCCGTAGCGCGGCTCGGCGGCGACGATCTGCACGCCGGGCACCCGCTCGCGCAGGAACCGCCCGACGCCCATCAGCGTCCCGGTCGTGCCGAGCCCGGCCACGAAGTGGGTGACCGTGGGCAGGTCCTCGAGGATCTCGGGGCCGGTGCCCTCGTAGTGGGAGCGCCAGTTGGCCGGGTTTCCGTACTGGTAGAGCATCACCCAGGACGGGTTCTCGGCCGCCAGGCCCTTGGCCACGCGCACCGCCTCGTTGGAGCCGCCCGCGGCGGGCGAGGAGATGATCTCCGCACCCCACATGCGCAGCAGCTGGCGACGCTCCTCCGAGGTGTTCTCCGGCATCACGCAGATCAGCTTGTAGCCCTTGAGCTTGGCCGACATGGCGAGCGAGATGCCGGTGTTGCCGCTGGTGGGCTCCAGGATCGTGCAGCCAGGGGTGAGGCGGCCGTCCTTCTCCGCCTCCTGGATCATCCAGAGCGCCGGCCTGTCCTTGATCGACCCGGTCGGGTTGCGGTCCTCGAGCTTGGCCCAGACACGCACGTCGGCGGAGGGCGACAACCTCGGCAGCCCGACCAGCGGGGTGCGGCCGACCGAGTCGATCAGCGAGTCGAAACGCATGTCACCCGCCGGCGACAGCGGGGAGGACGGTCACCGTGTCACCGTCGGACACCGGCGTGCCGAGGCCGCCGAGGAAGCGCACGTCCTCGTCGTTCAGGTAGACGTTGACGAAGCGGCGCAGCGCGCCCTGGTCGACCAGGCGGTCCTTGATGCCGGGGTGGTGCGACTCCAGGTTGCTGATCAGCTCTTCGAGGGTGGCCCCCTCGGCACTCACGGCCTTGGCGCCGTCAGTGTAATTGCGCAGGATGGTCGGAATGCGAACCTCGATGGCCATCGCGGTCAGTCTCCTCAGGTCAGGTCGTCGTCCCATCGGCAGCAACGCCGACGGCTTGATGCGGATTCCGAATCAGCGACAGTCGTAGACGACGACAGCAGGAGTGTGTGCGAAGAGGAAGCTCTGCACAGGCCTGGCCATCATGGGAGAAACCTTACCTCTTCCTCGGTAATCACACCTTCGAGGATGCGGTACGAGCGGAACTCCACCTCGTTCTCGTCCCTCGTCGAGACCAGGACGTAGTGGGCGTTGGGCTCGGAGGCGTAGGACACGTCGGTGCGCGACGGGTACGCCTCGGTGGCGGTGTGGGAGTGGTAGATCACGACGGGCTCCTCGTCGCGATCGTCCATGTCACGCCAGACCCGGAACTGCTCCATCGAGTCGAAGCGGTAGAAAGTGGGCGAACGCTCGGCGTTCTCCATCGGGATGAACCGCTCGGGCACACCGTCCTTGCCCGCGATGACGCCGCACGCCTCGTCGGGGTGATCCGCCCGGGCATGGGCGACGATCTTGTCTACCAGTTCCTGCGAGATCGACAGCATGCCCGGAAATTACCAGAGGGCACGGACCAGGCTGTCCTGGAGGTAGGTCAGCCAGTCATAGGTGACATAGGCCGGATAACGGGGGTCGTCCTCGGACATCATCGCGATCTCGTCGTGGATCTCCTCGGTCACGTCGAGCTTGGTGCCGAGCGTCAGGCGCAGGTCGTTGAGCGAGCGCAGCCACGCCTGGGCCTGCTCGGGCGACAGTTCGGCACGCCCCGCCCGGGCGGTCTCGTGGACGGTCTGCGCGTCGGCCCGCTTGCCGTCGCGCAGCGTGGCCTCGGTGTAGCGGCGGAACTCCGCCGCCTCCTTCTCGTCCTCGTACGCCGAGGGGAACAGCCTGGCCAGCACCGGATCGGACGGCACCGCGCTGTCGCCGATGCCCAGGGCCCGCTCCAGCGGGTCGTCGCTCGTCTGCCCCGGGGAGACGATGCCCAGCATCATCGAGACCAGCGAGCGCAGCAGCGAGATCTCCGCCGCCTCGAACTTGGCGATGACGGCGCCTTCCTTGCCCCGCGAGAACCCCGAACTCACCCGCGCCGCCTCACTGGCCTCGACCTCTGTGTTGTACGACTTGTACGACTCATATGACTCACTTGACCGAGTCCGGCTGGACCGTCGCCCACAGGCCGTAGGAGTGGAGAATCTGCACATCCCGTTCCATCTCCTCGCGCGTGCCACTGGACACGACCGCTTTGCCCTTGTGGTGCACGTCCAGCATCAGTTTCTCGGCCTTCTCCTTGGGATAACCGAAGACCGTTTGGAAGACATAGGTCACGTAGGACATGAGGTTGACCGGGTCGTTCCAGACGATGGTCACCCACGGCAGATCGGGCCGGACGTCCGATGACGGACGCTCAACGGCGATTGGAGCGGTGCTACCCACATCCCCGAGTCTGCCCTATCTGGGCCGTAGTCTTCGACTCGTGAGAATGACCATGAGCACTGCGTTGCTCACAGATCACTATGAGCTGACGATGCTGCAGGCCGCCCTGCGGAGCGGCGCGGCGCACCGGCGCGCGGTTTTCGAGGTGTTCGCCCGCCATCTGCCAGGCGGGCGGCGCTATGGAGTCGTCGCCGGGACGGGACGTGTCCTGGACGAGCTCGAACGCTTCCGTTTTGGTGACGAGGAACTCACTTATCTGCGGGAGCACCAGGTCGTCGACGACACCACTCTGGCGTTTCTCGCCGATTACCGGTTTTCCGGGAACATCTACGGCTACCGCGAGGGCGACCTCTACTTCCCCGCCTCCCCCATCATGATCGTGGAGGGCACGTTCGCCGAGGCCGTGCTCCTGGAGACGGTGACGCTGTCGGTCCTGAACCACGACTGCGCCATCGCCTCGGCCGCCTCCCGCATGACCAACGCCGCCGGCCCGCGGCCGCTCATCGAGATGGGCTCGCGCCGCACGCACGAGGCCGCCGCGGTGGCCGCCGCCAGGGCCGCGTACATCGCCGGGTTCGCCTCGACCTCCAACCTGATGGCCGGGCGCGTGTACGGCGTGCCCACGGCCGGCACGGCGGCGCACGCGTTCACGCTGCTCCACGACTCGGAGCGGGCGGCGTTCGAGGCCCAGATCGCCTCGCTCGGGGCCGAGACGACGCTGCTGGTGGACACGTACGACGTGGCCGAGGCGGTGCGCTCGGCCGTCGAGCTGGCCGGCCCGAAGCTGGGCGCGGTCCGCATCGACTCCGGGGACCTGGCGGCGGCGGCCCAGGAGGTGCGCGAGCAGCTCGACGCCCTCGGCGCCTTCAACACCCGCATCCTGGTCACCTCCGACCTCGACGAGTACGCCATCGCCGCGCTCGCCGCCGCCCCCGTGGACGGCTACGGCGTGGGCACCTCCCTGGTGACCGGGTCCGGCGTGCCGACGGCGGCCCTGGTGTACAAGCTCGTGGCGCGGGAGACGGCCACGGGCAAGCTGGAGGCCGTGGCCAAGCGCTCGGTGGGCAAGCCGTCGCGCGGGGGCCGCAAGGAGGCGTACCGGCTGATGGACGAGTCCGGTCACGTCGAGACCGAGCTGATCACCACCGGCGGGCTCGCCCCCGAGGGCGGCGTCCCCCTGCTGCACCAGCTCGTGCGCGAGGGGGTGGTCGTCGGCCGGGAACCCCTGTCCGCCGCGCGCGACCGCCACGCCGCCGCCGTCGCCACCCTCCCGCAGGAGGCCCTCCACCTGGGGCGGGGGTACGCGGCGATTCCCACCGAATTCGCCTGACGTATCGTGCTACCTATGGGCAGCGCGTTGATCATCGTCGATGTGCAGAACGACTTCTGCGAGGGCGGCAGCCTGGCCGTGGCCGGGGGCTCGGAGGTGGCCGCGGCGATCACCCGCCACGTGGCCGACCACGGCTACGACCACGTCGTGGCGACCCGCGACTACCACATCTCCCCCGGCAGCCACTTCTCCGAGACCCCCGACTACGTCTCCACCTGGCCCGCCCACTGCGTGGCCGGCACGCCCGGTGCGGACTTCCACCCGTCGTTCGACGTGGCGGGGGTGGAGGAGGTCTTCAGCAAGGGTGCGTACGCGGCGGCGTACAGCGGCTTCGAGGGCACTTCCGGTGACGGGGTGACGCTGGCGGACTGGCTCAGGGAGCGCGGGGTGCAGGAGGTGGACGTGGTGGGCATCGCCACGGACCACTGCGTACGCGCCACGGCCCTGGACGCGGTCAAGCAGGGGCTGGCGGTGCGGGTGCTGCTGGACCTGACGGCCGGCGTGGCCCCGACGACCACGGAGGCGGCCGTGGCGGAGATGAGCCGGGCGGGCGCCACCCTGCGAGGCGCGCCCGCCGTCGGGTGACCGATTCCCTGATCACGAAGCGTACGCACTGTGCAACGCTCAGGTCATGTGATATCGAAGAGGGCGAACCCACTCCGAAGTCGGAGCAATACGGAGAGTGACGGTTCTTCCTACTAGTGGGAGGTTCTCCATGCTTGCCCTCTCCCTCGGCATGGCCTGGCTCCTTCTCGCCCCCCTCAGTCTCTGGCTGCTCGTCAAGGGCACCAAGGTCGAGCGCGCGGGCGCGATAGTGACGTTATGCCTGCTGGAGGGCGGGACGATCGCGATGAACGCCATCCCCCACCCCGCCGCCCCCGTCCATCCCGCCGCCGCGGCCCACTCGGTGCCCGCCCCACCCCTCCCCTGCCAGGAGCGCGCCCCGGTGCCGCAGTCCGCGAGCGCCGGCCAGGAGCTCGTGCTGACGTGGCCGGCCGCGCCGCGCGAGTGCCCCACGGCCGAGGTCATCATC
The DNA here is from genome assembly GCF_052246675.1 of Nonomuraea sp. KM90. NCBI lineage: Bacteria > Bacillati > Actinomycetota > Actinomycetes > Streptosporangiales > Streptosporangiaceae > Nonomuraea > Nonomuraea sp. KM90. Next base: position 177,586 of record NZ_JBQQCB010000003.1, on the reverse strand, counting down.
CGCGTCGAAGGGCGGAAGCTGCTGGTCTGGCTGTACGAGACCCCGCGGGCCGAGGAGCACCGGGCCATGCTCACCATGCGTCACCGGGCCGTGTTCACGCTCCCCGTCCATCTCCAAGACGGCATAGCCACCCTCAAGGTCCCATTAGACGAGAAGACGGGATATATCCCGACGGATGGCCGGAGCGGGCGCCCTATCCCCCGGCCGGCCGCGTGAGTACACGATTCAGCCATTTGCCAGGTGTGCGCAGCTAGACGTGCGCGACGGCCGCCCGAAGCGCGTCGTCGAATCTCGCGAACACCTCGAACGCGTGCCGCAGACCGGTGATCGACAACACCCGGGCCATGACCCCCTGAACCCCGCCGAGCAGCAGCCTGGTGCCTCTGGACTCGCACCGGTGCATGATGTCGACGAGCTCGTTCATGCCCATGGAGTCACAGAAAGCGACCTCACCGAGGTCCAGAATCAGGAATGGTTTGGGGGGAAGGTCCCAGATGCGCTGCAGGTGCTCCCTGAGCACCGGCAGCGCGTTGACGTCGAGCTCGCCTTCGAGCCTGATGATGATGGCGTTTCGAGAGAGGCCGGAAGTGACGGTGAGCGTGGACTTTCCGGTGGCCTCAGACGACATGGGCGAAGTCCTTCTGCATATCCCAAGACAGCCAAGAGTGTTGTTGCCGGTTCCGCCGAGCTTCTAACAGGAGGTCACTGCTCTGTGTCCAAATGCTTAGAGTCACTCAACGTAACCACCGGCCCGGCGGCCGCTTCGTACCCTTTGACCTGGGTTCGGGCGGCGCCGGGCCTCGTCTCTCAGGCTCCGGCGAAGGTGATCAGGTAGGCGGCGGCCAGGATGGCGAGGATCATGAGCATGACGCTCGTGCCGCCGATCACCATGACGATGTGCGTCCGCCGGAGCAATCCGCGAATCGCCGCCACCGTCAGGACGATCATGATCGTCAGGATGAAGAGGGACAGCTGCCTGGTCTCGATCGAAGCGGGCATTGAAGTGGGCATTGAAGTGGGCATTGCCACCGTTAGGTGGGGGACTACTGTTGGCATGAGGTTTTCCCTGGTGCGGAGACGCGCTCTGACACAAACCTTGCTTCGCGGACACCTCTGCAGATGTCGGGTCTCGGGGGTGTCCGCGGTCTTTCCGCTGGGATGCCGCTCGTAGTGGGGAATGTGGCTCATCGCATATCCGTCGCGAACCACCTCCACCTATTATTCAGTCAACTTCAGTTGTATTAACTGAACTTCTCCCATTTACATTATTACCCCGCACCGATGCGTCCCATTCGTGCACGGCGCGCACGGCCAGGTGGCTAGACTGGTGGCTCTTGTGCGCAGGTTTTCCCACGTCGAGCGCGATATGGGGGTCTAGCTGGGGATTCGCCTATCGACTCCGTCGTGGAGAACCATGTTCACTAGAAATCACTGAAGTTCACATCGAGTGAGGCTGGGCATGGGCGGCGACGAATCCGCGGGGACCGCGCTGGCGCGCCGTCTGCGCGAGCTCCGCGAGGGCCACTGGCCGGACGTGCGGATCACCCAGGCGCAGCTGCGCGAGGCGCTCGGGGTGAGCGTACCGCTGATCTCCTCGTGGGAGTCGACCCACGCGATCAAGGTGCCGCCCCTGCACAGGCTGGAGAAGTACGCCGCGTTCTTCGCGACGAGGCGCTCGCTCGGCAACGGACGGGCCCGCGTGCTGCCGCTGGCCGACATGACGCCGGTCGAGCTGGAGGAGCAGCGCAGGCTCCTCACCGAGCTGACCCGGCTGCGCCAGACCGTGCTGCGGGCCCTGGCCTCGGGCGAGAACGCCGAGCCGGCACCCGGGCAGGACGTCTACCGCCTCAACCCGTGGCGTTTCCCCGACGGGGAGACGATCACCATCATCTGCTCCCAGCTCCCGGAGGAGCAGCGGGCCAAGATCCCGTACGCGTCGCCCGAGACCGCCGACTACATCGAGCACTACAAGTACTCCGACCTGGACTCCCTGTTCGAGCTGCACGGCCACCTCCGGGCCGCGAACCCCAGGAGCCTGGTCACCCTCCGCGCCCCCGAGGACTTACGCTCCGACGACTTCACGACGCACCTGGCGCTCCTGGGCGGGGTGGACTACAACCAGGTCACCAGGTCGATGCTGGCGCGGATCGAGCTCCCGGTGCGACAGGTGGCCGACTGGGACGGCGAGCTGGGACCGTACTTCGAGGTCGACGAGGGCGACGACACGCCGCGCAGGCACTACCCCGTACGCAGCGGGTCAGGCGCTAATGTTCGACTCCTGGAGGACGTCGCGTTCTTCTACCGCGGGGTCAATCCCTACAACGTCGAACGCACCCTGACCATCTGCAACGGGATGTACGGCAGAGGCGTCTATGGAGCGGTCCGAGCGCTGACCGACGAACGGTTCCGCGACCGGAACACCGCCTACCTCCGGCAACATTTCGGCACCGCGCCGTCCTACAGCATGCTCACCCGGGTCCGGATCGAGGGCCGGGCCGTCGTCACCCCGGACTGGACTCTGGACACCGTTCGGCTCCACGAATGGTCGGAGCCCGCCGATGGAGACTGAGATAGAACAGGTCGGCACGGAGCACCACCACGGCTCCCACAGGCACCTGGTCGACAAGCCGGACCCGGATCCGGGCCACGCGCCGTCGGCCACCGTGGACGCGATCGTCGTCCCCACGATCCGGCATCCACGCTGGCTCAGCCACGCCGTCCGCCTGGCGGCCGAGCTGCGCTGCCCGCTCGTGACCCTGCACAGCCGGCCCTGGAGCAGGGCCGACCGCGCGGCCGCCCTGATGCCGCACGACATCAAATACATCGCGATCGACGTCGACGACGTGAGCCGGCTCGATATGCCGGACTTCGAGACGACGACGATCGTGAAGGGCACCAAGTTCGTCCGGGTGACCGATCTCAGCGCGAAACGGAACCTCGGGCTGCTCCTGGCCCACTTCATGGGCTGGGAGCGGGTCGTCTTCCTCGACGACGACATCGAGGTCGGCGGGCACCAGGACGTCATGAGGGCGGCGGCGCTGCTCGACCGCTACGACGCGGTGGGCATGCACATCGGCGGCTTTCCGGACAACTCGGTGGTGTGCCACGCGCACCGGCTGGCCGGCGGGCACCAGGAGTCGTTCGTGGGCGGCGGCGCGCTGGCGGTCGAGACGTTCCGCAACCCCTCGTTCTTCCCGAACGTCTACAACGAGGACTGGTTCTACCTGCTGGAGGAGACCTCGCTGCGCAGCCTCGCGGTGACGGGGAGGGTGAAGCAGCGGTCGTACGACCCGTTCGACCGGCCGGCCAGGGCGCGCGACCAGGAGTTCGGCGACGTGCTGGCCGAGGGCGTCTACTGGCTGCTCGACGGCGGGAAGGGCCTGGGCGCCGCCACCGACGCCCGGCACTGGGCGGGGTTCCTGGCCCGGCGCGAGGCGTTCATCAAGGACGTGCTGCGGCGGGTCAGGCGGATGCCGCCCGGCCGGGATCCCGATCCGGCGGCCATGGAGGCCTCGTTGCGGGCGGCGCTGGGCAGGCTCAACAGCATCGAGCCGGAGTTCTGCGTACGGTACGTCAAGGGCTGGCAGGAGGATCGCCACGCCTGGATCGAGCACCTCAAGAGCCGTTCGCGGCTCGCGTCCGGCGTCGACGAGGCGCTGAAACGGCTGGTCAAAAGCGACGCATCACCCTTGAACTGTCAATACCGCATGAACCTCCTCAATTGATTCACAGGAGTATGATCCGGGAATCTTGACGTCCGTGGGGGCACCTGACATCCGCCAAGCCGTCCATACCGATCTTCCTGCCATGATCCGCGCGCTCGGGCAGGAGCCCTATTTCGCCGACCGGCTGGCCCTGCAGGACTCCGGGCACGGGTTCCTCCTGGTGGCCTGGGAGGCGGAGCGGGCGCTGGGGGACGTCTACGTCTGGCTGGCCCCCGCGGAGGAGCCGGAGCTGCGTACCCACCTGCCCGGCGTCGCGCTGCTCACCCACCTGGAGGTGGTGCCGCAGCGGCGCAACCAGGGCATCGGCACCGAGCTGCTGCGGGCGGCCGAGGAGCGGCTCACCGCCATGGGGCACGAGCAGGTCGCCCTCGGCGTGGGGCTGGACAATCCGTCGGCGCAGCGGTTGTACCGGCGCCACGGGTACGAGGAGTGGCCGCACGGCAAGGTCGGCACCACGCAGGTGGTGTACCGCGCGGACGGCGAGCGCGAGCTGCGGCCGGAGCTGTGCCGCATCATGGTCCGCCGCCTGAACCACCACCATCCCCACGACCGGGCAACCGGCCAGAGGTGAAACCGCCCCGGCCCCGCTCACCGAAGGACCGCGCCTCCACGAACCGGCCCGGGCGGCGATGGCCGACGACGGTGGCGGTGCCCGCGCGTGATGTCCGCGACCTCGCCCAGCACGGCGCGCGCACGCCCCCGCCGGCCGGCCTCGGCGGCCACGGCGGGCGGGCGCGCGCTTCCTCCTGGCGGCTGTCCTAGCGGCGTTGGGTGGCCCAGCGGCGGATCATGCTGATCCGCTCCTGGATCTGCTCCGCCGTGGCCTGGGCGATCGGCGGGCCGCCGCACGCTCGCCGCAGCTCCGAGTGGATCACCCCGTGCGGCTGCCCCGTGCGGTGGTTCCACGCGCCGACCAGGCCGTTCAGCTCGCGCCTCAGATCCGCGATCTGCTCGTGCGGCGCCAGCGCCTGCGGGGGCTCCTCCGCCGCCTGCTTGCGCCTGGCGGCCTGCTGATCCGACTGCCGCTTGCGCAGCAGCGTGGCCACCTGGTCGGGCTCCAGCAGGCCGGGCAGGCCGATGAAGTCCTCCTCCTCGGCCGAGCCGACCTCCGCGCCGGTGCCGAACTCGCCGCCGTCGAACAGCACCCGGTCAAAGGTGGCCGTGGTCTCCATCGTCTCGAACGGCAGCTCGTCGCCCAGGACGTCGGGATTGTCCTTCTGGCGGTTGGCCTGCTCCAGGAGGGTGTCGTCGAGGCCGTCCTCCGGAGGCCGCTTGTTGAGCACGTGGTCGCGCTCCACCTCCATCTCGTTGGCCAGCCCCATGAGCGTGGGCACCGAGGGGAGGAAGACCGAGGCGGTCTCGCCGCGCTTGCGGGCCCGCACGAAGCGGCCCACGGCCTGGGCGAAGAAGAGCGGGGTCGAGGTGGAGGTGGCATAGACGCCCACGCACAGGCGGGGGATGTCGACGCCCTCCGACACCATGCGCACGGCCACCAGCCAGCGGTCCTCCGAGGCCGCGAACTGCTTGATCTTCTTCGACGCGCCCGGGTCGTCGGACAGCACCACGGTGGCGCCCTCGCCGGTGATGTTGCGCAGGTGGCGGGCGTAGGCCCGGGCGGTCTCGTGGTCGGTGGCGATGACCAGGCCGCCCGCGTCGGGCACACCCCTGCGCACCTCGGTGAGGCGGCGGTCGGCCGCCTGCATGACCTGGCGGATCCAGTCGCCCTTGGGGTCGAGCGCGGCCCGCCACGCCTGGGAGAGCTGGTCCTTGGTGAGCGGGGTGCCCAGCGTCGCGGCGATCTCGTCGCCCGCGCGCGTGCGCCACTTCATCTCCCCCGAGTACGCCAGGAAGATGACCGGCCGCACGACCCCGTCGTCGAGGGCCGGGCCGTAGCCGTAGGAGTAGTCGGCGACGCTGCGCTTGAAGCCCTCCGCGTCCTCCTCGTAGCCGACGAACGGGATCGGGTTGTCGTCGGACCGGAACGGTGTGCCCGTGAGCTGGAGGCGGCGCGTGGCGGGCTCGAACGCCTCCCGCACGCCGTCGCCCCACGACTTGGCGTCGCCCGCGTGGTGGATCTCGTCGAAGATGACCAGCGTCTTGCGGTTTTCGGTGCGCGCCCTGTGCAGGGCCGGGTGCATGGCGACCTGCGCGTAGGTCACCGCCACCCCGGTGTAGTCACGCGACGTCGCGCCCTGGCTGTTCTTGAACTCCGGGTCGATGCCGATGCCGACCCGCCCGGCGGCGTCGGCCCACTGGCGCTTGAGGTGCTCGGTGGGGGTCACGACGGTGACCGCCCTGATCACCCCGTTGGCGAGCAGCTCGCTGGCGATGCGCAGGGCGTAGGTCGTCTTGCCCGCGCCCGGCGTCGCCACGGTGAGGAAGTCACGCGGCTCGCGCCTGAAGTAGAGGTCGAACGCCTCCTGCTGCCAGGCACGCAACTTGGGCGCGGTGCCCCACGCGGCCCGGTCTGGATAGGAAGGCGAAAGGTGGGACGCGGCGAAGGTGCTCACCGCATCACCTCTGGGGTTCGTGTGCTTCGCTCTCTCACAGTGACCCAAGGGTAATCGGGCCCACCGACAAGACGTGCCGTGAGCCGAGGATTCTGGCCAAGGTCTTCCTCACGTGCTATGCGGCTTATCGGACGCTCGTCATCACCGTGTCGAGCTCCTGCCTGCGGTTGTTCTCCTCGGGCTGGAGCAGCCCGACGAGCAGTACGGGCTTGTCCGGGCGAGTGAGCAGCATCACTCTGAGAAACGCCGGCCGGTTCACCACATCCCGATATTCCGCCCGGAGCGCACGGGTGTGGCCGCCGGGCACCGCCTTGTCCTCGACGATCGTCACGCGGTCGCCCTTGAGCAGGAGCCTGGAGTACAGCTCCGCCGCCTCCGCCGTGGCCTTCTTCGGGTCCCGCACCGGCCCAGGTACCGGCCTGGCCATCACGAATCCCCCGCCCCCGTCCCGTACGACGGAGGTGAACCCCGTGACCGGGGCCACCGCCCCCGCGCTCCATCCCTGTGGCAGCGTCGCCGTCACCCCGGCCAGCGAGTCGCTCAGCCGCCCCGTCTCCGCCGGCGGCGCCGTGAGCCGCAACGCCACCACCGTGGCCCCCGCCACCAGCCCCGCACCGGCCGCCAGCGCCACCAGCACGGCCACCACGCGCCGCCACACCTGCCCCCCGCCGGTGCGCCTCTTGCGCACCCCCGGGTCGGCCGGAGCGCCGTAGAGACGGGCGGACGGGGGAAGGTCGTCCTCCGTCCCCCAGTCGTGGCCGGGGGGCCGGGAGGCGGTCCTGCCGATCCGGGGGTTCCACGCCGGCTCCTCCGGATCCAGGTCGAGGGGATGCGGGCGTTCCCGGTGCCCCCACTCCGGCGCCACCTCGACCGGCCGTCCCGAACTCCGGCCCCGAAGATCCTCGACCGGCCGTCCCGAACCTCGGTGCCCCCGGTCCGGAGGAGCCGCGGGCGGGCGGCCCCAGTCGGGTGGAGGCTCGGGAGGGCGCCCCCGCTCCGGAGAGCGGCCCCACTCCGGAGGAGCCTCGGGAAAGCGTCTCCGGTCCGTCGGCGCCTCGGCGGAGCGGTCCGGCGACGGCTCGGGAGGGCGCCCCCGGCGCGCGTTCAGGTCAGGCGTCGAAGGGCCGGGCGCGCGAGCAGTGGGGTCCTGGTCCTGAGGTAAGGGGCCGGGGTCCCGTCCCGAGGAGTACGGGAGGCCGGCGCGGCCCCGTCGCGGCTCCTCGTCACGGTCCGCACCCCACGCGGGCTCCGTGTCCTCTGGAGGAGTACGGCGATGCCTGGCCCCCGGCCCGGGAGGCCAGACTCGGTGATCACCCTCCATGGCACCTCCTTGCCCGCTGTCCTATCACTCCTCGCCACGGGGATCAGGAGAACCGTGATCGCTGTGACGGGAGGGACGGAATTCAGCGGGTGCGCCCGGCGAGCAGCGTGGCCGCCAGCGCGATGGCGGCCATGAGGCCCGAGATGACCAGGAACCCGTTGGCGATCTCCGACGGGGAGTGCCCGATCACGTTCACCACCGCCCCGCCGATCCCGACCGACAGCGCCGACCCGAGCTGGTCGGACACCGACAGCGCCGCCGAGTTGGCCCCCTGCTCGTTGACCGGGGACTGCCTCATCGCCAGGACGCTGACCGTGGTGATGCCGAAGCCCATCCCGAAGCCCGCCACGATCCAGGCCGGCACCGCGATCCACCCCGTCACCCCCGGAAGGACGCAGAGCGTGCAGATCAGGATCGAGGCGGTGAGGCACCCGGCACCCAGCCTGATCCTCCTGTGCGCCGCGCCGGGGCGCCTGCTCTGCAGGTACGACCCCGCGGACCAGCCGAGCGCCCCGGTCGTCAGCGCGATGCCCGCGGCCGTCGGGTCGAACGCCTTCACCTCGTGCAGTGCCAGCGGGATGAACTGGTTGACGCCGAAGAAGGCGGCCGAGTAGAACCCGCGCATCAGGACGGTGGTGGGCAGCCCGCGCCCGAACCGCAGCGCGCCCGGCGGCAGGAGCCGGTGCAGGCCGTAGAACAGCAGGGCCAGCCCGGCCACCGTCTCCACGGCCGCGGGCGCCAGGTCCGTGTGCAGCCGGTCCGCCCCGTGCAGCAGGAGCCCGGCCCCGCCCGCCGTGGCGGTGGCGGCCAGCGTCATCGCCACCGGCCTGGAGCGGGGCCCGGTACCGGGCTCGGCGTCGGACGGCGACCCCATCCGCAACGCGGGTACGAGCATCGCGAGCGCGGGCACGACCAGCGGGATGATCCCGTAGAAGACGTAGCGCCAGCCCAGATGCTCGCCGACGGTCCCGGCCACGGCCGGCCCGACCATGGCGGGCACGACCCAGGCGGCGGAGACGGCGGCGAACGCCTTGGGCCGTACGTCCACCGGATAGACCCGGGCGATCATCACGTACAGCGCCACGATGGAGGCGCCGGCGCCCAGCCCCTGCACGGCCCGCGACACCAGGAACATCCCGGGCGAGACGGCCGCCCCGGCCAGCCCCATCCCGATCACGAACAGCACCACCCCGGCCAGGAACGGCAGCCGGTACCCGCGCCGGTCCGACCAGAGCCCGGCCACCACGTTCATGAACAGGCTGGCGATGAGGAAGGCGGAGAAGCTGAGGCCGTACAGGTCGAGCGCGTTCAGCTCCCTGGCGATGACCGGCATGACGACGCCGACCGACATCCCCTCGAAGGCGATCAGCGTGACGACGAGCAGGATCCCTAACGTGGCCGTCCGGTATTCGGGGCCGAGGATCCCGGGCGTCCGGTGCGGAGCGTCGAGTGCCTTTGGTGCTGTCACCCACACATCGTAATTTGCCGGAAATCTAGGCAGCCGCCGTGTCGCGGTACGCCGCCCACATCTCGTGCATGCGATCTGCCTGCCCCTGCGTGAACTCCCACATGCACCGGTCGTGGGCGTAGTCCATGTAGTTGTGCGCCGGGTCCTTGCCCTTGTGCGCGGTGCAGGTGTCCTTGTCCTGCGGGCACGCCTCGGTCGGCCTGGCCTCGGGCGGCGTGTCGTCGATGCCGTCGCCGGGGGCCGCGCAGCCGTTCTCGAACGTGTGGAACAACCCCAGCCAGTGCCCGATCTCGTGCACGCCGGTGAAGCCGCGGTTGTAGTTGGTCATCGCGCCGCCGGGCAGGCTGCGCCAGTCGATCACCACGCCGTCGAGGCCGGGGGCGTCCGCGTACCAGTAGGGGTAGCTGGCGAAGCCCAGCATGAGCTCGCTGAGCTGGGCGATGTACAGGTTGAGCGTGCCGGCCCCGCCCTCGTGCAGCGCGTTCTTCATGGCCTTCTCGTGGGCGACGGGGTCGGCGAACCAGGAGGACTCCTCCTTGACCGAGATGGCGTCGAGCCGGAAGCGCACGCCGGTGTCGACGCCGCCGAAGGCGCCGCCGTACGCGGAGTTGAGCGCGTCGATCTGGGCCCTGACCGCCTCGTCGGAGACCTTGCCGTCAGAGCCGCGGGAGAGGACGTGCACCCGGGTGGGGACGGTGATCCGGGTCGGTGGCGTGACCCCGGCGAGCCGCCTGTCGAGCTCGGCCATGACCTTGGACACGTCTTCCGGCTTGGGCGAGCGTGGCCCGGGTGTTCGTGGCGCGTGTCGCGCACAGCCTGCCGAAAGTTGGTCGGCGCCGGCCCGGGGCGGCGGGAGGAACCCGGCCGCGAGCAGGCATGCCAACGAGACGGCGGTCACACGCCGGGCCATGCGGTCCCCTCACTACGATTTGAGCTGGTCTGGCTACAGACCGTAGCTCCACGCAGCGGGATTACCGCTCAGCAACACTCACTGCTTGTCGCCGTCACCGTCGCCGCCCTGGGGCAGGCCCTCGTAGATCTCCTTGCACTCCGGGCAGACCGGGTATTTCTTGGGGTCGCGGCTGGGCACCCAGACCTTGCCGCACAGCGCGCGGATGGGCGTGCCGGTCACCATGCTCTCGGTGATCTTGTGCTTGTCCGCGTAGTGGGCGAACCGCTCGTGATCGCCATCGCCGTGCGACGTCCGCGGAGTGGTCTCCTGCTCTGGGAGGATCTTCGTGCTCACCCCATTGAGTTTATGCCCGCCCGCGACCCCGAACAGCGGTACGGCCCCCGCCCGGTGAGCGGAGGCCGTACGGAGAGCCCTGGTCAGCCCATGTGGACCGGCGCGCCCTCGGTCTTCCGCCCGGACTTGACGAACAACGTCAGCCCGGCGGTCAGCACCGCGATGCAGGTGCTCACCAGGAAGGCGAGGTGCATGCCGTCCATGAACGAGTGGTGCACGGCGTCGGTGATCTGCTGCGGCAGCCCGGGAGGCGCCACGCCGAAGGAGGCGGCCTCCTCCAGCCCGGCCCTCTGGGCGGGCGGGATCGCCTGCGTCGCCGGGCCGAGGTAGCCGGGCAGCTTGCTGGAGATCTCGGCGGCCATCACGGCGCCCAGGATCGCGGTGCCGAGCGCGCCGCCGACCTGCATGGCCGACTGCTGCAGACCACCCGCGACACCGCTCAGCTCCACCGGCGCGTTGCCCACGATGATCTCCGTGGCGCCCACGAAGACCGGCGAGAGGCCGAAGGCCAGCAGCACGAACGGGATGCCGCTCTCGATGAACGAGGCGTCGATGCTCAGCTGGGACATGAGGAACATCGCCAGCGCGGTGATCAGCAGACCGGCGGCCATCGTGATCTTCGGTCCGAGCCTGCCGATCGCCATGCCCGCCAGCGGCGAGGCGACGATCATGCCGGCGCTCATCGGCAGCATGCGCAGACCGGCCTCCAGCGGGGTCAGCCCGTGCACGCCCTGGAAGAAGAAGCCCAGGAAGAACATCGCGCCGAACATGGCGAACGCGACCATCATCATCAGGAAGGTGCCGATGGAGATGGAGCGGTTCGCGAACAGCGACAGCGGCACCAGCGGCTGCCTGGCCCTGCTCTGCCAGAAGATGAACGCGCCGATCAGCACCACGAACGCGGCCACGAAGGTCAGCGTCGTGCTGTCGCCCCAGCCCCACTCGGGAGCCTTGATGATCGTCCAGACCAGCGAGAACATCGCGCCGGACAGCAGCACCACGCCGAGCCAGTCGATGCGCGCCAGCGTCTGCGAGCGGTTCTCCTTGATCAGGAGGATGCCCATGACCAGGGCGACGACGCCGACGGGCGCGTTGATGAAGAAGACCGACTCCCAGCTCACCTTCTCGACCAGCACGCCGCCCACGATCGGGCCGGCGGCGCTGGACAGACCGATGATCGCACCCCACGCGCCCATCGCCTGGTTCAGCTTCTCGCCGGGGAACGCCGCACGCAGCAGCGCCAGCGCGGCGGGCTGCAGCAACGCGCCGAACAGGCCCTGCAGCACGCGCAGGCCGATCAGCGCGCCGACCGGCGAGACACCGGGAATGATGTCGGCCAGCTCGGCGCTGAGACCGATGCCCACCGAGGAGACCGCGAAGCCGGCCACACCGATGAGAAAGACGCGCTTGTGCCCGAACAGGTCACCCAGCTTGCCCGCGGTGATCAGGAAGACCGCCAGCGCCAGGAGATAACCACTGGTCACCCACTGCAGGTCCGACAGCGAAGCCTTCAGGTCGACCTGGATGACCGGGTTGGCGATGCCCACCACCGTGCCGTCGAGCATCACCATGATGACGCCGAGACTGACCGCCAGCAGCACAAGCCACGGATTTCCCCCGGTCCCCGGCTTGATCGGGTCGGGCGATGACGGCGCGTCGACCGCCTTCGCGTGAACCATGTAGTCCCCCTAAATACACATACAGCCCCACACCGGGGCATAGACCTCGTAAGCCTCCGGTAATCTATGGCAGTCGATGCCATATGACAACCGACTTTTAATCGTCGTCCTATGACTTATGGCACACTGTGTCAGAAGGGTTTCGAGGGAGTGTCCACAGTGGGTCTGCGGGAACGCAAGAAGGAGAAGACGCGCCTGGCGATCCTCGACGCGGCGCTCGACCTGTTCGTCGAACAAGGATACGAGTTGACCACGGTCGAGCAGATAGCGGGGGCCGTCGAGATCTCCCCCCGCACCTTCTTCCGTTACTTCGCCAACAAGGATCACCTGGTGCTGTGGTTCCACGAGCACGGCAAGGCGATCATGCTGGAGACCCTGGCGAGCCGCCCGCAGGACGAGCCGCCGTTCACCTCACTCATGCACGCGCTGCGTGCCGTCCTGGCGGATGTCGCGGGTTCGGCGCCCGAGGACGCGGAGAGGTTCCTGAAGCTGCGCCGGTTGATGGACGAGCACCCTCGCCTGGTCGGCCTGTCGGTGGCCAAGGGCGCGGAGACCGAGCGCGAGGTGGCCGAGGTGATCGCCGCCCGCAGGGGCGTGGACCCCGACCACGACCAGCTGTCCCACCTGATCGTGGGGTTCGCGATGTCCACCATGCGCGTCGGCCTCGAGTGCCCGCGCCGCGACGGCACGATGAGCGAGGTCACGCACCGGATGGCGGAGAGCATCGAGCTGGCCGAGCGCTCGCTGCGGCCGGGCTGGGACCTCCGGCACTAGCTCGCGGGCCGGGATCTCCGGCGTCAGTTCATCGTCGGATCGTCCGGGCAGGTCGCCACGAACGCCAGCTCGCCGCGCTGGCGCCGGAGCACGTGCCGCCACAGCGAGGCCGGATCCGCGTGGAAGGTGTCGCCGACCTCGGAGTCGACGACGTACCAGGCGCCCTCGGCTATCTCGCTCTCCAGCTGTCCCGACGTCCACCCCGCGTAGCCCGCGAAGATGCGCATCTGCGCGATCTCCCCTTGCAGGATCTCGGGCGGCGCGTCCAGATCCACCGTGCCCAGCCGGGCCACCGCGTCGGTGCCCGCGTGCAGCCGGCGCCAGCCGAGCGGCTCCTCGCCGCTCGGGACCGCCGCCAGCGCCAGCGCGCTGTCCGTCTGTACGGGCCCGCCCTCGAACAGCACCGACGGCCCCGTGACCAGCGGGTCCCACACGGGCAGCACCTGGGTCACCGAGATGTCGCTCGGCCGGTTGAGCACGACGCCCAGGGTGCCGCCGTCGTGGTCGTGTTCGAGAATCAGCACGACGCTACGCCGGAAGTTGGGGTCGTCGAGAAGCGGCGTCGCCACCAACAAACCGCCGACGTAGATCGCTTCCGCCATACCTCCATCATGAAGGCTCAGTGGGGGTGCGCGCTCCCCCAGTGCCCCGATGTTACTTTTCGCACCCGTTCAGCAACTGGACGCGGTCAACCAGCCGAATCCGGCACGACGAACGCTCCCGCCCGAGCGGCGGCCAGCGTGCGCGCGACGGACCGCTCGGCGGTCTCCCTCGTCACCGGTTCCCTGGTGACGACCAGCCGGTAGTAGAGCGGCGCAGAGATCGCCCGGATCACCTCCCCGCCGTCGGTCCCCTCGGGCAGTTCGCCCCGCTTGACGGCCAGGTCCACGACGTTGGCCCATTCCTCGATGCGCCGCAGGTAGAAGGCGCGCAGCGCCTGCGCGGCCTGCTCGTCGCTGGTGGCCGCGGCGATCACCGCCTGGAAGGTGGACCCGAGGCGGCCGTCGTTGAGCGCCTCCAGCACGGAGAACGCGTTGGCCCGCAGGTCACCCTCGATGCCGCCCGTGTCGGCGTAGGGCGTGGACTGGTTGGCCAGCTCGGTCATGAGGTCGGCCACCAGGCCGGCCCTGCTCCCCCAGCGCCGGTAGACCGTCGTCTTGCCGACGCCCGCCCTGGCCGCGACCTGATCCATGGTCAGGCCGTGGAAGCCGTGCTCGACCAGCTCGTCCTGGGTGGCCTCCAGGACGGCCGCGCGCACCCTGGCAGTGCGGCCTCCGGGCCGCACGGTTCCCGCCGAACGGGAAGGTTGGTCCATCTAGTCTCCTCGTCGCTGCATCTTAACGAAACATAGGTTCCATTAAATGATGGCGTGCCGCCGGCCCAGCGGTCGGTGCCGGTCGTGGGGGCGCTGCTCGGGCTCTCCTCGCTCGCGGGAGGGCCTGGCGGCCTCGCCGGGGGGGGTGTGTTGCGTGGGCAGGGGCGATCCGGGGGACTCGCCGCCGCCATCGTCATGCCTGCCGGGGCTCCCGCTGCTCGCGGAATGGCCGCTCCGGACTCGTGCGCTGGGGTCGAACGGGGGCGTTGGTGCCTGCCGGGTTCACCTCTGGCGCCATTGTAGGGGGACCGCTCACAACGCCGCCGGGCCAATAGTGGGTTTGGTCCCGCAGTGTTCGGCAATACCGAACCAGACTGCGCTATGGTGCCCGTTGTGGGAGAGACGATTCAGTCGGTCGAACGGGCGGCCGCGATCCTGCGGCTGCTCGCCTCCGGTCCCCGCCTGCTCGGGGTCGCCGAGCTGGCCAGGGCGCTGGGCCTGCCCAAGGGCACGCTGCACGGCATCCTGCGCACCCTGGTCCACGTGGGGTTCGTCGAACAGGACCAGACGACGGGGAAGTACCGCCTCGGCGCCACGCTGCTCCACCTGGGCAGCAGCTACCTCGACGTCAACGAGCTGCGCACCCGCTCGATCAACTGGGCCGACGCGCTGGCCGGGCGCAGCAGGGAGAGCGCCTGGATCGGGACCCTGCACGAGGGCCACGTCCTGGTGATCCACCACGTGTTCCGGCCGGACGACAGCATGCAGACGCTGCAGGTGGGCACATACCTGCCGACGCACGCCAGCGCGCTGGGCAAGGTCCTGCTCGCCTTCGACCCCTACGGGGAGTCGCTCGCCACGCCGCTGCAGCCGCACACCAAGCGCACGCTGGTCAACCCGGTGGAGCTGGAGGCGGAGCTCGACCAGGTCAGGGCGCGCGGGTGGGCGGCGGAGATGGAGGAGCTGACGGAGGGCGAGGTGGCCATCGCCGCACCCATCAAGGACCCGCGCGGCCTCGTGGTGGGCGCCATCGGCATCCGGGGCGCCGTCGAGCGCCTGGCTCCCGGCGGCGACCTGCCCATGGAGTTCGTCTCCTACGTACGCGACGCGGCCCGCGCCATCACCCGCGACCTCGCCAGATGACACTTGAACAGCACCCCGGCGACCAAATACCATTCGTTCGGCATTGTCGAACCATGAGCCCTTGCGAGGAACCCCAGTGCCTCGACCGCACTACGTCGCAGCCATCGACCAGGGCACCACGTCCAGCCGGTGCATCGTCTTCGACCAGGCCGGCAACATCATCTCCGTCGCCCAGCGCGAGCACCGCCAGATCTTCCCCAAGCCGGGCTGGGTGGAGCACGACGCCGACGAGATCTGGCAGGCCGTGCAGGGCGTGCTGGCCGAGGCGGTGAGCGGCGCCGGCATCGAGGACGGCCAGATCGCCGCGCTGGGCATCACCAACCAGCGCGAGACCACCGTGCTGTGGGACCGGGCCACCGGCCGCCCGGTCTGCCCGGCCGTCGTCTGGCAGGACACCCGCACCGACGCGCTCACCCACGCGCTGGCCGAGCACGAAGGGCTGTTCAAGGAGCGGGCCGGGCTGCCGCTGGCGACCTACTTCTCCGGGCCGAAGATCCGCTGGCTGCTGGACGCGTACGAGCTGCGCGAGCGGGCCGAGCGCGGCGAGGTGCTGTTCGGCACGATGGACAGCTGGCTGCTGTGGAACCTCACGGGCCGCCACATCACCGACGTGACCAACGCCAGCCGCACGATGCTCATGAACATCCACACGCTGGCCTGGGACGACGAGCTGCTGGCCGCGATGGGCGTGCCGCGCGCGATGCTCCCCGAGATCCGCCCGTCCGCCGAGGTCTACGGCCGCACCTCCGCCGGCGTCCCGGTGGCCTCGGCGCTCGGCGACCAGCAGGCGGCGCTGTTCGGGCAGACCTGCTTCGCGCCCGGTGAGACCAAGAGCACCTACGGCTCGGGCAGCTTCCTGCTGATGAACACCGGCCAGGAGCCCGTCGTCTCCAAGCACGGCCTGCTGACCACCGTCGGCTACCAGATCGGCGCCGGGCCGGCCACGTACGCGCTGGAGGGCGCCATCGCGGTCACCGGCTCCCTGGTGCAGTGGCTGCGCGACAACCTGGGGCTGATCTCCAGCGCCGCCGAGATCGAGACGCTGGCCAAGACGGTGGACGACAACGGCGGCTGCTACTTCGTACCGGCCTTCTCGGGGTTGTTCGCGCCGCACTGGCGGTCGGACGCGCGCGGGGTGATCGCGGGGCTGACCGGGTTCGTGAACAAGGGGCACATCGCGCGCGCCGTGCTGGAGGCCACGGCCTGGCAGACGCGCGAGGTGGTCGACGCGATGAACGCCGACTCGGGGCTCGACCTGACGACGCTGCGCGCCGACGGCGGCATGACCGCCGACAACCTGCTCATGCAGACGCTGGCCGACGTGCTCGCCGTGCCGGTGATCCGGCCGATGGTGGCCGAGACCACCGCGCTGGGCGCCGCGTACGCCGCCGGGCTGGCGACCGGCTACTGGCCCGACCTCGACAGCCTGCGCGTCAACTGGCACAAGGCCGCCGAGTGGCGCCCCGCGATCGACGAGTCCGTACGCGAGCGCGAATACCGCAACTGGAAGAAGGCCGTGGCCCGGACCCTCGACTGGGTCGAGCAGTAGGGAGTGTGGCAATGAGG
Organism: Nonomuraea sp. KM90; assembly: GCF_052246675.1. NCBI lineage: Bacteria > Bacillati > Actinomycetota > Actinomycetes > Streptosporangiales > Streptosporangiaceae > Nonomuraea > Nonomuraea sp. KM90. Next base: position 160,839 of record NZ_JBQQCB010000003.1, on the reverse strand, counting down.
ACCACGATCGGCGCCGATCGGGCGGAGATCCGCCACGAGCTGGCCGGCACCACCTACGACCTGCTCGTGATCGGCGGCGGCATCCTCGGCACGTCGGTGACCTGGATGGCCGCCCAGGCGGGACTGCGGGTGGCGATGGTCGACGCGGGCGACTTCGCTGGCGCGACCTCCAGCGCCTCCTCCAAGCTCGTCCACGGCGGCCTGCGCTACCTGCAGACCGGCAACGTCAGGCTGGTGGCGGAGAACCACCGCGAGCGCCGCGCCCTGGCCGGCGACATCGCGCCGCACCTGGTCAAGCCGCTGACGTTCCTGGTGCCGATCTACAAGGGCGGGCCGCACGGGGCCGCCAAGCTGGGCGCGGGCGTGTTCCTGTACTCGGCGCTGTCGGTGTTCGGCGACGGCATGGGCAAGGTGATCACACCGCACCAGGCGCTGGCCAAGGTGCCCGCGCTGCGCACGGAGGGGCTGCGGGCCGCCGCCGTCTACGGCGACCACCAGATGAACGACAGCCGCGTCGCGGTCATGACCGTACGCGCCGCCGTGGACGCGGGCGCGATCGTGCTCAACCACGCCGAGGTCGTCGGGCTGCGCAAGACGGCCGGCAGCGTGACGGGCGCCGAGCTGCGCGACCGGCTCGACGGCACGGAGTTCGGCGTGTCCGCCCGGCTCGTCCTGAACGCCACCGGCCCGTGGGTGGACCACCTGCGGCGCATGGAGGACCCGGACGCGGCCCCGAGCATCCGCCTGTCCAAGGGCGCCCACCTGGTCCTGCGCCGGCACGAGCCGTGGAAGGCGGCCCTGACCACGCCGATCGACAAGTACCGGGTGTCGTTCGCCATCCCGTGGGAGGACCACCTGCTGCTGGGGACGACGGACGAGGCGTACGAGGGCGATCCGGGCGCGGTGGCCGCCACCGAGGCCGACATCACGCAGATCCTCGACGAGGCCGGGCACGCCGTACGCGACTCCCAGCTCAGGCGCGAGGACATCACCTACGCCTTCGCCGGCCTGCGGGTGCTGCCCGGCGGCCCCGGGCAGGTGACGGCGGCCAAGCGGGAGACGGTGCTGACCAGCGGCTCGGGCGGTATGTTGTCGGTGGCCGGCGGGAAGTGGACGACCTACCGCCACATCGGCAAGCACGTCCTCGACACCCTGGCCCACCTCCCGGGGCTGCCGCTGGGCGACGACCTGGCCGACATCCTGCCCGCCGTGCCGCTGCCCGGCCTGGCCAGCCCCGACGCGGTGGCCATGCGGCTGTGGACCGACCGCGACCCGGGCACGCGCATGGACCCCCTGATCGCCCGGCACCTGGCCACGCACTACGGCTCGATCGCGTTCGACCTGGCCCGGCTCATCCGCGAGGATCCCGCGCTCGGGGAGCGCATCCATCCGGACGGGCCGGACATCTGGGCGCAGGCGGTCTACGCCCGCGACCACGAGTGGGCGGCCACGGTGGACGACGTCGTACGCCGCCGCACGACCCTCACCGTACGCGGCCTCGACACGCCCGAGATCCGAACCCGGATAGAGGGCCTGCTCACCTGACCCTGATCGGGGAAGGGGGTAGGCATGCGTACTCCAACTCCGATGAACGAAGCCCTGCTCAGGCACTTCTGTGACCTGCGCGACGGCGACCACGGCCGGGCCGTCACGCGCGACGACAAGGAGCGCGTGTTCGTCCGGGCCGTCGAGCTCCTGGACCCGGTGGCGCGCGCGGCGCTCGACGAGGCCAACGCCGATCTGCTGCTCGGCACCGGGGAGGTGGTGGCCAGCGGGGTCACCAGGTCGCAGGAGGGCGGCCTCAACGCGATGTGGTCGCTGACCTGGCCCGAGCAGCGGGCGAGCCACGTCCAGCCGATCGCGGTGGTGGCCCACTACGGCCGCGACTTCCACCATCCGCACCTGCGGGGCAACACGGTCGGCGACTGGCCGCTCAACGTCTTCGACGAGGCGGACGCCGCCGGCCAGCTCGACACGCTACGGGTGATCGCGGCAGGCGACGCCCACAACCTGGTCTTCCAGGAGAGCTATCGCCTGATGCCCGCGATCACCACCCCGGCGCCGAACTCGACGCCGTAAGAGACTCCCGGGCCTCGGGCCTCTACGTCCCGAACTTCTACGCCCCGGACTACTACGCCTGGGACTCCTACGCTCCGGACTATCCGGGCCTCGGACTTCTACGCCCTGGACTACTACGCCCTGGACTTCTACGCCCTGGACTTCTACGCCTCGGTGAAGCCGCGTGCCCGGCCGCCGGCGGACTCGCGGACCGCCGCCGCCACCGCTGTGGCCACGTCGGGGTGGAACACGCTCGGGACGATGTAGTTGGGGCCCAGCTCCTCGGGCGTGACGACCGCTGCCAGCGCGCCGGCGGCGGCCAGCAGCATCTCCTGCGTCACCCCACCGGCCTGCGCGTCCAGCAGCCCGCGGAACACCCCGGGGAAGGCCAGCACGTTGTTGATCTGGTTGGGGTAGTCGGAGCGCCCCGTGGCCACCACGGCCGCGTGCTCGCGGGCGTCATCGGGCGACACCTCGGGCTCGGGGTTGGCCAGCGCGAACACCACCGCGTCGTCGGCCATCGTGGCGATGTCGTCACCGACCAGGATGCCCGGCGCGGAGACCCCCACGAACACGTCGGCACCCTTGACCGCCCCGCGCAGGTCGCCGGAGTAGCCCTCGGTGTTGGTGTGGTCGGCGATCCACTGCAGCGACTCGTCCAGGTCGTCGCGGCCCTTGTGCACGGCCCCCAGGTAGTCGCACACGATCACGTTGCGCGCCCCGGCCGCCAGCAGCAGCCGCAGCACGGCGTTGCCCGCCGCGCCGGCACCCGCCATGGTGATCTTGACGTTCTCGATGTTCTTGTTCACCACGCGCAGGGCGTTGGTGAGCGCGGCCAGCACGCAGATCGCGGTGCCGTGCTGGTCGTCGTGGAAGACCGGGATGTCGAGCAGCTCGCGCAGCCGCCGCTCCACCTCGAAGCAGCGCGGCGCCCCGATGTCCTCCAGGTTGATCCCGCCGAACCCGGGCGCGATCACCTGCACCGTGCGCACGATCTCGTCGACGTCCTGCGTGTCCAGGCAGATCGGCCAAGCGTCGATGCCCGCGAACCGCTTGAACAGCGCCGCCTTGCCCTCCATGACCGGGAGCGCCGCCTCCGGCCCGATGTTGCCCAGCCCCAGCACCGCCGAGCCGTCGGTGACGACGGCCACGGTGTTGCGCTTGATGGTCAGGCGCCGGGCGTCCTCCTTGTTGCGCGCGATCGCCATCGACACCCGCGCCACGCCCGGCGTGTAGGCCATGGACAGCTCGTCACGGTTGCGCAGCGGCACCTTGGACTTCATCTCGATCTTGCCACCGAGATGCATGAGGAACGTGCGGTCGGACACCTTGTGGATGACGACGCCCTCGACGGCCTCGAGCTGGTCGACGATGGCCTGGGCGTGGTCGGTGTCCCTCGCCGCGCACGTGACGTCGATGCGGAGCTTCTCGTGCCCCGCGTTCGTGACGTCGAGGGCGGTCACGACGCCCCCTGCCGACTCTACGGCGTGGGTGAGCTGGCTGACGGCCTTGCCGCCGGCCGGCACCTCGAGACGCACGGTGATGGAGTACGACACACTCGGGACGGTCGCCACGTCAATCGCTCCTTCGGGACTGACCAAGAATGCCTCCCATGTTAGGGGGCGTTTGGTCAATCCAGTGCCTCGGCTGCCAGGACGATCAGCTCGACGCAGGTGACGACCGGAATCGTGGTGCTGTCGAGGACCAGATGATATTGACAGGGATCCCCGGGATCGGCGCGGTAGAAGTGGCGTACGTAGGCGGTCCTGGCCCGGTCGTTGTCCTCGATGATCCGGCGGGCCTCGCGCTCGCTGAGCTCCCCCAGCGTGGCCGTCTGCCGGATCCTGCGCTTGACCGGGGCGTCGAGCCTGACGTGCAGCGCGCCGGGATGGTCGGCCAGCACCACCGCCCCCGCCCGGCCCAGGAAAACGCCGCCCTGGTTGCGGGCCATGTCCTTGAGCATGCGCTCGGTACGGCGGACGAACTCCTCGGGCGCGAGCGGCAGCGCGCCCGGGACGTACATGTCCACGCCCCCGAACGTGACCGTCGGCAGCCGCATGGCGCCCGAGAACAGCCGCCCGAGGCCGTGTTCGGCGCGGTCGTCGTGGGCCAGCGCCTCCTCCAGCGTGCAGCCCAGCTCCTGGGCCACGGCACTGGGGATGGCACGGTCGACGAAGGGCACGCCGAGTCGCTCGGCCACGGCCGGGCCGATCTGGCTGCCGGCCGTGCCGTATGTCGCCGATATTGTGACGACCCGCATATTCCCAGGTTAGAACAGGGCGCTCGCCAATGCTCTACGTGCTTTCGCCAAAGATGGGTCTTCGGCGGGCAACGCGTCGAAAAGTCCGAGCAGGTGTCGCCTGACCCGGTCGCGTTCGTCACCCGAGGTGCGCTTGACCACGGCGATGACCCGGGCGAACGCCTCGTCCACCGAGCCGGACATCATCTCCAGGTCGGCCGCGAGGAGCTGGGCGTCGATGTCGGCCGGATCCTGCAGGCGCCGCTGCACGTCGGCGGGGTCGGCGTCGGCCGTGCGCTTGATCAGGTTGACGCCCGCGAGCCCCATCTTGGCGTCCTCGTCGCCCGGCGCGCGGGCCAGCAGCCGCTGGTAGGCCTCGATCGCCGCGTCCAGGTCGCCGGCCTCGATGGCCTGCTCGGCCGCCACCAGGTCGGGGTCGGCCGGCGGCCCCGCGGGCGCCTCCGGCTCACCGGGCCCCGCCTGCGGCCGGGCGTCGGGGTTGGCCTGGTAGAACTGCTCGACCGCGCCCATGAGCTCGTCGAGCCACCGGCGCACCTCCTGCTCCGGCAGGACCTGCTGGAAGCCGGTCACGGCCTGGCCCTGGAAGATCGCCAGCACGGTCGGCACCGCCTGCACCCGCAGCGCCTGGGCGATCTGCGGGCTGGCGTCGACGTTGACCTTGGCCAGGATCGCCTTGCCGCCCAGGTCGCCGACCACCTTCTCCAGCACCGGGCTGAGCTGGGCGCTGCCCGGCGCCCGTGGAGACCAGAGGTCGAGGACGACGGGCACCGTCATGGACCGGTCGATGACGTCGGTAGTGAACGTCTCCTCGGTCACGTCGACGACCGAGGCCGAGGAGGCCGCCTGGGGACCTGCCGCGTCCCGCCGGGCCTGCGCCTCCAGTGCCTGCTTGCGCGCGCCCAGGTCGATAGCTCCGTAGAGTGACCCGGGCTTAGAGAAGTCCGCCATGCCCTTCATCTTGCCGCATGGACGAGGCCGGGAAGTCACCCGCCGCCACGCGAAGGGTGCGCAACTGGTCGAACATCTGGTGGAGTTCGTCCTCGGCGTACATCGTGAGGCCGAATTCGGCCGCCATCAGGTCGGCGGTGGCGCGGCTCACGACCTCTCTGCCCGCAGGGGTGATCTCGGCCAGCACGCCGCGGCCGTCGCGGGGATTCGGCAGCCGGCAGACGAACCCGGACTTCTCCAGCCTGTCCACCGTGTTCGTGACGCTGGTGGGGTGGACCATGAGCCGTTCGCCGATCTTGGACAGCGGGAGCGCGCCGGTCTTGCTGAAGGTCAACAGGACCAGGGCCTCGTATCTGGCGAAGGTCAAGTCGTATGGCTTCAGGAGCGAGTCAAGTTGCGACAGCAGGATCTGATGCGCTCTCATGATCGAGGTAACGGCGGCCATGGCGGCGGAAGGTCCGAAGTGAGCGCGCCAGCTCTCCGCGGCGCGGTCGATGGGATCGAACGGCAGGTTGAGCGGCTTCGGCTGCGACACAGCGCTACGGTAGCGCGCCGGTCGTCCCGGTTCGTCTGATTACTCTCCGCGACAGGCCTCTTCGCTTGACCAAGAATACGGACATCAATCATCACGCTCAGTTATGGTTCTCGTACGTATGGTGACGCGGATGCCAAGTCCAAGGGCCTGTGGGGACGGGTTCGGACCGATCGGCTTTCCGCCTTGCCGAGGGGCACGGGGGGTGCTTGATGAACTTCAACGGGAAAAAGGGTGCGTGAGCACGCGGGCGTTTCACGAGAGGAGCTGAAGCACAGCGCGGCCGTGACGGTTGCCGTACTGCTGGCTGTCGGCCTGGTCGCGGCGTGGAACGTCCTGATCCCTGGCGTAGACGCGTGGGAGAACATCGTGGCCGCGGTCATCGGCTCGCTCCGGCTGACCGGGCCGGTGGCGGCCGCCTTCGCCGCCTGGGTGGCCCTGCGCAAGCGCCGGGCGCTGCGCGGCCGTTCGCTCACGACGTGGCGGGCGCTCAAGGCGCCGCTGGCGATCGTGGTGGTGGTGCTGGGGTCGTTCGGGGCCACGGTGCTGGTGCTCGCCGTCAAGACGGTGCTCACCGACCAGGCGGGCCGGCTCAGCCTGTCGGGGCTGGGCATGGGCATGGCGGGGCTGGCGCTGTACTCGGTGATCGGGTGGGTGGCCGGCTGGGTGCTGCCGCGGCCGTACACACCGCCGATCGCCGGGCTGGCCTGCTACGGGCTGTTCTCCTGGCTGGCCGACGACCGCGGGTGGGCTGACAAGCTGGCGCCGGGGACCGGGGAGCCGTACGACCTGTTCCAGGGGTTGAACGGGGCGCCGTTCTTCGACCAGACGATCTGGCTGCTCGGCATCACGGCGGCGCTGCTGCTCGGGTGGGCGGCGCTGGTGACCAGGCAGGCCCTGGTGCTGGCGTGCGCGCTGCTGGCGGTGCTGGCCGCGGGCATGGGCGTGTCGCGGGTGCTGACGCAGGCGAAGCCGGCCGCGGCCGTGGACATCGCGTACAGCTGCCAGGAGTGGCCGATCACGGTGTGCGTGCATCCGGGGATGCGCGCGGGGCTGACCGAGCTCGGAGCGGCGTTCACGCAGATCGCCTCCCGGCTGGCGGGCACGCCCGCCGCGTTCACGCGGGTGGAGCAGCGACCGCTCGACGACGCGCTGAAGCCGTCGAACGGGCTGGCTCCGGTGCACGTGCCCGACCTGTCGGCCGGGTTCGCGGAGGAGGCCGCGTACGAGTACATCGAGTCGCTGGCCCCCAGGTGCCAGAGCACGGTCGCGGAGGGCTACCGGCAGATCGTGGTGGCCTGGCTGCGCGGCGAGCCGCTGCCGGGAACGCCGCTGCCCGAGCACCAGTACGCGACGGCGTGGTTCTCCTCGCTGAGCGAGCACCAGCGCAGGGAGTGGCTGCGCATGTTCTACAGCGACTTCCAGGGCTGCAGGCTGTCGAGCACGCACTTCGGCGGCGGGCCCGGACACGCCCAGGTGGCGCCGTCCGCGCGCCCGACCCCGGAGTCGAGCCACGTCTACCCGGTGTACCCGGACCCGTCCGGCACCACGTCGGCCAACTCGGCGCCGGACACGCCCGGATCGGGGTCCGCGCCGCGGACGCCGGAGACCGGCTGGACCACGGACGCGCCCTCCGCCGGGTGGGCTCCGGCCGATCCGGCGGAGGGCTGGGCGCCCGACACGTCGGGGAGGAGCTGGCCGATGCTGGTCTCCGACACGTCGAGCGCTTCCGTCGCGCCCGGCGCGGCCGCAGCTCCCGGTGGCGCCGGGAGGCCGGCGGAGCCCGGCGCCCCTGCCCATCATTCCGGAGCCTCAGCCGCTCCCGGGAGGGTCGAGGGCACCGGGACGGCCGACGGTTCCGGGACGTCCAAGGGCACCGTCGCGGCCAAGAGCTCTGTCCCGTCCAAGGGCACTGTCCCGTCCAAGGGCACTGTCGCATCCAAGGGCTCTGTCCCGGCCAAGGGCTCTGCGCCGGCGGCGCATATGTCGGCGGGCGGGCCCGGGGCCGCCCCGCGCGGGCACTCGCGCGGGGCGGCGCCGCACGGCCACGGCGGCGGCTCGGGACCGAAGATGTCACCAAACGGCTGGCACTGATGATCGACCACCGGGTAGTCATGCTCGCATGACGACTTCCCGAACGACGCTGCCCGAGGTTACCCCCGGGCGGCGTCGCAGGTGGCGATATGTGGCGGGTTTCCTGGTCCTGGCGGTCCTGCTCGTGGTGGGCGGCCGCCTGGCCTGGTCCTGGCTCAACCCGCTCGGCGAGCAGACCATCGACCGCAGCCAGCCGGTGCTCCTGCAGTCCATCAAGGACCTGAGCAGGTTCGAGGCGGCGACGGGGAACTTCCAGGTGGTCGTTGACCTGGAGAAGGACGCCAACTTCCTGCCCGACGCGGTCAAGGGCACGCGCACGCTGTTCGTCGGGGCGGGCGGGGTGGACGCCTATGTCGACTTCTCCGCGATGGCGACGGACGGGGTGACGGTCTCGGAGGACCGCACCGAGGCCACCATACGCCTGCCGCGGGCCCAGCTGGAGAAGCCGAACCTGGACAACAGCCGCTCCTACGTGTTCGCGCAGCAGCGCGGCCTGCTCGACCGGGTGCAGGACTTCCTGTCGGGCTCGCCCGGGGACCAGCGGGAGCTCTATCTCCTGGCCGAAAAGAAGATCACCGAGGCGGCCGTGGCGAGCGACCTGCGCGCGCGGGCCGACACCAACACCAAGGCGATGCTGTCGGGCATGCTCAGGTCGCTCGGCTTCACGAAGGTCACGGTGAAGTTCACCGACGAGCCTTAGGCGTGCTCACCTGCGCCTTAGGCGCCGTGTGCACCCTCCTAAGTACCTCCCTATCTGCGCCTATGCCCGGAGATAAGGCATACGCCCGATGTGCCGGAGGGGGCCTTAGGCGGAGTCTTGAGAGTGCAGGGAAACGCACAAGGACTCCAAGGAGCACTCGGATGAACGCCGAACTCGAATACAGCGTCATGCAACACCACGCCGCCGAGCTGCGGCAGGCCGCCGCCGAGCAGCGGCGCGTCCGCGAGGCGAGCAAGAGCCGGCCTTCCGAGCGCCGCCACCGCTCGGTGTTCGCCCGCCTCCTCGCCTCATGACCGTCCACAAGCAGCCCGGCCGCAACCTCCCTCGCGGCCGGGCTGAAATGCCCCCTTAGGGGGCGGCGACACTCAGGTCCGAATTCCTGGTCGGGCCGAAGTGTGGCGTGACGAAGCCCCGGTCCATTCCTGGTGGGCCGGGGCATCGTCGTACCCGGGCGTGGGGCTCACCCTCAGCCGTCCGGGTACTGGAACACGTCGTCGAGCGGCACCCCGAAGACCCTGGCGATCTGGAACGCCATCTCCAGGGAGGGCGAGTAGCGGCCCTGCTCGATCGCGATGACCGTCTGCCGGGTCACGCCGATGCGGTCGGCCAGCTCCGCCTGCGTCATCTCGCCGTGCGCGAAACGCAGGGCGCGGATCGAGTTCGTGACCTTCGTGGGTTTCACCATGACGGCAGACCCCGGCGGTAGGCGATGATCTTCAGCACGGAACCCAGGACGGACGACAGGACGAACGCCAGGTAGAGCACATTGGCGATCCAGAAGTGGTCCAGCTCGGCCATCGCCATGACCATGGCCGCCACCCCGCCCGCGACGAGGAACCACTGCCCGGTGTACTCGCCGTACCGGTTGATCTCCTTGTCGCGCCGGTCCTTCTTGCCGATCTGGTCGCGCCAGATCAGCGTGACCGCGATGTGCAGCACGATCCCCGCCACGATCGCCGCGCCGACGGTCCACAGCAGGGTCGCCGCGTAGGGCACCTCGGCGAGCGGGACGGCCCCCGCCCGGCCGAGGATGATCGCCACGTACGTCAGGTACGCGACCGCGGAGACCACGACCATGACCCATGCGCGTTTCTCTTCGGGTGCCATGCCTGCATAATGTAAAGCAATCCAGACATCATGTCCATAATTCTTTACATCCCGGCGAGCCGCTGCATGCCCTGGTCGCTCGGCGGGGGCGCCGCACTCACGTGCCCGGTCGACAGCACTCGGGGGAAGGGCACGACGCCGGCGACGGGATCGAGGTCGACGTAGCGGCTGTTGCCGACGTGCCAGGCCAGGTTGCCGCTCATCCAGTGGCGCAGGTTCTCGACGTACGCCGCCACGTCGGCGGCGTCTCCGGGCAGTTCCTCCCCGGCGATGCGCTCGAAATTCTGCACGCATGCGGTGAGCTGGTCGTTGACGATGTCGACGGCCTCCTGGAGGCCACAGCGCAGAAAGTTCCGTACGGCCAGGACGCCGTTGTTGAGGTGCCTTTCCGCCTCGGTCTCCAGCCGGTAGGAAATGATGTCGTTCGTGAGGTCGATATGGTCGGCATAGGCGTTCACGAGCTCGCGCATCAACCGGCTGTCCAGCAATTCCTCGGAGATGTCGAGCTGCTGGACCAGCAGCACCAGCCGGGCCCCGAGACCCGCCACCCCTTTCGCCACCCGTGACATCTCGATGTAGTCGATCGGGTCGGGGATCCGGTGCAGCACGCTGTTGCCCATCTCCCAGAGATTGCCCGCGGCGAGCAGCAGCACCTCGCGCCGGATCGCCTCCCGCCGCGCCGCCGGCAGCCGTTCCGCCGTCCTGCTCCACAGGTCGGCCAGCCCCCGCTCGACACAGTTGCCCGGGACCGGCTCGCCCCCTTCCAACGGCATGAAACAGGCCAGCCGCTCGACGAAGACCCGGGCGCCCACGACATCCCGGCGCGCCTTGTATTCGGCGATGAAATAGTCGTCGAGCGCGAGCACCCAGGTGAACCAGAGCGCCATCAGCTCCAGATATTCGGGCGCGGCCGACGGGCTTGTCATGGCACACCACTTGGCGAATTCCATGGCGTCGTACTTCTCGCCCGACCAGAGGCCGCCCGGCGGCCCGACGATCCCCATCTCGCACGCCCACGCCTTTCCCGCCGCCCGGGCTCCCGCGTGGTGCGGATTCACGCTCACTTTCCACGGCATGTCGAATGCGGGAAGCCGGAAGGGATAACCCGGCGTCACCCCGTTCGGGGACCGCAGCGCGGAGGCCGGCACCCCGAGCCCCGCCGGCGCGCCCGGCGCCCGGCCGACCGGCGGCCGCTCGGACGCCGCGTACCGGCTGGACCGCCGATGCCACTCGCACGACCCGGACTGCCAGTCCTGCAGCCCCTGCACATACCGGACGACCCTCCCCCTCTCGCCCGGATCCGCCCCGCACTCCTCCACCACCGGCGGCAGCTCCGTCAGCGCCGTGTTCTCGAACTGCCGCAACCGCGACGTGCGCAGGTCGTTCACCCGGTCGGCGGCCTCCTGGGTGCCGCAGCGCAGGAACCGCTCCAGCACCAGGACGCCGTTGTCGACCTCGCCCTCCTCCTCGATCTCCCGCCGGTAGGAATAGAGGTCGTTGAGCAGGTGCACGCCGTCGGAGAAGGTGTCCCGCAGCACCCGGACCGGCCGCGTACCGGCGATCCGGTCCGGCACCTCGGCGTCGATCGCGTACTCGACCAGGTCCGCCGCCCAGGGGGCGCCACCCGAGGCGCGGCGCAGCCCGATGTACTCGATGGGGTTGGGCACCCGCCCGTCCCGCATGTTCTCCAGCTCGCGCAGGCAGCCCTGGACGAGGCTCTGCGCGCTCCCGGCGAACCTGCGCCGCCAGCCGGTCGACGTGCCGGGGAGGGTACGCGCCCAGAGGTCGGCCAGCCCGCGCTCCGCGGGGTTCGCCGGGGACGCCGTGCCCGCGGAGCCGACCGGCGTGAACCGCCGCAGCCTGTCCAGGTATTCCTTCGCCTGCTGCCGGGCGCCCGGCCGCTTGAAGGTTCTGGCGAAGTGGTCGTCGAACCAGAACATCCACACGTACCAGTCGGAGACCAGATTCAGCTTCTCGGGGGCGGCGTCCGGATGGCAGTACGCCGCCAACAGCGGGATCCGCATGGAGTCGAACCGCTCCTCGTCCCAGACCCGCTCCCCCCGTCCGTCCTCGCAGTCGAACAACCCCATCCCCCGGGCCCACGCGAGGGAGTGCACGTGGGCGCCGTCCGCATGGGGGCTCAGGCGGGCGGGGGCGGGTTGGTAGGGGATGGGCATCTCGAACGACCGCGTGGGGACTGTGCGGCCGGGGTCGGGGGACATCGACGTGATCCTCCGCTCGAACCGGTGCTTTCGGAGAGGAGACGAGGCGTGTGGAGTTGACGATGTTTCTGTGGCGGATGGGCCTTTCTGGTGGGTGTGATTCCATTATGCACACGGAGAGTGATGTAATGGCAACACTTCGTTTACGCCGAGTGATGACAGGCTTGTCCCTGAGACCGATCTCCTCACGGGTGACGGTCATGTCATCCCGGCGAAGCGGTTGCCGAGGATGCGCACATCGCCGTTCGCGTTGTGCGCGCTCATCGTGCGGTTGATGATGCGGATATGCGCAAGCGCAGGCTGGTGTGGGGCGGGGTCGTGGTCGCCGTGGTGGCCATGGCGGGACTGGGCGTCTACTTCGTGCGGGTGGGGCTGGAGCATGCCGACAAGCTCGCGAGTGTGATCGGGGTGTTCGTCGCTCTGGTCGGGTTGGTCATCGCCGTCTACGGGGTGGTCGGTGATCGGGCGGGCGACCAGCCTGTCCAGGGGGCCGAGGTCGAGCCGGACGTTTCGGCGTCGGGGTCGAGGTCCGTGGCCATCGGGGGTGACAATTCGGGCGTCATCTCGACGGGGGACGGGGCGACCAACGTGCAGATGCGGGCTGAGGCGTCAGGGCAGGGGCGGATCTACCAGGCCGGCGGTGACCAGACGATCAATGAGGAATGAGTGGGCGGCGGCCGGTTCCGGCGAGGGTTCGGGGACAGGTGACGCCGGTCAGCGTCCGGGAGGGTGAGGGACTGGAAGCTCGCTCGCCCCGGGGCTCATGGCGAAGCCGCGAGCCCCCGGAGAACGGTCCCCCAATCGAGGCGAGGCCCGAGCGGGGCAGGCGGAGAGGGCCGTGCCGGTAACCCAGGCAATGAGTGGTGCGGGTTTCGGGGGGTCGAAGGAATCCTGACGGGTGAAGCGTCCCTTGTGGTCAGGGCTTGGGGACGGTGATGAGGAGGGCGTCGCCCTGGCCGCCGCCGCCGCAGAGGCCGGCCGCGCCCAGCCCGCCGCCCCGGCGCTTCAGCTCGTACGCCAGGGTCAGCACGATCCGGGCCCCCGACGCGCCGATCGGGTGTCCCAGGGCGATGCCGCCGCCGTTGACGTTGACCTTGTCCAGCGGGATCCCGAGCTCCTTGGCCGACTGGAGCACCACGCTGGCGAAGGCCTCGTTGATCTCCACGAGGTCCAGGGCGTCGGCCGTGACGCCCTGCTTGGCCAGGGCGTGCTTGATGGCGTTGGCGGGCTGCGACTGCAGCGACGCGTCGGGGCCCGCCACGTTGCCGTGCCGGCCGATCTCGGCCAGCCACGGAAGGCCCAGTTCCTCCGCCTTCGCCTTCGACATGACGACCACGGCGCAGGCTCCGTCGGAGATCTGGGAGGCCGAGCCGGCGGTGATCGTGCCGTCGGCGGCGAAGGCCGGGCGGAGCTTGGCGAGGGTCTCGGCCGTGGTGTCCCCGCGTACGCCCTCGTCCTCCTTGACGACCACCGGCTCCCCGCGGCGCTGCGGGATCTCCACCGGGACGATCTCCTCCTCGAAGACGCCGTTCTTGATGGCGGCGGCGGCGAGCTGATGGGAGCGGGCCGACAGGGCGTCCTGCTCCTCGCGGCCGATGCCCAGCCGGGCGTTGTAGCGTTCCGTCGACTCGCCCATCGCGCACTGGTCGAACGCGCAGAACAGGCCGTCGTGGGCCATGGAGTCGACGACCTCGGAGCCGCCGTACTTGACGCCCTTGCGCAGGCCGGGCAGCAGGTGGGGGGCGTTGGTCATGGACTCCATGCCGCCGGCCACCACGATGTCGAACTCGCCCGCCCTGATGAGCTGGTCGGCCAGGGCGATGGCGTCGAGGCCCGACAGGCAGACCTTGTTGATGGTGATGGAGGGGACGGTCATCGGGATGCCGGCCTTGACGGCGGCCTGGCGGGAGGGGATCTGGCCGGCGCCCGCCTGGAGGACCTGGCCCATGATGACGTACTCGACCGCCTCCGGAGCGACCCCGGCCCGCTGCAGGGCGGCCTTGATGGCGATGCCCCCGAGCTCGACGGCCGGGAGGCCGGAGAGGGATCCGAGGAGCTTGCCGATGGGGGTGCGAGCTCCGGCCACGATGACGGAACTGGACATGACAACGGCCTCCTGTGCTCGCGCGTCGGGTCTTTGACACCATACCCACGAGTACGACGTCGCTCGCCATGGAGGTAGGCCACACATGTTCATGCGGATCGATCACATCGGGATCGCCTGCCGCGACCTCGAGGAGAAGATCGAGTTCTTCTCGCGGACGTTCGAGCTGACCGTCGTGGCCAGGGAGGTGAACGAGGAACAGGGCGTGAAGGAGGCCATGCTGCACATCGCCGACGGCGAAGGTGGGGGCTCCTACATTCAGTTCCTGGAGCCTCTCTCCGAGGACTCGCCTGTGGGAAAATTCCTCGCTAGGCGGGGCGAAGGCGTCCATCACGTGGCATTCGGGGTGGCCGATGTCGCGGCCGCCATGGCCAAGATCAACGAGAAGGGTGTGAGACTGCTGGACGAGCGTCCCAGGCACGGATCGATGGGCTCGGAAATCGCGTTCCTGCATCCCAAGGATGTGGGAGGAATGTTGACAGAGCTGGTCCAAGCAGCCAAGCACTAGCAAACCGCCACAAAACGTAAAAAACGTTCATATGTAACTAGTCACGCAGAAAGTTGGACGGGGCTTCGCAGGTGGCACCAGCGGAGTACGCTTGACCTTCCACCGGACATGGGGCCTGCCGCGAGGCACAGGCTCCTGGTACGGATGCCCCGAACCCCCCGTCCGGCCCGTGTAGCCGTCTCGACAACCCAGGATCGAGCCTCCATGCAGTCCGACATCGACGCCCAGCTCAACAACTTCTTCGAGGACGCCCCAGCACGCGAGTTCGACGTGGTGCTGCGCGGCTACGACCGGCACCAGGTCCACGATCATCTGAAGCAGCTCGACGGGGAGCTGCGCCAGGCCCGCGAGCAGGTCACCGGTCTCCAGCGCGACCTGTCCGACTCCCAGCGCCAGCTACAGGAGCAGGAGCGCCCCACCTACTCCGGTCTCGGCGCCCGCATCGAGCAGTTGCTCCGGCTGGCCGAGGAGCAGGCGACCGAGCTCGTCCAGGCCGCCAGGTCCGAGGCCAACGAGATCAAGGCGGCCGCCAAGGTCGAGGCCGCCGACGTGCGGGCCGCCGCCGAGGCCGAGGCCGCTGAGAAGCGCGCCCAGGCCACGCGCGAGACCGACGAGATGCGCACGAGCGCCGAGCGCGACGCCGAGGACATCCGTTCCACCGCCCGCCGCGAGTCCGACGAGCTGACCAACACCACCGAGCGCGAGGCCGCCAAGCTGCGCGCGACGGCCGACCACGAGGTCGCGGAGAAGCGCGCCGACGCCGAGCGGGAGATCGCCAAGCTCCGCACCACCACCGAGCGCGAGGTGGCGCAGCTGCGCGCCTCGACCAAGCGCGAGCGCGACGAGGTGCTGACCACCGCCAAGCGGCAGGCCGACGAGATGCGCGCGCAGGCTCAGCGGGTGCTGGAGGAGTCGGAGGCCAAGCGGGCGCAGGACGAGGCGGAGTTCGAGATCCAGCTCGCCTCCCGCCGCGAGGAGGCCGAGCGCCAGGAGGCCGAGCGCCACGCCACCGCGCAGGCCGCCACGCAGAAGCTGGTCGCCGAGGCCGAGCAGCGCGCCGCCACGGCCGAGTCGCGGGCCACGAAGGCCACGCAGCAGGCCGATCAGACCCGCCGCGAGGCCGACCTGCACGCCAAGCAGCTCGTCGCGAACGCGCGCAAGAGCGCCGAGACCATCGTGGCCGAGGCCAAGTCGAGCGCCGAGACGATCGTCACCGAGGCGAAGAACGACGCCGAGCGCACCCGTTCGGCGATGCAGCGCCAGGTCGACGAGCTCACCCGCCAGCGCGACAGCATCACCAGCCACCTGGCCCAGCTGCGCCAGCTGCTCGGCGGCGCCGCCCTGCCGGGCATGGAGCCGGAGCCCGCGGTCACCGCGGCCCCGCCGAAGCCGGCGCTCGCCGCGCCTGCGCCGGTGGCCGAGCCTCCGGCCCCGGTCACGACGCCCGCTCCGAAGGTGGAGGCCAAGTCGGAGGACGACGCGGAGTGGTGGCAGGAGTAGTCACGAAGCTGGCACACGGGGGCTGAATGACGGCTGGGGAGAGCCTGGCGATCAAATGGTCGCTAGGCTCTCTCTTTGTTGTCGGGCGTGTACGAACCGATGCCGGTCCGTCATGCTCTGTCGCCGATCCCCCTGGAGCCCTCCGTGTCCGCAGACGTCGAGCCCGCGACCGGGCCGGAAAAGACAGAGCCGGAGAAGATACAACCGGAGACGACAGAGCCGGCGAGCGAAGATTCGCGGGAGCCGGACGCGCCGCAGCCGGACGCGCCGCAGCCGAAGGGTGACGCCAGCTGGACGTCGTACGGGCTGCCGGGCAAGCCGCTGGCCCGCGGCCCCTTCCTCTTCGGCCTGGTCGGCGGCCTCGGGGTGCTGACGGCGATCGCGCTCGCCCAGATGATCGTCGCGTCGCTGAGCACGATCATCCTGGTCGTCGTGGCGATGTTCCTGGCCGTCGGGCTCAACCCGGCCGTCGAGGCCCTGCAGCGGCGCGGCCTGGCCAGGCGGGGCGCGATCTCGATCGTGTTCGCCGGGGTCATCGTGGCGTTCGTGCTGTTCGGGCTGGCCATCGTGCCGCCGGTCAGCAAGCAGCTCACCGAGTTCATCGACGCGGTGCCGGGCTACATCACCGAGCTGAGCAACCATCCGACGCTCCGCCAGCTCGACGCCGACTACCAGATCCTCCCGCAGATCCGCACGTTCGTGACGGGCACGCTGGGGCCGTCGCTGGCGACCGGGATCATGGGCGCGGGGCTGGTGGTGCTGAACAGCGTGTTCACCACGGTGACGCTGCTGGTGCTCATGCTGTACTTCCTGGGCTCGCTGCACACGATCAAGGACTACCTGCTCAAGCTCGTACCGGCCTCGCGCAGGCCGCGGACGCGCGTGATCAGCGAGCAGATCCTCACCGGCATCGGCGGGTACGTGGCGGGCAACGTGCTCATCTCGATCATCGCGGGCGTGCTGACCTGGATCTTCCTGTCGATCGCCGGCGTCCAGTACGCGCTCGCGCTCGCCCTGGTCGTGGCCCTGACGGACCTGATCCCGCTGGTGGGCGCCACCATCGGCGCGGTGCTCGTGACCGGCGTGGCGCTGCTGGACTCGGTGCCCGCCGGCATCGCGTGCGCGATCTTCTTCGTGCTCTACCAGCAGGTCGAGAACTACTTCATCTATCCCAGGGTGATGAAGCGCTCGGTGGACGTGACGCCGGCCGTGACGGTCATCGCCGCGTTGTTCGGCGGCGCGCTGCTCGGCATCGTCGGCGCCCTGCTGGCCATCCCGGTGGCGGCCGCGATCTCGCTGATCATCCGTGAGCTGGTGCTGCCCCGCCAAGATCGGGCCTGAAGGGCTCAGGGTCGCTCGGCCCTGAGTCCGCCCAGCTCCGTCCGGAGGAACTCCGTCACCGCCGCGTTGAACGCCTCCGGCTGCTCGACCGCGCTGAGATGGCCGGCCTTGGGGATGATCTCCAGCCTGCCTTCGGGCACGGCCCGCGACATGGCCTCGGCGTCGGAGGGCGGCGACAGCTCGTCCTCCTCCCCCACGAGGATCAGCAGCGGCACCTTGAGCCCGCTCAAGGTCTCGAACGAGTCGGGCCGCGCGGCCATCGCCCGTTGCGCCCAGGCGACCGCGCCCGGCGGGGCGGACTGCACCAGGCCCTTGACCCGGCCGAACACCATGGCCCGCCGTTCCTTGGTCGTCGGCCCGATGAGCGCCGGAAGCACCTCGCTGACCAGCACCTCGCTGCCGCCGGACAGGACGGCCTGCGCGATGCGCTCTCTGTTCTCCCTCGCCGGGGGCGGGTCCGGGCTGGCCTTGGTGTCGGCCAGGATCACGCCGAGCACCCGGTCAGGGTGCCGGCGGCAGAACGCCATGGTCACGTAGCCGCCCATGGACAGCCCGCCGACCACCGCCCTGTCGATGCCCTCCTCGTCGAGCAGCCTGGCGACGTCGTCGGCCATCAGGTCGAGCGACGGATCGTCCTCGCCCAGCCGCGACCCGCCGAAGCCGCGCAGGTCAGGGGTGATGACCCGGCAGACCTTGGCCAGCCCTTCCCGCTGCGCCAGCCACATCGCCGAGGACAGCGGGAACGCATGAAGCAGGACAACCGGGATCCCGGTCCCGGCAGATCTCGTGTAGAGCTGCACGGACCACACGGTAACGCGGTTCACGCCGACAATCACTCGATGGCTTATGCCGAATATCCCCGGACAGGCCTGACGACTTCTACAAAAGCCTCACTTCGCCAATATCCACCATAAGTCTGACATTGCCCGACGAATAATTCCCGCGCACAATCCAGGCACAGCGACCCGTGCACCGTGAGGTGACAGGAATGGCAGGAACCCGCCCCGCACTCCCCGACGCCACCAACGGCGACTTCCTCCTCCAGGCGTTGCAGGAGGTCAACGCCCGCCGGGCCGAGCACCACGTGCCACCCCTGGCGATGGACCCGCTCCTGGTCGAGTACGCCAAGTCCAGGGCGGCCGCCCTCTCCCGGCACGAAGGGCTGGGCGGCGGGCACGACGGCCTGCGCGCGGGCACCGGCGAGAACCTGTTCTGGAGCGAGGGCGAGGACATGAGCGACGCCGCGCGGGCGGTGGCCTCCTGGTACGCCGGGCGCGCCGATCACAGCCGGCTCATCGGGAAGAGCACCACGGCGATGGGCGCCGCCCGCGTGGCCGGACTGGGCTCGAAGAAGTACGAGACGTACATCGTCCTCGTCTTCGAGCCCCCGGCCGACGACGTGCCGCCCGCCTGATCAGATGGCGGTGGCACCCCCGTCGATGAACAGCACCTGACCCGTCATGTACGCCGAGGCCGGGCTGGCCAGAAACACGGCCGGCTGCGCCATCTCCGCCGTGCTCCCCCAGCGCCGCATGGGGACGCTGGCCACCGTGGCGGCGTTCGACGCCTCGTCCTCCCAGAGGTTGCGGTTGAGCTCGGTGGCCGTCCACCCCGGGCACAGGGCGTTGACGCGCACCCCGGCCCCCGCCCATTCCACGGCCAGCGTCTTGGTCAGCGCCACCAGCCCGGCCTTGGCGGCGGCGTAGGGGGCGAGCAGCGGCGCGCCGAGCGCGGCCACCGACGCCACGTTGATGACCACGCCCTCGCCCCGGCCGAGCAGGTGGGGGGCGACGGCGTGGCAGACGGCCATGGCGGAGTCGAGGTTGAGCCGCATCAGCTTGTCCCAGCCCGACAGCCGCAGGTCCTTGAACTCGACCAGGAAGTTCGACCCGCCGGCGTTGTTGACCACGATGTCGACGTGCCCGAGCCCGTCAATGGCGGCTGCCACGGCGGAGGCGGCGGCCTCGCGGTCGGTGAGGTCGGCGGGGATGACGACCGCCCGCCGGCCCAGGGCCTCGATCTCCTTGCCGACCTCGGCGAGCGTCTCCGCCGAGCGGGACACGAGCGCCACGTCGGCCCCGGCCTCGGCGTACGCGAGCGCGATGGCCCGCCCGATGCCCTTCGACGCCCCTGTGACCAGAGCCTGCTTCCCCGTGAGATCGAACGCGCCCACACCGCCTCCTCTGACGACCCTGGAACCGAACAAGATTCTATGGACTGGAGGCCCGGGAACGCCACCGGCGCGAGACCACGAGGGTCCCGCGCCGGCCGCGTACCTGGTGGATCAGAAGAAGAATCCGAAGAAGTCGTCCAGGCCGCTCTGGTCGATCCATCGGGTGACACGCGCGCCGGCCTCGGCGACCGTGCCCGTCCGCGTGCTCTCCGGCTCGATCTTCTCCGGCCGGAAGATCTGCTTCTCACCCTGGCCGGACCCCCCGGGCCGGATCTGCGGCGGCGGGCCGTCCGGGTACATCCGGCCGTCCCGGTAGACGGTGTAGGACTGGGTCGGCTGGATGCTGCCGTCGTTCCGGTAGACCTGGCCGGGCCGCGGCTGCGTCGGCTGCCGGCTGTCCCTGGGCGGGGTCTGCCGCTGCTGCGCGCGGTGGCTGGTCGGCCGCTGCGCCGGGCGCTGCCGTGCCCGCTGGATCCCGCTGGGGACCCGGCCGGCCCGCCGGTTGCGCGCCCGGGCCGCCTGCGCCGCCCGCCTGGCCGCCCGTGCGTCGGCGGCCTTCCGCTTGGCCTCTCTCCTCGCCGCCGCCGCGGCCCGCCGCTTGGCCCTGGCCGTGGCCGCCTTCCTGGCCCGCTCTGCCGCCTTTCTCCTGGCCTCCGCCTGGAGGCGCTTCCTGGCCGCCGCGGCGGCGCGCTTCCTGGCCGCCTCCGCGGCCTTCTTCCTGGCCGCCTCCGCCGCGCGCCGCCGGGCCTCGGCCGCGGCCCGGCGCCGGGCCGCCGCGATGGCGGCGCGCCTGGCCGCCGCGCGGGCCGCCGCGATGGCCGCCCGCCTGGCCGCGGCCGCCGCCAGCCTCCTGGCGATGATCTGGGCCGCGACCCTGGCCGCGATGGCGGCGGCGAACCAGAACAGCTGCCCGTCGGGGTCGGTCATGGTGACGGGGCTGTTGTTGGCGTAGGCGTAGGCGTTGAGCTGCTGCGGCTCGGACTCCTCGATGACCGGGTCGACCGACAGGAACCGGCCGTTCCTGGGGTCGTACTCGCGGGCGCCGAGGTGGACGAGCCCGGTGGTCGGGTCCTGGGTGCCTCCGACGAAGGCGCGCTGTCCCGGCCAGAACGCCGGGGGCGAGCCCCGGTTCTCGCCGAAGGGCGTCAGCCGCCGTACGGCCAGTTCCCCGGTCCCGGCGTTCACGGCCGCCTGGGCCGTGCCCTGGTGGTCACCGGCGAGGAAGTAGACCTGGTTGTCGGGGGTGCGGACCGCGATGGCGGTGCCGTTGACGGTGTAGTAGCGGGTCTGCTCGACCGCGTCCTTGGCGAAGTCGAAGCGCAGCTCCATGTCGTCGATGTAGAGCGTGGCGTCGGCTGGTGTCTTGCGGATGAGGCGGTCGCCGTCCGCGCTGTACACGAACGACGTCGTCTTGCCGGCCTCGGTCACCGACTCCAGGTTGCCCTCGGCGTCCCAGACCAGGCTCTGGTCGGAGGTGCCGACCTTGCGCCTGGTGGTGTTGCCCGCGGCGTCGTACTCGAACAGGTCCGACCCGACGGTCTGCAGCGCGTGCGGCTGCTTGCCGCCGGCCGGCGGGTAGGTCGAGGTGCGGACCGTCTCGCCCGCGCCGCCCCAGGCGTGCTTGGTCTCCTTGATCCGGTTGCCGGTGGAGTCGTAGGCGTAGCTGACCGCGTACGGGGCCACGCCGCCGATCGTGCCGGACTGCGGGCTGCCACTGGCGCAGTCGTCCGTGGCCGTCCACGCCGAGGTCATCCGGCGCAGGTGGTCATAGGTGAAGCACTGCGTGTCCTGGCCGCTCGCCCGGTCGGCGACCTTGGTGATGTTGCCCACCGCGTCGTAGGAGTAGTTGAGGTCCAGGTCGGTCGCGCTCGCGCCCTCCCTGTCCAGCCGCATGCCGGTGAGCCTGCGGGTGGCCTCGTCGTGGGTGTAGGTGAGCCAGGTCTTCCTGGTGCCGGTGCCCAGCTCGTACTGGAGGGTCTCGCCCAGCTTGGAGTAGCGGGTCGCGGTCACGTACGTCGACAGGCCGGTCACCTTGGAGGGCTGGCTCTGCGCGTCGTAGGTGTAGACGACCGACTCCTCCGCCAGGCCGCCGGCCGCCGGGAAGCTGACCGACTGGACCTGGTCGTCGAGCGTGTAGCGGGTGTTGAGCACGTACGAGCCGGCCAGCCTGCCCTCCCGCTCGGGGACGGTGACCGTCTGGCGCAGGGTGCGGTAGTCGGCGTCGATGGCGTTGATCTCGGCCTTGTACGCCTGCCCGCCCACATAGCGGATGCTGGCGTTCATGTGGCCCTTGGCCAGCGCGTCGTACTTCCACTCGGCCAGCAGCGGACCGGTCGCGGAGCCGTCACGCAGCTCCTTCTTGCGGCCCAGCTCGTCGTAGACGTACCACAGGGTCCGGCCGCGGGCGTCGGTCGTGGAGACCAGCTCGTCGGCGTCGTTGTAGGTCATGGTGGTGACGCCCTTGTCGGGGTCCTCCGCCTTGATCTGCCGGCCGCGCAGGTCATAGTGGTGCCGCCACACGTTGCCGGCGTGGTCGGTCACCGTGGACAGCCGTCCGGCGTGGTCGTAGGTGTACCTGGTGGACTCGTACTCGCCGGTCGGGGTCGCGCCCTTGTACTGGCGCAGCTCGACGAGCCGGTCCTGGGCGTCGCCGATGCGGGTGGTCGCGGTGCCGCCGGGCGGCGGCGTCACGTGCAGCCGGTCGCCCTCCTGCACGGTGCTGACCCGGTACTTCTCCACGCCCTTCGCCTTGAGGATCTGGGCGTTGACGTCCCCGGTGCCGTCGAAGGTCGACACGACCTGGGTGGGCACGTCGGTGTCGGCCACCGCGAGCAGGTCGGTGGCGGGGGTGCCGGTGGCGAAGTAGCCGGTGTTGGCCTTGCTCTGCTGGCCCAGGGAGTTGTAGTGGGTGTCGGTGATCGTGCGGCCGTCGCGCAGCGCCGGGTCCTGCGTCTGCTCGTCCCTGGGTGCGGGCTCCTGGGTCTGGCGCTCGCGCATCAGGCCGTCGTAGAGCTCGTGGCTTGCGGAGTAGGTGCCGTCGGCGTTGAGCGTCTTCGTCGTGACGACGCTGGGGCCGTCGGTGCGCATCACGTACGCGTACTCGGTGCTGGGCGACTGGCCGGCGGCCTTGCTGCGGTCCGGCTGCCAGACCTTGACCAGGCGGCCGAGGGCGTCGTACTCCATGTCGACGCGGCGGTTGTTGGCGTCGATCTCGGCGACCGGCTCGCCCCAGGCCGGGTTGACCACGGTGCGCTCGACGTGACCGAGCTGGTTGGTCTGCGCGATCTCGGTCGGCGGGGCGCCGGTGGCCGGGGTGTAGGTGGTGGTGGACCTGGTGCCGACCGCGTCGGTCTCGCTGGTCTCGCGGCCGTAGGCGTCGTAGGTGTGGGTGCTGTCGGTGATCGTCGTGCCGTCCCCGGCGACCAGCTGCTGGACCGAGGTCACGTCGCCCTTGGTCGGCGCCTGGCCGTGCGCCTGGCCGTCGTACCCGACCTTCTCGTCGGAGATCACCTCACCGGCGGCCAGCGTGGAGACCGCGGTGCCGCAGCCGGCCGAGACCTTCTGGATCCGGCTGGTGTAGTCGAGCATCCAGCTCGTGTCGTTGCGGGCGTAGGTGTAGCGGGTGCAGGTGTCGTCGTCGGCCGAGGCCAGGTCGCCCTTCTCGTCCACCTGGAGCAGCAGGCCCCTGGCGTCGTACGAGCGCTCCTCGCCGGTACGCCGCCACCTGCCCCCCGGCAGCGCGGTCCGGGTGACCATGGACTTGGCCTCGACCATGTGCGCGGTCTTGGTGACGCCGCCCTGCGTGGACTCGGCGGTCTTCAGCGACCACGGCTGCTCGGCGGTCGCGGTCAGGATGGCCCCGCCGTCACCGTCGTACGCGATCTCCTCGCGCTCGAACCCCGAGTACTGGTCGAGGTCGTCCAGCTTGACGCCTTCCGTGTCCTCGACCTGGGCCACCCGCCTGGTGCCGTCGGCCAGCTTGTCGCCGTGCATGCCGCGGAAGTACCTGAACTCCGTCAGCGTGCGCTTGGTGTCCTGCCCGTCGCCCTCGCGGACGCGGACCCGGCCGAACCCGCGGAAGTCCGACCAGGTCCGGTGCTCGGGCTTGACCAGGATGTTCTCGGCGTAGTGCCAGGCCGCGCCGTCGAGGTACTCGTAGCTGGTGACCACGTTCGGCGAGCCGGCGACCCGGTCCACCTCGATCGTCTGCGCGACGACGTACTTGTGGAACCAGTCGGTGACCTCGGCCTCGTTCGGCGGCGACCAGCGCTGCGGGAAGCACAGCCGGTTGTTCCGGTCCGCGGTCGGCACGTCGCCCGGCTTGCAGTCGGCCGGGGCGTAGTTGACCCGCAGCTCGCCGCCGGATTCGTTGTTGACCGCCTGGACGCGCCACTTGACCAGCGGCGCGCGGCCCTCGTTCGCGTCCACCCGGTTGGGCAGCTGCACACCGACGAACGTGGTCTTGGGCAGCGTGATCGTGCCGCCCACGTGACCGGTCTGCTGGACCGAGGCCAGCCACAGCGACGGGCTGAGGCCGTCACCCGTGGCGGGGAACTGGTGCGCCAGGGTCCAGGAGTCCACCGGGTTGTACGTGCCGGCGCCGTTGTTGAGCTGGGTGGTGACCTTGGCCAGGCGCTTGCGGGTGAAGAACGTCGGCGCCAGGCGGTCGGTGCACGTCACCCCCGCGGCGCAGATCTGGTCGAAGGGCACGTCCGGCCAGTGGCCGGCGGTCTCCTTCTTCAGCTGGTCGGCGGCGCAGGTGACGGTCCCGCTGGGCAGGCAGCGCTCGGCCACCTCGAATACCACCCGGGCCGCGGGCGCCTTGGTGAACAGCTCGCTCTTCAGGTAGCCGTAGTCGATCCGGGTCAGGTACGCGCCGCGCACGTACTGGGTGCCCAGCTCCGGCTTCATGTTGCGGCCGTAGTAGTTCGTCTCGCGCTCGTACCAGTAGGTGGTGGCGTTGCCGTGGGTGTCCACCGCGTAGTCGAGGTTCCACCGGTAGCCCTGCTGGCACCAGGCGTTGGCCGGGGTGCTGTTGTAACACGGCTCGCCGCTGTTGTTGCCGAACACCGGCACCGTCTGCACCGACCTGGTCTCCGCCTTGCCGGTGACCCAGCCGGGCAGCCGGTTCAGGCCGAAGGTGTACTGGGTGCCGTCGGCCGTGGTGACCCGCCAGTACTCGCCGTTGTTGTCGCCGTTCGTGGCGCCGGTCAGGTACTCGATCCGGGTCCCGTCGTCGCGCTTGGGCCGCCACTGCTTGGTGGTGGCGTCCTTGACCAGCTCCACCGCCGAGTTGCCCAGCGACAGGGTGGCGTTGTCCTGGTCCCAGCACAGGTCGCCGGTCTTCTTGCCGTCGATCATGCAGGACTTGTAGCGGCGCTCGACGTAGCCGCTCGGGTTCAGCTCGAAGCCCTCACCCGCCCAGGACGCCTGGTTGTTGGTGGAGACGGTGCGGCCGTCCACGCTCTGCGAGGAGTAGGCCAGGGAGAGCTCCGGCTCGTCGCCGCCCAGCGCGGGCGGGGTCCGCATGTCGTAGCCCCAGTTGAAGTCGCCGGTCTGGGTGCCGACGCTCCAGTCGGCGGACGGGGCCAGCGAGGTGGCCGAGTGGTCGCCGGACGGGCCGGAGGCGGCGGCCGTCAGGGCG
Source organism: Nonomuraea sp. KM90 (assembly GCF_052246675.1). Lineage (NCBI taxonomy): Bacteria > Bacillati > Actinomycetota > Actinomycetes > Streptosporangiales > Streptosporangiaceae > Nonomuraea > Nonomuraea sp. KM90. Next base: position 135,627 of record NZ_JBQQCB010000003.1, on the reverse strand, counting down.
TACACGGCGCCGGTCTCGACCTCGGCGGTCACCGTGCCGTCCACGGCGTTGTTGTCGCTCTTCACCGGCTCCGGCTGCGGGCAGCCGGCCGCGCCGGTGAGCGCGCACTCCTCCAGCTTCACCAGCCGCAACCGGGCGCCGTAGTCGCCGCCGTAGGCGTAGCGGAAGCCGGAGTAGTCGATCTCCAGCTTCGTCTTCGCCGTCGCCTTGGTGGCCGCGACGCCCTGGCCCGGCGAGACACGCATCGCCAGGCCGAGCCGGTCGGTGTCGAGCAGCTCGACACTCACCGGGTCCGCGACCTGCCCCGCTTTCGCCGCCCCGGGTGCCAGCCGCACCGGGAAGCCGGCCGCCAGGGTCCTGGCGGCGGTACCACCCAGCTCCGCCTTCTGCGGCTTGGGCCAGGTGACGCCCGGTGGCGCCTTCCACGCCTGCTTCGCGGCCGGATCCTCCAGCGGCGGCTTGACGGGCACCCTCGTGCCCTTGACCGGCGTCTCCTTCTGCGTGGCCGGGGCGGGCCGGGCGGCGGCCTCGGCCGGCATGGCGTACGTCAGGGGCACGACCAGCACGATCGAGAGCACGGCCGCGAGCCTGCGCGGCCAGGGCGACTCCGGCCTGGGTTCGAGGAACCGGTTCCACCTGGGGTCGGGAACCTCGAATTCCTCCTGCGGGGGAACACGATTCCAGCGGGATTCGGGCAGGTCTAACTCTTCCGGCAGGTCCATGAGAACCTCTCCCAGTATTGGGGTGCGGTGATTCGGGACTTACTCGGTCGACTTACGGCTGCGGACTCATTGGGCGGCCAGCTGGGCGATCTGCTCGGCGCTCAGCACGCCGTCGTAGGTGCGGACGTCGTCCACGCTCCCCGGCCAGTAGCCGGTGAACGCGCCCGCGCTCTTGGTCCGGCCCAGTTGCAGCGGGCCGGTGGCATTCCAGGCGCTCAGGTGAGAGGTGACGGTGGTGGTGGACAGGCGGCCGTTGACGTAGATCCGGAGCTGGCCGGCCAGCGCGTCGTACACACCGGCGATGTGGGTCCACTCCAGCGGGTTGGGGATGGCGTCCGACCGGGTCCGTACGAGGGCGGCGGTGTCGGTGTCGGCGGCCGCCATGCCCAGGGTCCACCGGCCCTGCTCCTTGTCGAAGCCGAGCTGGAGGCCCGCCGCCCGGCTGCCCGGCTGGGCCACGGCCGCCGTGTCGCGGGTGGGCAGGTAGTCGAGCTGCGTCCAGGCGGCGACGGTGAAGCCCGTCCTGGTGTTGACCGCGGGGGCGGCCGTCTGGGCGTGGCCGTTGACGCCGTCGAGCGCGAGGGCGCCGTCCAGCCAGCCGGACGTCCACGAGGCGGCTCCGGACAGCGTCCCGGCGGTCGCCCGGCCCGAGGAGTCGGCGGCCGACAAGCCGGACTCCTCGTCCAGCTTCCAGTGGCCGACCAGCGTGGCAGCGCTGTTGACCAGTTCGGCGACCTCGTCGGCGAACATGGCGCGGCCGTAGACCCGCACCTCGTCGACGTCCCCGGGCCAGTAGTCCGAAGCCGCCCCGTTGACCCTTCCGCGGCCGATCGTCAGGGGGCCGGTGGCGTTCCACGCTTGCGTGACGGCGGCCGTGCCCTCCAGCCGGCCGTTCACGTAGAGCGAGATCTGGCCGGCCGCCGAGTCGTACACGCCGGTCAGGTGGGTCCACTCGGTCAGCCTCGGGGCGGCGGCGGACAGGGCGCGCGCGGTGGCCGCGTTGTCGGCGTCCGTGCCGGGGCGGGTGAGCGCCCAGCGGTCGTCGGCCTTCGAGTACTGCAGGGCGAACCCGCCGGTCCTGGTGCCTTCCTGGGTGACGACCGTGGCGGTGGCGGCGTTGCCGGTCAGGCGGGCCCAGGCCGTGACGGTGAAGTTGCGGCCGGTGTCCACGACCGGGCCCGTGGTCTGGGCGTACGCACTGGCCAGACGCAGGCCGCTGCCGGTCCTGCCGGTCGTCCACGTGGCGCCGTACAGCGTCGCCGGGTGAGCGGCGGCCGCGTCGGCGGCCGTGCCGCCCTGGCCGTCGTCCAGCGTCCAGTGGCCCGCCGGGGCGGAGCCGCCGTTGACGTTGAAGACGTACGTGCGGATCGGGCCGAGCTGGCCCGCACGGTCCTTGCTGCGGACCGACAGCACGTTCGGGCCGTCGTGGCGCGGGGTGAGCCGGATCGTGGCCCTGCCGTCCGGGCCGGGCGGGACCTCCGTCTTGGGCGTGGTGTCGAGGCCGTAGACGTAGGCGGCGACGTCGGCGACCCCGTTGGGGTCGAACGTGAACGTGCCCTCCAGGCCGACGCCGTCGCTCCAGGCGTTCTCCGCGAACTGGGGCGAGGTCACGACCGGTTCCCGTCCGGGGGCGGTGGCGTCCACGGTGGCCTCGCAGAACGGGCTCCACGCGCTGGTGGCCTTGCCGTCCTCGCCCCGCACCCGCCAGCGGACGAGCGCGCCGTCGGCGTACAGGCTCTGCGGGATCGTGGCGTAGAACGCGGTGCCGGAGGAGCCGAGCGCGGTGACGTACTCGCCGGTCTTCGTGCCGGCGGCGTTGTACCACTCGAAGCGGCCCTTGACCGAGTTGTCGGTGTCCTTCAGCTTGGCCCACAGCTTGGGCGTGGCGGTGCTGATGACCGGGCGGCCGTCACCGGAGACGCACGGGCCGCCCGGGTCCGACCACAGGTCGGCGGCCACGGGGTCGGTGGGGATGGAGTTGTACTCGATGACCAGGCTCGGGTTGTTCTTGAACTTCTTCCAGGCGTAGACGTCGGTCTCGCTGGTGGCGCGCAGGCCGATGGTGGCCTGCGACCACTTCTTGGCGGCGGCGTCGGCCACCCAGGTCGTGACGTCGAACTCCACCCCGCCGGGCAGGCAGGACGAGCCCCAGCCCTTGGCCACGTTCACCGTGGCGAGCTTCCTCGTCCACGACGGCTGGCTGTTCCAGGTGGTGCTCTTGCTGATCGCCCCGGTCCCCCAGGCCTCGACCTGGCGGGCGCTGCACGAGTACGACCACGTCTCGTACGTGCGCAGCGTGCCCTTGATGATCTGCTTGCCGTGGATGGTCGAGCCGGTGCTCATCTGGAAGAACGAGCGGTTCTTCTGCGACTCGACGTGTCCCACCCGGGCGACGTCGCTGGAGTTGAGGTAGTTGGAGTTGGGCCAGTTGCTCCAGACGGCCGTCCACGAGCCGCGCGCGGCCGAGAAGTACGGGTCCAGATAGACGGGGTACTTCGTCTTCTGGTCCGCCAGCATCTTCCGGTCCGGCCGCAGCCGCAGCTTCCCGCCCGCCAGCTCCACCCCCATGGTGGCCTCGCGGGCCTCGGGCGAGCGGCCTTCCTTGAGCGCCTGCGGACTCGTGATGCCCTCGGAGTCCCACATCTTCGGGGTGGGCGCGACGAAGATCGTGCCGCCGGCCTCGTCCACGGCCTCCAGGTTGCCGGCCTTGTCCGACTTCAACCCGACGCCGTCGGCGGTGAGCGGGTACGACAGCTCGGTCAGCTGCGCCGCGGCGGCCCGCGACTTGACCACCAGGATGTGGGAGAAGCCGTCCACGTCCGCGGTGACCTGGAGGTCCACGCCCGGCATGACCTCGGCGTAGGTGGCGGTGTCGCCGCTCAGCACCGGCTTGGGCAGCGTGCCCTGCCAGCCGAGCTCCAGGGTCTTGGCGCCGCGCGACAGGCGGGCGAGCGGGGCGCTGCCGCCGCCCGACAGCGTGAGGCCGATCGCCGCGGCGACCGGCTCGACCGCGCCGTCGGGGCGCACGCGCAACGTGGTGTCCACGGGGACCCAGCGGCCGGCCTGGCGCACGCGTACGGGGCGGACGTTCAGCTCCATGGTCAGCGTGCCGTCGGGCTTGGCGAAGACCTGGCGGGTCTCGCTGCGCATCGACTCGACCTCGACCGGCTTGCCCGCGCTGCGGGCGAGCGCGAGGGCGGCCCGCTCCGTCTCCGCCTCCGAGGGCGGCGCGACGGTGTGGACCGCCTGTGGAGACTCCTGTGCGGCCGCTTGCTGCGGGACCCCCAGAGTCGTGATCGTTAACGCCGCCGCGACCAGTCCATGCACTACCCGCATACGTGCCTCGCCCATGCAGAGCAGGGATTACGCGCGGACAGCGATCGCCCGGCGTCTCCACGATCTTCGGTTGACGATCGGATTCTCACCCTCGCCAATCGGAAGGTCCAGAGTTCTGCTCATTCTGCTCAAAAAACCTTCAGAGCAGGAAAATATCCGGAAATATCCGTCATACCTCCACCGGCAGCGGCCAGGCCGCCGGGTTGACGCGCTTGACGATCTCGTCCAGCACGATGCGTACGTACGGCTCCCCCACCCACAGGTGCTTGGCCCCGTCGACCCCGATGACCTCGGCCTGCGGCACCCGCGCGAACCGGGACCGGGCCTCCTCCGGCCGCAGGTAGTCGTCGAACTCCGGCACCAGCGCCACCAGCGGCCGCCCGAATCCCGCCCAGGCGTCCAGATCGGCGTCGGTGGCCCTGTGCAGCGGCGGCGAGAGCAGGATCGCGCCCTCCACCAGCGGATCGTGCGCCCACTTGAGCGTCAGCTCGGTGCCGAACGACCAGCCGACCACCCACACGTGCGGCAGGTCGTGGTATTCGGCGTATTCCAGCGCCGCGGCCACGTCGAACCGCTCCCCCTCGCCCCCGTCGAACGTCCCCTCCGAGGTGCCGCGGTCGGAGGAGGTGCCCCGGGTGTTGAAGCGCAGCACGGCCAGATCGGCGAGCGCGGGCAGCCGGTTGGCGGCCTTCTTGTAGACGTGGCTGTCCATGAACCCGCCGTGGGTGGGCAGCGGGTGCAGCGTGACCAGCGTCGCCACCGGGGGCCGGTCGAGGGGCTGGGCCAGCTCGCCGACCAGGGTCAGGCCGTCGCCGGTGTGCAGCTCGATCGGCTCCCGCCGGGCGGGCAGCACCGTCGCCGCGCGAATGTCCACCATGGGTCCCTTCAGTAACGGCTGCGGCCGGGGCCGCGGTCGAGTCTCTTACGCCAGCAGGCGGAATGCCAGTGGCGGCGTTCCTCGTCGCCGCCCGGCCAGTTGGGCCAGGCCACGAGGTGCGGCCGGCCGCCGGCGATCTCCTGGTCGCAGCCCGGGCACCGGTAGTTCTTGGCCGAGGAGGCGCCGGTGAGCATGCGGACCTTCCACTCGCCGTCGGGCCACTCCTCCACCTTGTCCAGGCCGGTCGGGAAGCCGAAGGGGCGGGAGGACTCCCTGCGGCGGGCGCGGCGGGGGCTCATCGGCGGGGGAACTCGCTCGCGCCCGCGGTGACGAGCTGGTCGAGCAGGGGGGCGGGGGCGAAGGCCGGCTCGCGGTATTCGGCGTAGAGGGCCCTCAGTCCGTCGCGTACGCGGGCCAGGCCCAGGGACTCCAGCGTCTGGAAGGGGCCGGCCGGGTAGCCGCAGCCCAGGCGCATGGCGGCGTCGATGTCGTCGATCGAGGCGTAGCCGGCGTCGTGCATGCGGACGGCGTCGTTCAGGTAGGGGTAGAGCAGCGCGTCCACCACGAAGCCCGCCCGGTCCTTGCACGACACCGGCGACAGGCCCGCGACCTTCATCAGGTCCGCGGCCGCGTCGGCGGCCGCGTCGGAGGTCAGCGCCGTGCTCGCCAGCTCGGCCACCTGGTCGCCGACGAGGTGCACGCCGACCATCGTGGCGGGGTCGCGCAGGCGTACGGCGTGCTCGACCACCGGGCGGTCGGCGAGCCGCAGCACGACGTCGGCGCCCTCGCCGGACCGCTCGAACCCGGCCGCCGCCAGCCGTGCCACCAGCTCCTCGGAGCCCGGCCCCGCCACGTCGAACGCGATCGGCAGGGAGCGTCCGGCACCCGAGGGGTGGGCCCGCTCCTCGCCGTAGAAGCCCCGCCCCGACTTGCGCCCGAGCAACCCGGCGGTGACCAGCTCCCGCAGCAGCGGCGACGGCGCGTGCCGGCGCTCGCGCGTCTCGTCGAACAGCACCTCCATCACCTCGTAGGAGGTGTCGAGCCCGATCAGGTCCAGCAGCGTGAACGGCCCCATCGGCAGCCCGACGCCCACCTTCATGGCCAGGTCGATGTCGTCGCGCCCGGCCACGCCCTGCTCCATGAGCGCGACCGCGTGGTTGAGATAGGGCAGCAGCAGCCGGTTGACCACGAACCCGGCCCGGTCGCCCACCGTCACGGCCGTCTTCCCCAGCCGGCCCGCCAGCTCCGAGACCGCGCCGACGACCCCCGGCTCGGTCACGACTGTGCTCACGACCTCGACCAGCCGCATCACCGGCGCCGGATTGAAGAAGTGCAGGCCGACCACCCGCCCCGGACGCCCGGTGGCGGCGGCGATGGCGGTGACGGACAGGGAGGAGGTGTTGGTGGCCAGGACGGTCTCGGGCTTGCAGATGCCGTCGAGGTCCTCGAACAGGGAGACCTTGTAGTCGAGGATCTCCGGGATGGCCTCGATCACCAGGTCGGCGTCGCGCAGGTCGGCGCGCGAGGTGGTCAGCGTCACGCGGCCGAGGATCTCGTCCCGCTCCGCGCCGGTCAGCTTGCCCTTGTCGACGGCGCGGCCGGTGGATCTCTCCAGGAGCCCGCGCCCCCTGGCCAGCATCTCGGCGTCGGCCTCGACCCCGATCACGCGCAGCCCCGCCCGCGCGAACACCTCGGCGATCCCGGCACCCATCGTGCCGAGACCGACCACTCCCACCCGTTCAAACGCCATGCGTCCAGTTTTCCAGAGGCACTAAGGTGGACGGTCATGCGGCTGGTCATCGCGCGATGCAGCGTGGATTACATCGGACGGCTCACGGCGCACCTGCCGATGGCGCCGAGACTCGTGCTCATCAAGGCGGACGGCAGCGTGAGCATCCACGCCGACGACCGCGCCTTCAAGCCGCTCAACTGGATGAACCCGCCGTGCAAGCTCAAAGAGGACGGCGAGACCTGGACGGTCACCCACGGCAAGACCGGCGAGAAGCTGGTCCTGACCATGGAGGAGATCCTCCACGACTCCAGCCACGAGCTCGGGGTGGACCCCGGCCTGATCAAGGACGGCGTGGAGGCCCACCTGCAGGAGCTGCTCGCCGAGCACATCACGACGCTGGGCGACGGCTACTCGCTGATCCGCCGCGAATACATGACGGCGATCGGGCCCGTGGACATCCTGTGCAGGGACGCGGCGGGGTCGACGGTGGCGGTGGAGATCAAGCGCCGCGGGGAGATCGACGGGGTGGAGCAGCTCACGCGCTACCTGGAGCTGCTCAACCGCGACCCGCTGCTGGCTCCGGTGCGCGGGGTGTTCGCGGCGCAGGAGATCAAGCCCCAGGCCCGCGTCCTGGCCACCGACCGCGGCATCAACTGCGTCACCCTCGACTACGACGCCCTGCGCGGCATCGAGCCGGAGAACCCGACCCTTTTCTAGATCTACGCGCTTTTCTAGATCTACGCGCTGCCGTGGCTCCCCACCCGCCGCACTCCGGCTGAGGGCCCTCCAGGGAAACGCCCTCTGACCCTTCAGTGGTGGCCCGCCGTCACGGAGCGCCCCTGGGCCCCCTGAGTGGTCCTCCGGCGGCCCAGGGCGCGTTCAGCGCGCTCTGAGGGCCAGCCTGCCCGGCACCGGCGCCCCGACTCTAGTAAGCGATGGCTTACCGGTTTATCGTGGCGCCATGACGACGCTGACCTTCGACTCACTCAATCCGGCTACCGGCGAGGTCGTCGGCAGTCATCCCAAGCACACTCCCGCCGCCGTCCACGAGGCCGTCGGCCGGGCGGAGGAGGCGGCCGCGTGGTGGGCCGCGCTGCCCGCGGCGGAGCGCCGGCGCCGCCTGCTGGACTACAAGGCGGTGCTCACCCAGCACATCCGCGAGCTGGCCGCCCTCGTCCACCAGGAGACGGGCAAGCCGGTGGGCGACGCCACGCTGGAGATCGTGCTGGCCGTCACCCACATCGACTGGGCCGCCCGCAACGCCCAGAAGGTGCTCGGCCGCCGCCGCGTGGCCACCGGCATGATCGGCCTCAACCTGACCGCCACCCTCGAATACCTTCCCCTCGGCGTCGTCGCCGTCATCGGCCCGTGGAACTACCCGGTCTTCACCCCCATGGGCTCCATCGCCTACGCCCTGGCGGCCGGCAACGCCGTCGTGTTCAAGCCGAGCGAGCTCACCCCCGGCATCGGGGTCCGCCTCGCCGAGCTCTTCGAGGAGTCCGTCCCCGAGTACAAGGTGTTCCAGACCGTGACGGGTCTGGGCGAGACCGGCGCGGCGCTGGCGGCCGACCCCAGGGTGAAGAAGGTCGCCTTCACCGGCTCCACCGCCACGGCGAAGCGGGTCATGGCCGCCTGCTCCGAGAACCTCACGCCGATCGTGGCCGAGTGCGGCGGCAAGGACGCGTTCATCGTGGACGCCGACGCCGACCTCCAGGCGGCCGCCGACGCCTGCCTCTGGGGCGCACTGTCCAACGCCGGCCAGACCTGCGTGGGCGTCGAGCGGGTCTACGTCGTGGACGCCGTCTATGAAAGTTTCATGCGCGAGCTGTCCGATCGGGCGACAAAAGTGAAAGCCGGTGAAGACTACGGCCCGATCACGATGCCCGGCCAGGTGGACATCATCAAGCGGCACATCGACGACGCCGTCAAGGCGGGCAGGACGGTGACCGGCGGCACCGCGTCGGTACGCGCACCTTACGTGGACCCGGTGATCGTCGAGGACGTGCCGGAGGACTCGCCGGCCGTACGCGAGGAGACGTTCGGCCCGACCATCACCGTGCGCCGCACCCGGGACGCCCAGGAGGCGTTGGAGCTGGCCAACGCCTCGGCGTACGGCCTGGGCGGCACGATTTTCAGCCGCAACGTCCGCCGCGCGACGGAGCTGGCCCGCCTCATGCGCTCCGGCATGACCGCCATCAACTCGGTCATTTCCTTCGCCGGAGTCCCCGCCCTGCCGTTCGGCGGGGTCGGCGACTCGGGATTCGGCAGGATCCACGGAGCCGACGGCCTGCGCGAGTTCGCCAGGCCGAAAGCCGTCTCCCGTCAGCGCTTCGCGATACCCGGGATGAACCTCACGTCGTTCACGCGGGGCCCCGCCGAACTTGAGCGACTGCTCAGGCTTGTCACGTTCTTGCACGGACGACGTAAAAGATAATCTTCTTGCCCTTTCCCAAATCCGATCATCCGTCCATAATTGTGTGCTCTGGGGGCCACGATCATGTTGGACGGGTGGAATGTGAACCGGTCTTACCGGGGAATGTCGGCTGAGCAAAGGCTGGCGGACAGACGTGAGCGGCTGATGACGGCCGCGTACTCGCTATACGCGAAACCGGGGTTCGTAGCGACGACCATCGAAAGGCTGTGCTCGGAGGCCAGGATCTCCAACCGGGCCTTCTACGAATGTTTCGGCGGCCGCGAGGAGCTCCTGCAGGCGTTACACGAGCGCTGCGTGGAGGAAAGCCTTGCGGTTGTGGCCAAAGCGTTACAGGAGGCGCCTGAGACGCTTGACGGAAGAGTCAAGGCCGGGATTCGCGCCTATATCGAGTTCACAACGGCGGACTGGCGCCGGGCCCGCATCATGCACGTCGAGGTCCGCAGATCAGGGGACGTCCTGACACTGTCGCGTCAGCGGGCGGTGGACGCGTTCGCGCGGCTCGTGGAGGAGGCATCCGCGGATTTCCCGCAGGCCACCCCGTTGAATCGGCGACTGGTGGCACTCGGTGTAATTGGAGCGCTACAAGAGTTGTTGATCGAATGGCTGCTCGCCGAAGAGCAGCCGGCGATCGACGAACTCGTCGCGGTGGCGGTGCACATCTTCAGCCGGAGCCTCGCCCCGGGTTGATCGCGATATGCAAACGCCGGTGAAAACGCGATCTTTTCGGGGCCGGTAGACGGACAACCGAAATCTACATTTTGTCTAAGCATGGAAAGAGCGGGTGACGGCTGATCGTCACCCGCTCGATATGTCATCAGGCCACCGCGGCCGCCGGAGCCTCCACGTGCAGCACCCGATTCAGCCGGGTGACCGCCAGTATCCGCATGATCCTCGGTGGCACCCCCCGAAGAACGAGACGGCGTTGCACGCTCAGCGCGCGCCGATGCGCACCCACGAGCACCCCGAGACCGGTGGCGTCGATCATCTCCAGCTTCGAGAGATCGAGGATCAGGTCGCCCTCACCGGAGTCGAGCGCCTTGTGCAGCCGCTCACGCACTCCCGCGGACGTGCCGGCGTCGAGCCGGGCACCGATCCGTACCACCTGGGCTCTCGGATTGCCCCGGACGCGCATGCCACCTCCTCAGTCACGCACGTAGCGTAGTCATTCCCCTGCGCGAAGTGCTCGCTGAGGTGACCCTCGCACAACTCCCCTACCCATCTATCGGCAATGACACGACCGCGTTGAGCAGGAACTCTCCGTCGGCCGTCGGACGGGCCGTCATGACGCCGCCCACGACGGCCAGCCGCTCCGCCAGCCCCGCCAGGCCACTGCCCAGGTCGTCGGCCCCCCGCCGGGCCGCCCCGTCATTGCGCACCGTCAGCTCCGCCTCCTGCGCGGTGAAGCGGAGCGTGATGTCGCAGAAGGTCGCGGCGCTGTGCTTGAGCACGTTCGTCACAGCCTCGCGTACCGCGTAGGCGAACACCGGCGCCACACTGTCCGGCAGCTCGCGGTAGGGCAGGTGAACCTCGCAGCGGACCCCTGCCGCTTCGAGCACACCTTTCACGCTATTCAGCTCAGCGGGCAAGTCAAGTTCGCGGTAGCCGCGCACGGCCTGACGCAGCTCCTTGAGCGCCTGCCTGGTCAGCCGGTTCACCTCGGTCATCTCGGCCTTGGCCCGCGCCGCGTCCACGTCCGACAGACGTACGGCCAGCTCGGTCTTGACCGCGATGGCCGAGAGCTGGTGCCCCACGAGGTCGTGCAGGTCCCTGGCGAAGCGCAGCCGCTCCTCGGCGAGCGCCAGTCGCGTGTGCGCCTCACGGCCCTTGTGCGCCTCCACGGCCAGCGTCCAGATCCAGATCCAGACCCGGTTGGACGGCGGCACGAGCACGCAGAAGACCGCGTAGCTCACCATGTTGAGCACCAGCGCCTGATCCGCCGACAGGTCGAGGCTCCAGGCGCTCACGCCGGCCTCCCCGCCCAGGGCGCTGAGAGAGACGCCGGCCACCCACGTACCCACCTGCAGCAGCGCGACCGTGCGCCTGGGGATCTCCAGCGAGGCGATCGACAGCCAGCAGACCAGCACCCAGCCCCAGCCGAACGGTTGGGCACCGCCCAGGCCCGCCGCGACCACGGCGAAGACCGCCGCCACCACCACCTGCCTGGTGGGGTAACGGCGGTCCAGCACCGCGTCGATGGCTCTCAGGCTGAGCCAGGTGAAGCAGACCGCGGCGACGAACGCGGGCGCGGCCCGCCACCAGTTGAGCTTCCCCTCGCCGACCACGGCCATGGTCATCATGAGGATCAGCAGCCACATGGCGACGAAGTTGAAGACCAGGATCTTCCAGGTGGTGCGCCGCGCCCGCTCGACCGAGTCCATCGCCATCCGTCTGTTTCTCGCCTACCGGGTACGCAGCACGTCGCCGAGCTTCACCCTGGCCCCGGTCCGCAGCACGGCCCGCTCGTACACCTTGGCCCCGAAGGCCAGCACCGCGGCCACGGCCGCCACCATCACCACCATGGACACGCCCACCTGCCACATCGGCACGTCCGTCGCGGCCATCCGCACCGGCATGATCATGGAGGAGAACGGCGGGATGTAGGACGCCACCGTGGCCAGCGTGCCCGTGGGCTCGTTGGTCACGTAGAAGGACACGAAGTACGTGGCCATGATGCCCATGGTCAGCGGGGTCAGCACGCTGTTGACCTCCTCCTGGCGCGAGACCAGGGAGGCCAGCGCCGCCGCCAGCGTGGCGAAGAAGGCGTAGCCGAGCACGAACCACACCAGCACCGCCGCCACCAGCCCCGGGATGCCGGGCGGGAAGTCCGAGGCGGCGCCGGAGGCCACCGCCGCGCCGAGCCCGACCACCGCGATCGTGACCAGGTTGATCAGTCCGAGCACGCCCAGCCCGAGGATCTTGCCGCCGAGCAGCTGCCACGGCCGTACGGACGCGAGCAGGATCTCCACGATCCGGCTGCCCTTCTCCTCCACCACGCCCATGGCGACCATGACGACCTGTCCCATGATCAGCATGAAGAGCACGAGGACGAGCACGGTCGCGATCGCCTGGCGCGAGGACTCGTACCGGGTGTCCGCTCCCACGGACTGCATCTCCAGCGGCGGGATGGCCACACCCGCGGCGCCGAGCTTGAACTCCCGGTTGACGCTCTGCATGAGCACGCCGAGCTCGGTCTCGATCTCCCCGTCGGTGAGCACCTTGCTGTCGTTGACCAGCACCGCGTCCACGTCGCCGGCGAGCACGGCCTGCTTGGCCGCCGCCTCGTCGGCGAACTTGCGCCACTCGAACTCCACCTCGGGCGCCGCCGTGTGCAGCGGAAGCTGCTGGGAGTTGACGGTGCCGATCGTGTACGAGTCGCCGCCGCCCATGATCTTGGGCAGGAAGGACACCGCCGCGACCAGCGCGGCCGTGACGAGCAGGCCGATCACGAAGGCCCGGGTCCGGATCTGCGTGGTGACCTCGCGCCGGGCTATCAGCATCAGTCCGTTCACGCCACGGCCTCCTTGAAGATCTCGGTGAGGGTCGGCTGCTCGACGCCGAAGTGCTCGACGTGGCCCGCCTTCATGGCGCGACGCAGGATCTCCTGGTCGTCGCCGTCGGTCGTACGCAGGATGTGCCGGCCGCCCTGCACGGTGACCGTGCCGGGCAGGCCGTCGGCCCAGCCGGGGGACGGCTCGCGGACGACCACGCGCAGCGTGTTGCCCTCGGCGGCCCGCAGGTCCCCCACCGTGCCGGCGGCCACCATCCGGCCGGCCGAGACGATGCCCACGGAGTCGCACAGGCGCTCGACCAGCTCCAGCTGGTGGCTGGAGAAGATCACCGGTACGCCGCCCCTGCACCGCTCCTGCAGCGCCGTGGCCAGCGCGTCCACCGCGATCGGGTCGAGCCCGGAGAACGGCTCGTCCAGGACCAGCACCTCGGGGTCGTGCACCAGCGCCACGGCGAGCTGCACGCGCTGCTGGTTGCCCAGGGAGAGCGCCTGCACGGCGTCGCTCCGCCGCTCGGTCAGCCCGAGCCGCTGCAGCAGGTCGTCGGTGGCCTTCTTCGCGGCCGGGGTGCTCATGCCGTGCAGGCGGCCGAAGTATTCGATCTGCTCGGCGACCCGCATCTTCTGGTAGAGCCCCCGCTCTTCGGGCATGTACCCGAACCGCTTCCGGGCGTCGTAGCCGAGGGACTTGCCCTGCCAGCTCACCGAGCCGGAGTCCGCCTGGAGCACGCCCATCACGATGCGCATCGTGGTGGTCTTGCCGGCGCCGTTCGCCCCTACGAAACCGAACATCTCACCCGGCCGCACGGCGAAGCTGATCCCGTCCAGCGCCACCTTCCCGCCGGGGGCGTCGGGGCCACCCGCGAAGCGCTTGCGCAGCTCGTTGATCTCGAGCATCAGGTCATCTCCTTCGTCATGGGTCAATAGTGGCTTTAGCCGCGTTCGCCCAGGTAGTCGTGGAAATCATCGGCCCGATGTGGATCCCGCGTACGATCCGGATGACATTTGTCATTACGCTGAGGCCATGACGCGCGCCGACAAGGACAAGCCGGTCGTCCTTTCCCACATCTACACCCGGGCCGGCGACGACGGCACCACAGCGCTGGTCGACATGAGCCGCACCTCGAAGACCGATCCCCGGCTGGCCGCCTACGCCGACGTGGAGGAGGCCAACGCCCACCTGGGCGTCGCGCTCGCGCACGGCACGCTGCCCGCCGATCTCGTGGCGCTGCTGATCCGGATCCAGAACGAGCTGTTCGACCTGGGCGCCGACCTGGCCACGCCGGTCGTCGAGAGCCCGGAGTTCCCGCCGTTGCGGGTGGAGCAGTCGTACATCGACCGCCTCGAAGAGCAGTGCGACCGCCTCAACGCGGGCCTCGAACCGCTACGCAGCTTCATCCTGCCCGGTGGCGACCCGGCGACGGCCGCCCTTCACGTGGCCCGCGTCACGGTCCGCAGGGCCGAGCGCACGACCTGGGCGGCCCTCCAGGCCCACGAGGACATGAACCCGCTGACCGCGAAATACCTCAACCGCCTGTCGGACCTGCTCTTCATCGCCTGCCGCGTGGCCCACGACGGCAACGAGATCGTCTGGAAGCCCGGCGGCACCCGCTAGCCCCGCAGGACCCCCACAGCGCCTCCCACTTCCGGAAGGGCCCTAGGCGACGTCGAGGTAGGCGCTGGGCGGCGCCGACTCCAGCCACGCCAGGAACCCCGTCAGCGCGTCAGCGCTCATCGCCAGGGAGATCCCCCGCGTGCTCCCCTCGCAGTCGACCGCGTAGAGCCCGCCGTCGATCTCCCGACGAGCGGATACGACAAGGCCGCGCCTCGCGATCGCGTGGCGCGGCCTGAGTCGGACGCCCAAGAGCGGGATCCAGTGGAGCTCCCCGTCGGCATAGCGGGCCACCCCGCTCTGCCAGCCACGGTCACCCACCCGCAGCCGACAGGGTACGCTCCCGCGCGAGCGGGCCAGCGTCACCCCCCGGACCACGATGAGGGCGGCCAGCAGCACCAGGACAATGACTACCGTTGCTACCATGCCGCCCCCTGAGCCCCGCTTACGGTATTAAACCTCTTCGCCCGCCGCACGCAGCCGGGCCCTGGCACGCTTGGCCTCGACCGCCGCGTCGGCGTCTTCCTGGTTGGCCTCGATCGAGGCCTGGGCCCGGTCGAGAGCGTCACGGGCAGCCGAGACGTCGACCTCGGAACCGAGCTCGGCCACCTCGGCGAGCACGGACACCTCGTCGTCGGCCACGGAGATGAAGCCCCCGTGCACCGCCGCCACCAGCTCCGGCTCACCCTCCCGCTTCACGCGCAGCACGCCGCCCTCGACGAGGACGCCGAGCACAGGTGCGTGTTGCGGCATAATACCGATCTCGCCGTCCACGGTCTTGGCAATCACCATGTCGGCCTCGCCCGACCAGATCTCACGCTCGGGTGAGACAACCCCTACGCGTAGCTTCGCCACTTGTGTAGGTTCCTTTCCGATCAGGTAGTGGTACGACCCGCGAAGAGCCGTACCACCACCATAAGGCGATTAGCGACGCTCGAGTTCCTTGGCCTTCGCGATGGCCTGCTCGATGCCACCGACCATGAAGAACGCCTGCTCGGGCAGGTGGTCGTACTCACCCGCGCAGAGGCCCTTGAAGGAGGCGATGGTCTCGTCGAGCGGGACGGTCTCGCCCGGCTGGCCGGTGAAGGCCTCGGCCGCGTACATCGGGTGCGACAGGAAGCGCTCGATGCGGCGGGCCCGCTGGACGGTGACCTTGTCCTCCTCGGAGAGCTCGTCGATACCGAGGATCGCGATGATGTCCTGGAGCTCGCGGTACTTCTGCAGGATCCGCTTGGTCTCCTGGGCCACCCGGTAGTGCTCCTCGCCCACGATCTGCGGGTCGAGGATCCGGGAGGAGGAGTCGAGCGGGTCCACCGCCGGGTAGATGCCCTTCTCCGAGATCGGCCGCGACAGAACGGTCTGCGCGTCGAGGTGCGCGAACGCGTTGTGCGGGGCCGGGTCGGTGATGTCGTCGGCGGGCACGTAGATCGCCTGCATGGAGGTGATCGAATGACCACGCGTCGAGGTGATGCGCTCCTGGAGCACACCCATCTCGTCGGCCAGCGTGGGCTGGTAACCCACGGCCGACGGCATACGGCCGAGCAGGGTGGAGACCTCGGAACCGGCCTGCGTGAAGCGGAAGATGTTGTCGATGAACAGCAGCACGTCCTGCTTCTGCACATCGCGGAAGTATTCCGCCATCGTCAGCGCCGACAGGGCGACCCGCAGACGGGTGCCCGGCGGCTCGTCCATCTGGCCGAAGACGAGCGCGGTGTCCTTGAGGACGTCCGCCTCCTCCATCTCCAGCCAGAGGTCGTTGCCCTCACGGGTGCGCTCGCCCACACCGGCGAAGCACGAGGTGCCACCGAAGTTACGGGCGACCCGGCGGATCATCTCCTGGATCAGAACGGTCTTGCCGACACCGGCGCCACCGAACAGGCCGATCTTCCCACCCTGCACGTACGGGGTGAGCAGGTCGATGACCTTGATGCCGGTGACCAGCAGCTCGGTACGCGACTCGAGCTGGTCGAAGGCCGGGGACGGCCGGTGGATGCCCCACCGCTCCTCGATCTTGAGCGAGGAGGTCGGGACGTCGAGCGTCTCGCCCAGCGCGTTCCACACGTGGCCCTTGACGACGTCGCCGACCGGCACCGAGATCGGCGCACCCGTGTCGGCCACCGCCTGGCCACGGACCAGGCCGTCGGTGGGCTGCATGGAGATGGCCCGGACGAGGTTGTCACCCAGGTGCTGGGCGACCTCGAGCGTCAGGGTCTTGGTCTCGCCGCCGAGGGTCACCTCGACCTTGAGCGCGTTATAGATCTCCGGCATCGCCTCGACGGGGAACTCCACGTCGACGACGGCGCCGGTGACACGTGCCACGCGGCCAGTGCCGGCCGCGGGGGCTTCTACAGTTTCAACAGCCTCTGCAGTCATTTCACTCTTTCCCCGCTGCGGCGTCAGCGAGCGCGTTGGCGCCACCGACGATCTCGCTGATTTCCTGGGTGATCTCGGCCTGGCGAGCCTGGTTCATCTGCTGGGTGAGCACCCGCATCAGCTCGTTGGCGTTGTCGGTCGCGGACTTCATCGCGCGCCGTCGGGCCGCCTCCTCGGAGGCCGCCGACTGCAGCAACGCGGTGAAGATGCGCGACTCCACGTAACGCGGCAGCAGCGACTCCAGGACGTCACCCGCCGTCGGCTCGAACTCGAAGTACGGCGGGATCACGGTCGTGTCCGTCGCCTCGGTCTCCTCGACCTCCAGCGGCAGGACCCGCTTGACCACGACGTTCTGCGTGAGCATCGAGACGAACTCGGTCGACACGATGTGGATCTCGTCGATCCCGTTGTCGTCCTTGAACGAGTCGATCAGCGTGGTCGCGATCTCCTTGGCGTCGGCGTAGGCCGGCTTCCGCGAGAAGCCGACCCAGCTGCCGCCCATCTCCCGGTTGCGGAAGGTGTGCCAGGTGACACCCTTCCGCCCGGTGACGAACGGCACCACGGTCAGCCCGCGGCTCTCCAGCAGCCCGCGCAGGGCCTCGGCCTCGCGCAGGACGTTGGCGTTGAAGCCGCCGCAGAACCCGCTGTCGCTGGTGACGATGAGGACGCCCGCCTTGGCGGGGTTCTCCTTCGCCACGGTCAGCGGATGGTCGACGCTGGCCGCGTTGCTGACGACGCCGGTGACGGCGCGAGTGATCTCACGCTCGTACGGCAGCGCCGCCTGCATCCGCTGCTGCGCCCTCACGATCCGTGAAGAGGCGATGAGCTCCTGGGCGCGCGTGATCTTCGCGGTCGACTTGACCGAGTTGATCCGCCGCCGCAGCAGCCTTAGCTGGGCACCCATGTCCTACTTCTCCGCCGCCGGACGGACGACCTTCTTGATCTTCTCCTGGCCGACCTCGTCCGCGCCCAGGGGCGCCACCGGCTCGTCCTTGACCAGCAGTTCGCCGGAGGAGGTGGTGAAGCCCTTCTTGAACTCCGTGATGGCGTCCTTGAGAGCGGTCACCGTGTCGTCGACCAGTTCCCTGGTCTCACGGATCGTGTCGAAGATGCCCTTGTGCGAGGACTGGATGTAGTCCAGGAACTCGAGCTCGAAGCGACGGATGTCCTCGATCGGCACCTCGTCCAGCTCGCCCGTCGTGCCCGCCCAGATCGAGGCGACCTCGCGCTCGAGCGAGAACGGGCTGTACTGGGCCTGCTTGAGCAGCTCGACCAGACGCTGCCCGCGCTCGAGCTGGGCCTTGGAGGCGGCGTCCAGGTCGGAGGCGAAGGCCGCGAAGGCCTCGAGGTCACGGTACTGCGACAGCGACAGACGCAGCGTGCCCGCGACCTTCCGCATGGCCTTGGACTGAGCGGAGCCACCGACTCGGGACACCGAGACACCGACGTTGATGGCCGGGCGCACGCCCGCGTTGAACAGGTCCGTCTCGAGGAAGACCTGGCCGTCGGTGATGGAGATGACGTTGGTCGGGATGAAGGCCGAGACGTCGTTGCCCTTGGTCTCGATGACCGGCAGACCCGTCATCGAGCCACCGCCCATGTCGTCGGAGAGCTTGGCGCAGCGCTCCAGCAGCCGGGAGTGGAGGTAGAAGACGTCACCGGGGAACGCCTCACGGCCCGGGGGACGGCGCAGCAGCAGAGAGACGGCGCGGTAGGCGTCCGCCTGCTTGGTCAGGTCGTCGAAGACGATCAGGACGTGCTTGCCCTGGTACATCCAGTGCTGACCGATCGCCGAGCCGGCGTAGGGCGCGATGTACTTGAAGCCGGCGGCCTCGGAGGCGGGAGCGGCGACGATGGTGGTGTACTCCATCGCGCCGGCCTCCTCCAGGCGGGCACGCACCTGCGCGACGGTCGAGCCCTTCTGGCCGATCGCGACGTAGACGC
This sequence comes from Nonomuraea sp. KM90, assembly GCF_052246675.1. Lineage (NCBI taxonomy): Bacteria > Bacillati > Actinomycetota > Actinomycetes > Streptosporangiales > Streptosporangiaceae > Nonomuraea > Nonomuraea sp. KM90. The sequence continues at coordinate 117,092 of NZ_JBQQCB010000003.1, read as the reverse complement.
AGCGCACCTGCTTGGCGGGGTCGCCAGAGGCCCAGTTTTCGCGCTGGTTGAGGATCGTGTCCACGGCGATCGCGGTCTTGCCGGTGCCGCGGTCGCCGATGATGAGCTGACGCTGGCCGCGGCCGATCGCCGTCATGGCGTCGATCGCCTTGATGCCCGTGGCCAGCGATTCCTTCACGGGCTGCCGCTGGACGACCGAGGGGGCCTGCAGCTCGAGGGCGCGAACGCCCTCGGCCTCGATGGCGCCCTTGCCGTCGAGCGGGTTGCCCAGGGGGTCGACCACGCGGCCGAGGAAGTTGTCGCCGACGGGCACGGACAGGACCTCGCCCGTCCGGCGGACCGTCTGGCCCTCCTCGATGCCGCTGAACTCGCCCAGGACAACGACACCGATCTCGCGGGTGTCGAGGTTAAGTGCCAGGCCGCGCGTGCCGTTCTCGAACTCGAGCAGCTCGTTCGCCATCGCCGAGGGAAGGCCGGAGACATGGGCAATGCCGTCGCCGGCGTCGACGACGGTCCCGATCTCCTCGCGCGCGGCGCCTTCCGGTTCGTACGCCTGGACGAAGCGCTCAAGCGCGTCCCGGATCTCGTCCGGCCGGATCGTAAGCTCCGCCATCTCTACTCTGTCTCCCTATTCGCCTAGCCGGCCAACCGGCGGCGGACTTCTTCGATTCGTCCCACAATGGTGGTGTCGATGATCTCGTCGCCGATGCGGACCGAGAACCCACCGAGCACTCGCTTGTCCACCTCGACGTTCAGGTGCACGTCACGGCCGTAGGAGGTGCGCAGCCACGCCGCCAGGCGCTCCTTCTGCGCCTCGGTCAGCTCGACCGCGCTGCGGACCACCGCCACCAGGCGCTGGCGCTGCTGGGCCACGAGCTGGCCGACCTCATCCAGACCTGTTTCCAGGCTACGCCCACGCGGGTGCACCACCAGCTGCGCGATCAGGCGCAGGCTGGTCGGGCCGACCTTGCCCTCGAGCAGGTCGCGCAGCAGGTCGCGCTTGCCCGCCTCGGGCGCGGCCGCGTCGGCGAGCGCACGACGCAGCTCGGGGTTGGCGGCGACGATGCGGCCGAAGCGGAAGAGCTCGTCCTCCACCTCGTCGAGCCTGGACTGGCTCTCCGCCTCCGCCGCCGCGGCGACGACGCCGAGCCGTTCGAGCACGTCGGCCAGGTCACCGGCACGCGACCACTTCGCCGAGACCGCGGCCTCGGCGGTGGCCAGGGCCGACTCGCTGACCTTGCCCTGCAGCAGCGAGCGCACGGCGCCCGCCTTCTGCTCGGTCGCCCTGGCCGGGTCGGACAGGGCGCGGCGCAGGCCGTGCTCACGGTCGAGCAGATCCGCGACCGCGAACAACTCGTCGGAGAGCTCACCGAGGTCGGCGCTACCGGCGACCGCGTTGAACCGCTCTTCGACTTCGGCCAGCGAGGCCCTGCTCAGACCGCGCATCAGCGCACCGCCTGCGCGTTCGAGCTCTCCAGCTCGTCGAGGAACCTGTCGACGATGCGGGTCTGGCGGACTTCGTCCTCGAGGGATTCGCCGACGATGCGACCGGCCAGCTCGGTCGACAGGCGACCGATCTCCGTGCGGAGCTGGGCGAACGCCGCCTGGCGGTCCGCCTCGATCTGGGCGTGCGCGGCCTCGACGAGACGGCGGGCCTCGGCCTGCGCCTCCTCGCGAAGCTCGGCCTTGATCTGCGCGGCCTGCTCGCGAGCTTCCTCGCGCAGCCGGGCCGCGTCGCGACGGGCCTCTTCGAGCTGCTCGGCGTACTGCTTCTGCAGAACCTGAGCCTCCGCCTGCGCTTCCTCCGCCCTCTTGATGCCGCCCTCGATGGCGTCGGTCCGCTCGGCCAGCGTCTTCTGGATACGCGGGACGAGCATTCTGCCGACGACGAAGAAGACGACGAGGAAGGAGAAGATACCGACGACGAGCTCGTACATGTGCGGCAGGAGGGGGTTGAACTCACCCTCCTCCGCCGCGAGGAGCGTAGCTGCCAACTTCATGGGTGCAGCCTTTCGTCAGGGATTCTTCTGGCCTTTAGAGGTTCGCGAAGAGGAACGGCGCGACCAGACCGATCAGGGCGAGGGCCTCGGTGAGGACGAAGCCGAGGAGCATGTTCTGGCGGATCAGGCCGTAGGCCTCGGGCTGGCGCGCGATGGCCTGCACGCCCTGACCGAAGATGATGCCGACGCCGATGCCGGGGCCGATGGCGGCGAGACCGTAACCGATGGCGGTGACGTTGCCGGAGACCTCAGCGAGAACGCTCATTGCTGTTATTCCTTTACTGGACGGCCGGTGACGTGGAGTCTCACCGGTCATGGATATTCCGGTATGTGGTTCTCAGTGCTCTGCGTGCAAGGAGCCACCGATGTACATCGATGCCAGCATCGCGAAGAGGAATGCCTGCAGGAACTGGATGAAGATCTCGAACCCGGTGAAGACGATCGTCATGACCACACCGACGACGCCGACGCCGGCGCCCAGCGGGGTGAGCTTCTCGAACAGGAACCAGAACCCGACCATGCTGAAGAAGGCGAGCAGCATGTGCCCCGCGAACATGTTCGCGAACAGTCGGACCGCGTGCGTGAACGGCGCGATGATCATGTTCGAGAGGAACTCGATCGGCGACAGCAGCACGTAGATGGGCTTCGGCAGCCCCGGCGGGAACATCATGTTCTTGAAGTAGCCGCCCGCGCCCTGGTGCTTGATACCGAGGTAGATCTTGAGCAGGTAGATCGAGATCGCGAGCACCGCCGGGAAGGCGATGTGCGAGGCCACGGGGAACTGGACGAACGGGACGACGCCGGCCAGGTTCCAGACGAGGACCAGGAAGAACAGGGTCACCAGCAGGCCCATGAACCGGTCAGCGTCCTTGCCCAGGAACGGGCGGGCGACCTGGTCACGGACGAACATGTAGCCGTATTCGACGACGTTCTGCATGCCTCGGGGCACCAGCTTGGGCTTGGAGAACGCCGCCCAGGTCAGGCCGATCACGAGGATCGCGCTGAGTGCCGCCAGCAGAACCGGCTTGGTGAACCATTCGACCCCCGCGATAATCGGGGGCAGGTCGAAGAGTTCGTTTGGCGTCGGCGCCTGGAACTCTCCGCCAGGGGCTGGGGCCGTCAGCGTAATCACGCGGCGTTCCCTTCAACGTCGTAGTAGATCACAAGGGTTTCCTCGGCGAAGTTTTCGCTACGTCGGGCTAGCGAGAGAACTTCCGGTAGGCCAGATATCCGGCAAGCACCAGCCCCAGGACGGTGCCTATGGGAAAGAACGCGGACATGTCGAGCCAGCGGTCCAGCAACCACCCGGCGCCCCCGTAGATCGCCATCCCAGCGAGCAGATAGCTGGGGATCGACCACATGGCGTCGGCGAAGTCGCGACCGTCTTCTTCCGGTCGGCGTTCCTGTGCGCTCATCGCGGCCCCGACGATAGCAGGCGAGTAGAGGACTAGTCATATCGGACCCCGTCCGAGGACCAGCCTCATGAGTCGCCCTTTCCGGGGACCCTGGCCTCGGGGTCGACGTAAAGCATCTTGGTCTTGATGAAGGCGCGCACTTCAAAGCCCGTCCACACCAGCGTGCAGACCACGACCGTCCAGGCGAAAGCCTTGGGATTCCAGGCCGTGGTATCGCCGAAAACGCTCAGCACGATCATGATGGCGACGACCTTGACGAGATAGCTGAGCATCGCGGCGATCGCCATCATCTGCGGTGAGACGCGTGCGGCATAGGACACCGCTACCACGCTGATACTGAAGAAAACCCCGACCAGCAAGGTGCCGATGCCCGCGCCCAATGCTCCCTTGCCACCTGCCATCAGAAGCGCCACGATCACAGCGGCCACTCCAACCGCGAAGGTCGGAATCGCGGCGCTCTTGAGTACGCGCACGTCGTTGGCCTGCATCGGTGCTCCATCAGCGTGTTATCAAGCGAGCGTTTGCTACCTCCAGAACCGGTGCGTCTGGAGTCCCTGCTCGTGAAAGATATCACAAGCTCACGGAAGACCGCTTTTACCTGCCCTTTCTAGTTCCCGATCAAGAACGGCTCGGAAAGACAGGTATGACCGGATTGCCCTCGGCCGTGGCGCGCTCGTGCGAAGGCCCGTCCGCGGCCGGCGGCATCTGCCGCCTGACCTGGGTGTCCGGCAGGATCGGCGGCATGGGGCCGGTCGGGGGGCCGTCGTCGTTGTCGGGCTGCTTGCCCCGGGGCGCGGAGTGCGCACCACCCCGGCCGCGCCAGCGCGGGGCGGCCATCAGCACGAGCACGCCCACCGCCAGCACGATGACGACGGGGAACATCAGCACCGGCACACCCTGCCGGGACATCAGCACCATGCCGAAGGCGAACAGGAACGCCCACGCGTACATGATCAGCACCGAGCGCCGGTGCGAGTGGCCGATGTCCAGCAGCCGGTGGTGCAGGTGGCCGCGGTCGGGCGCGAACGGCGACATGCCCTGGGAGGTACGCCGCACCACGGCGGTGATCAGGTCGATCAACGGCAGGACCAGCACCGCGGCGGGCAGCATCAGCGGGAGCAGCACGGGGACCTTGTTCATGTCCTCGATGGCCGCCGGGTCGAGCGGGGTCACGGTCACGATCGAGGAGGCGAGCACCAGCCCGATCAGCATCGCGCCCGTGTCACCCATGAAGATTTTCGCCGGATGGAAGTTGTGCGGCAGGAACCCCAGGCACGTGCCGATGAGGACGGCGGCGATGGCGGCGGTCGTGGTGATGTTGCCGACGCTCATGCTCTGGGCCAGGAAGATGGAGTAGGCCCAGGTGGCCATGGCGGCGATGCCCACGATGCCGGCCGCGAGACCGTCGAGCCCGTCGACGAAGTTGACCGCGTTGATGGTCACCACCACGATCAGGATGGTGATGATCGTGCTGAGCGTGTAGTCGAGGCTGGTGGAGCCGCCCCAGTCTTTCGGCAGCGGGATGTAGAGCAACCGGAGGTCGAAGAAGACCAGCACACCCGCCGCCGCGATCTGCCCGCCGAGCTTGATGAAGGCGTCCATGCCCCACCAGTCGTCGAGGAACCCGGTCAGCGTGATGAGCCCGCCCGCGACGATCAGCGCGGTGACCGCGTTGGCGTCGGAGGCGGCCAGCGCCTCGCCGGTGTGGGTGAGCTGGCCGGCGGTCAGCAGGCCCACGACCAGGCCGCCGTACATCGCCAGGCCGCCGAGCCTGGGCGTCGGCGTGGTGTGCACGTCGCGCTCGCGAACCTCGGGCATGGCGCCGATGCGGATGGCGAAGCGACGCACCAGCGGGACCAGCAAATAGGTCACCGCCGCTGAGATGAGCGCCATGAACAGGTATTCGCGCACGGACCTAGTTTCCCGGATGCTCCGGCCAGCTGTGACCGGAAAACGACACAGACCAGCTTAATATTCGCTGAGATATGGCTGATGGATGGCAAGAAGCGCCGAGACTCTTTCCCGAACCTCCCCTGCGCTGGCCGGATGCCGCACCGCCCGGGTCACGAGCGTGCCCACCTCCTTGAGTTCCTGGGGCCCCATCCCCTGGGTGGTCACGCACGGCGTCCCGACCCGGATCCCGGACGTGATCGCGGCGGGCTCGGGATCGTACGGGATGACGTTGCGGTTGAGCGTGATCCCGGCCGCCGCGCACCTGCGCTCCGCCTCCGCCCCTGACACGCCCACTCCGCGCAGGTCGACCAGCGCCAGGTGGGTGTCGGTCCCGCCGGACACCGCCCGCATCCCCTCCACCGCCAGCGCCTCCGCCAGCGCCCGCGCGTTCACGATCACCCGCCTGGCGTAGTCGGCGAACTCCGGCCGCATCGCCTCCGCGAACGCCACCGCCTTCGCCGCCACCACGTGCATCAGCGGCCCGCCCTGGACGAACGGGAACACCGCCCGGTCGATCCTCCTGGCCAGCTCGCCGGTGCACAGGATCGCGCCGCCGCGCGGGCCGCGCAGCGCCTTGTGGGTGGTGAACGTCACGACGTCCGCGTACGGCACCGCCGACGGGATCGCGCCGCCCGCCATCAGCCCGATCGGGTGCGCCGCGTCGGCCAGCAGCCACGCCCCCACCTCGTCCGCGATGCCGCGGAAAATGGCGTAGTCGATCAGCCTCGGGTACGCCGTGGCGCCGCACACGATGAGCTTCGGCTGGTGCCGCAGTGCCAGGTCGCGCACCTCGTCGTAGTCGATGAGCTCGGTGTCGCGACGCACGCCGTACGAGACGACGTCGAACCACCTTCCCGAGAAGTTCACCTTGGAGCCGTGGGTCAGGTGACCGCCGTGCGGGAGCGCCATGGCGAGCATGGTGTCGCCGGGCTGAAGGAGGGCGGCGTACGCGGCCAGGTTCGCCGAGGCGCCGGAGTGGGGCTGGACGTTCGCGTGCTCGGCCCCGAACAGCTCGCGCGCCCGCTCGACCGCCAGCCGCTCGGCCCGGTCCACGACCTCGCAGCCCCCGTAGTAGCGCCTGCCCGGGTAGCCCTCGGCGTACTTGTTGGTCAGCGTGGAGCCCTGGGCCGCCATGACGGCCGGCGAGGTGAAGTTCTCGCTCGCGATCAGCTGGATCCCGCCGCGCACCCGGTCGAGCTCGTCGATCAGGACCTGCGCGATCTCGGGATCCCGCCGCTGCAGCAGCCCGAAGTCCGGTCCGTAGTAGGGTTCCGCACCCATTTCCCCACTGTACGACCCACTGTCCGTTTCTCCCATACACCGGAAGTTCCCCGAAATTTCATCTCATCCTGGGAAGGCGTGCGGCGCGTTGGCCGTCGTCTGCACCCACCGGGGCGTGTCGGCCGCCTCGTCGCTGATCGCGGTGAGCACGGAGTGGCGGTAGAGAGCCAGCCTGGTGCGCCATTCGCGGATGTCCTCCACGTAGCGCTCCCCCACGGGGGCGTCCCACGTCTGAGGGCTCTTGGCCAGGCCGTACGCCTTGTCGAGGACCGTTCTGAGGGTGTCCAGCTGGAGCATGACGGTCTTCCAGGCCACCACCAGGCGCTCGTAGTCGGGGTTGAACTCCCAGGCACGCTGCGGGGTCTCCAGGGCTCCTGGGGTGCTGTGGGGCGGTTCCTCGTTGCGCCCCTTGGGGCGGGGGGCCGGCGGGTCGACGTACATCACGAGCTCCTTTCCGGCCGGCCGGGATCGACCGAACCCGGCGGACCGTCCGGCCCGACGTCCTCCGGCGCCCAGGCGCCCTTGCCGTACTCGCCGGGCGGGATCTGGACGGAGGGCATGTCCTGGGGCTGGATGTCGCGGTGGTGCTCGATCACGGTCCCGAGCGCCTCCAGGCCGGGCGGGTCCGCCTCGGCGGAGACCACGTCGCTCCCGTCGTTCGCCCACCCGTCCGGGCCGGCCGTCGCCTGGTGACCGGGCTCCACGTCGTACGCGATCAGCAACCCGGGCACCGCCCCGGCACCCTGGCTGCCATCCCCGGCACCCTGGCTCCCAGCCCCGGCACCCTGGCCACCAGGACCCATCCCATAGCCGTCATCCGCCCTGGACCCGCCGCCACCCTGAGCTCCGGGGGCGGCCTCGGCTCCCGTCGCCGGGCCTGGCGCGTCGGCGGCGGTGCCGTTGGGCGTCTCTGCGGAAGGGTTGGTCGGCGGGATCGTGACCGGCTTCCCCTGGTCACCCGTCCCCTGCACATCCGTTCCCCGGTCACCCGTGTCGCGGTCGCCCGTTCCCCGGTCACCGGTGCCTTGGTCACCGGTCCCGGTCCCCCGATCCCCAGTTCCCTGGTCACCGGTCCCCTGGTCACCTGTGCCCTGCTCGCCGGCCCCCCGGTCGCCCGTTCCCTGCTCGCCAGTTCCCCGGTCACCCGTGCCCTGGTCCCTGGCCCCCTGGTCGCCCGTTCCCCGGGCGCCCGTGTCGCGGTCGCCGGTGTCGCGGTCGGCGCCGCCCTGGCCGTCGTCGGCGTCCTGGCCTGGCCGGTCGCCCGAGGGCTGGTCCGGCGTCGTGTCCTTGCCGCCCGGTGCGGGGTCGCGCGGAGTGGTGTCGCCCGGCGTCGTGTCCTTGTCCGAGCCGCAACCCGCATCGGCGCCCGTGTCGTCCGTCGGCGTCGTGGTCGTGGCGGCGCCGGAGACCTCCGCCGTGGAGCCCGCGCCCAGACCACCATCCGAGACACCGTCCGAGACACCGCCTGAGGTGGCGTCCGTCGGCGGGAGCGTCACCGACTCGCTCCCGCCCGTGCTCGGCCTGCCCGCGTCGATCGAGCCGGCCGGGCCGTCCGGCCGGATGTCGCGCTCGGCCCACTCGCCCTTGCCGTACTCGCCCTTCGGAACCTCCACACCCGGCATGTCCTGGGGCGCGATCTCCCGGTGGTCCTCGATCACCGTCTTCAGCGCGTCCAGGTCAGGGGGATTCGCCTCTGAAGAGACGACGTCGCTGCCGTCGTTGGCCCAGGCGTTGACGCCCGTGGCGTTGCCGCCGTCGGCGGGAAGCTTCGGCATCTCGGCCGGCTGCACGTCGTCGCTGTTCTCGAGCATGTCCTCCAGCGCCGCGGCCGTGGGCGGGTCGAGCGGCACCTGCAGGACCTTGACGCCATCGACCACCACGACCTGGGGCTTGGTGGCGTCCTGCCCGTCCTTGATTGGTGTGTCCGCCGCACCGCCGTCCGCCTCGGTGCCTCGATCGCGCCTGCTGTCCAGGTCGTCGTCCTTGGGCTGGTCAACCGGCTGCTCCCCGGCCCCGCCATCGACCCCGGTCCCAGTGCCGGTGTCCGTCCCCGTATCAGAACCGGTCCCGCCGTCCCGCCCGGTCCCGGTGTCCCTCCCCGTCCCGGTCCCGGTGTCCGTCCCCGCCCCGGTCCCGGTGTCCTTGCCGGTCCCGGTGTCTCTGCCGGTCCCCGTGTCGTCGCAGGTCTTCCCGTCGGAATCGGTCTTCCCGTCCGAGCCGGTGGTCCCATCGGATCCCGTCCGACCGTCCGAGCCCGTCTTGCCGTCCGAGCCGGTCCGACCGTCGGATCCCGTCTTGCCGTCGGATCCCGTCTTGCCGTCGGATCCCGTCTTGCCGTCGGAACCGGTCTTGCCGTCCGACCCCGTTTCCCCGTCGGTGCCGGTCTTCGTCCCGTCGCCGCCGGTCCCGCCCCCGTCATCCCGGGGGGTCTCCTCGCCGGCCCGCGGATTGTCGTACCGGTCGTGATCGCCGCGCACTTCCTTGGACTCGTCCCCGGCCCCGCCGCCACCCGCTCGGGGCGGGTCGACGCGTTTCTCCAGCACACCGAGCCGGACGTTGACGTCCCTGACCATGTCGTCCACGGCGTCGGCGATCTGGACGGGCCGGTGGGTGGCCTGGGTGGGCAGCCCGGCCTGGTGCATGGCGGCCCTGACCCGGTCCTCGACCGCGCGCATCTGCGTGGCCGCGTGTTTCACCTCGGTCAGCAGGTCACGGACCAGCTTGGGATCCATGCCGTCGTACTTGCCCATGGGCCACTCCCGGACGTATCGCCGCTCCGGGCCTCACCGTAATCTTGGCCCGAGCGCGATCGCAGCCGGAATAAGCAGCCGGTATACGTCAGTCGTCGGTGGCGACGTAGCCGATGATGCCGCGCAGCTTCTCCACCGGGATGGCCCCGCGCCGCAGCATCCGGGGCACGGCCGTGGTCAGGTCGAGGATGGTGGAGGGCGTGTTGTCGGTGGTCTTGCCGCCGTCGAGGTAGACCGCGATCGACTCGCCGAGCTGCTCCTCGGCGTCCTGCGCCGTGGTCGCGGCGGGCGCGCCCGAGCGGTTGGCGCTGGAGACGGCCATCGGCCCGGTCTCCTTGAGCAGGTCGAGCGCGACGGGGTGGAGCGGCATGCGTACGGCCACCGTGCCCTTGGTGTCCCCCAGGTCCCAGGAAAGGGCCCTGTTGGCCTTGCAGACGAGCGTGAGCGGCCCGGGCCAGAAGGCGTCTATCAGGTCCTGCCCGTAGGGCCCCAGGTCGTCCACGAGCGCTGTGGCGGCTCTGACGGTGCCCACCAGGACGGGCGGCGGCATGTCGCGGCCCCGGCCCTTGGCGTCGAGCAGCCCGGTGACGGCGGCCGGCATGAAGGCGTCGGCGCCGATGCCGTAGACGGTGTCGGTCGGCAGGACGACGAGCTCCCCGCGGCGTACGGCGGCCGCGGCCTCCGTCAGGCCCTCGGCCCGCTGTGCGGCGTCGGAGCAGTCAAAAACTCTTCCCACGATCTCGTTGCCTCACTCCGCTCGGCGGCGAGCGGCGCTGCTGAGGCCTCCTCCTTCCTCCTCGTACGGTCGCCGCGCTCCCACTTTCGTCATCAGGAGAAGGCCGCGCCGCTCGCGTGCATCCTAGTCCTGGCCCAGCCTGGCCGTGACGAAGCGGTCTCTTCTGGTGAGGTCCTGGCGCAGGCGCACGTCGCGCCAGCCGTTGTCCTCGGGAAAGGTCAGGTAGACGGCCCTGCCCTGCTCGTCGGCGTGCTCCACGGCCACCCAGCCGCCGGGCCGCAGCAGGCGGCGGGCCGTGCGCTCCACCGCGCGCACCTCACCGAGCCCGTCGTCGCCCGAGCCGAACAGAGCCCTCGAGGGGTCGTAGTCGCGCACCTCGGGGTCGCGCGGGATCGCGCCGGGCGGGATGTAGGGCGGGTTGGAGATGACCAGGTCGACCTTGCCGTTGAGCTCGGGCAACGCCTCGGCGAGGTCTTCGGGGTGCAGGTGGGTGCGGCCCTGGCCGAGCTCGGAGATGTTGCGCTTGGCCCAGGTGTACGCCTCCGGATCGACCTCCACGGCGTGCACCTCGGCGAGCGCCACCTCCTGGGCGATCGAGAGCGCGATCGCGCCCGAGCCGGTGCCGAGGTCGACCACGAGCGGGGCGGTGACGTCCATCTCCCGCAGCGTCTCGATGGCCCAGCCGGCCATCACCTCGGTCTCCGGCCGCGGCACGAAAACGCCGGGCCCGACCGCGAGCTCCAGATAGCGGAAGTAGGCGTGGCCGGTGATGTGCTGCAACGGCTCGCGGGCCTCGCGCCGGGCGACGCCCTCCCAGAACAGGGCGTCGAAGTCGGAGTCCTTGACCGTGTGGAGCTCGCTCCTGCGCACGCCGTGGACGAACGCCGCGATCTCCTCCGCGTCCGTGCGCGGTGAAGGAACACCTGCCTCGGCCAGCCGGGCGGTGGCGAGCGCGATCTCGTCCAGCAGAAATGTCATGAGTGTTGTGCGAGCTTCTCCGCCATCTCGGCGTCGATGAGTGCCTGGGTGACGGCGCTGAGCTCACCGTCGAGAACCTGGTCGAGGTTATACGCCTTGAAGCCGACGCGGTGGTCGGAGATGCGGTTTTCCGGGAAGTTGTAGGTGCGTACGCGCTCGGAGCGGTCGACGGTGCGGACCTGCGACTTGCGTTCGGCCTGCGCCGCCGCGTCGGCCTGCTCCTGGGCCACGGCCAGCAGCCGGGCGCGCAGGATGCGCATGGCCGACTCCTTGTTCTGGAGCTGGCTCTTCTCGTTCTGGCACGAGACGACGACGCCGGTGGGCAGGTGGGTGATGCGGACCGCGGAGTCGGTGGTGTTGACGCTCTGGCCGCCGGGGCCGCTGGAGCGGTAGACGTCGATGCGCAGGTCGTTGGGGTCGATCTGGACCTCGACCTCCTCCGCCTCCGGGTAGACGAGCACGCCCGCGGCGCTGGTGTGGATGCGGCCCTGCGACTCGGTGACGGGCACCCGCTGCACGCGGTGCACGCCGCCCTCGTATTTGAGCCTGGACCACACGCCCTCGTCGCCCTTGGCCCTGATGCCGACCGTGACGTCCTTGTATCCGCCCAGGTCGGAGGGCTGGCTGTCGATGACCTCGGTCTTCCAGCCGAGCCGCTCGGCGTAGCGCAGGTACATCCGCAGCAGGTCGCCCGCGAACAGCGCGGACTCCTCACCGCCCTCGCCCGCCTTGATCTCCATGATGATGTCCTTGTCATCGTTGGGATCGCGCGGGATGAGCAGGTGCCTGAGCTTCTCCTCCAGCTGGGGGATGCGCTCCTCGATCTCGACGGCCTCGGCCGCGAACGCCTCGTCCTCGCCGCCCAGCTCCTTGGCGGCCGTCAGGTCCTCGCGGGCCGACTCCAGCTCGCGATAGGTGCCGACGATCGGGGTGAGCTGGGAATAGCGGCGGCCGAGCGTGCGTGCCTTGTTCTGGTCAGCGTGCACGGCGGGATCGGCGAGCTGCAGCTCCAGCTCGGAATACTCCTTGAGCAACTCGTCGAGATTCACCGTGGGTCCTTTTCCAGAAGTATGGCCGTTTCACCAACAACGCCGACCCGGCGCACCGGGGTGCGTCCGGGCCGGCGTGGGTGGAGCTACTTGCCCGTGGCCTTCTTGCCGAAGCGCTTCTCGAAGCGAGCCACCCGGCCGCCCGTGTCGAGGATCTTCTGCTTGCCCGTGTAGAACGGGTGGCAGGCAGAGCACACGTCGGCGTGGATCACGCCGTTCTTGGCGGTGCTACGAGTGGTGAACGTGTTACCGCAGGAGCAGGACACCTGCGTCACGTTGTAGTCAGGGTGGATGTCGCGCTTCATCGCTGTCCTTTCGGGGTGCGGCCGCCGGGTCGCCTTCACGCATGGCGTGAACCGGAACCGCAAAATGGTCAGCTACCAGTGTGCCAGATCGTCCAACCATCCCAGGCCATCGGGCATTCCCGCAGATCTTCGTGACGCCGCGACTCCTGCCACATTAGGCTCCGATCACACCAGCCGTCACTTTTCCGATAAGGATGACCCGATTCACATGAAGAGAAGCGCGCGGTTGCTCCTGGCGGCCGCCACGGGGGCCGCCGTTCTCCTCGGCGGCACCGGTACGGCCGCCCACGCCGCCCGGTACGCCCACGTCATGGCCGACGACTTCACCGGCAGCGGCTCCGCCAACGCCTTCGTCCCCCTGCAGAGCGACGTCGAGGGCACCGTCACGCTCACGCTCAGGAACCCGTCGAACGTCTCGAGCGTCACCGCCACCATCGAGCCGCCCGGCCAGGCGGCCAAGACGGTGACGTTCAACTTCAGGACGGGCGACACGTCCGCCGAGCAGACCATCACCGGCCGGTGGCCGATCACCAAGGACGACCCGGCCGGCGACTGGAAGATGAACGTCGTCGTCACCCGCGACACCGGCGCGAGCACCACCCCGTTCGTGGTCAAGGTCTCCGGCAAGCAGGGCATCTCCGGCGCGAAGGTCACCCCCGACCCCGTCAAGCTCGTCAAGGGCAAGGACGTCAAGGTCTCGGTCGAGGCGTCGGTGAAGGACGCCACCACGGTGTCGGCCAAGCTCGTCAGCGACACCAGCCGCGAGTACTACGACCTCGGCGACCTGGCCAAGGAGTCCGACGGCTACTACCGCGGCGTCACGTACTTCGCCGACGACACCCCCGCCGGCGACTGGACGCTCGAGGTCTACGCCCACAAGGGCGGGCAGACGCTCAAGGCGGAGGCGGCGTTCACCGTCGAGGCGGCGGCTGGCGGGTCGACGAAGAAGGCCAAGAGCCGGGTGACGATCGCCGCGGTGAACAAGGTGCGCAAGGGCAAGACGTTCAAGGTGTACGGCAAGGTCTACCGGGGCTCGAAGGCGTACGCGGGCAAGAAGGTCGAGGTCTACTTCAAGGCCAAGGGCACCAAGTCGTACCAGTTCATGGGCTTCGCCAAGGCCACCTCGAGCGGCAAGTACACGAAGTCGTTCAAGGCCAGGAAGGACGGCTACTTCCAGGTCAAGGTGCCGGGCACGAGCAAGACGCGCAGCGCGCTGTCGCCGCAGGAGTTCGTGGACGTGCGGTAGGGCGGCTCATCGGCCCAGGTAGGTCAGCACGGCGAGCACCCGCCGATGGTCCTCGGGCGCCGGCCCGAGGGCCAGCTTGGCGAAGATGCCGGAGATGTGCTTCTCCACCGCGCCCTCCGTGACGACCAGCCGGGCGGCGATGGCGGTGTTGGAGCGGCCCTCGGCCATGAGCGCGAGGACCTCGCGCTCGCGGGGGGACAACGAGTCCAGCGGCGCGCCGCGACGCTGGCGGCTGAGTAACTGCACGACGACCTCGGGGTCGATGACCGTGCCCCCGGCCGCCACCTGCCGCACCGTCTCCAGGAACTCGGCCACGTCGGCCACCCGCTCCTTCAGCAGGTAACCGACGGCCCTGCCGATGAGGTCACCGGCGTACTGCTCCTCGACGTACTGCGACAGCACCAGGATCGGGAAGTCCGGCCGGGCCGAACGGACCTGCAGCGCCGCCCTCAGCCCCTCGTCGGTGTGGGTGGGCGGCATGCGCACGTCGACGATCGCCAGGTCGGGCTCGTGCTCCGCCACCGCCGCCACCAGCCCGGGCCCGTCCGCGACGCTCGCGACCGTCTCGATCCCGCCGTCGGCGAGCAGCCGCGCGAGCCCTTCACGCAGCAGTACGGAGTCCTCGGCGATGACGACACGCATGGCCACATGACTACAGTGGGCAGCGTATAGCTGTCCACTGCAGGCAGCGCGCAGCCGCTTCCGGTCGTCCACTCAGACGTCGGTCACCACTCGCAGGGCAGTTCGGCGCGTACGAGGGTGGAGCCGCCCACGGGGCTGTGCAGGACGAGCACGCCGTCGATGGTCGCCGCCCGGTCGGCCAGCCCGGACAGGCCGCCGCCGGGGGTGACGACAGCGCCGCCGATGCCGTTGTCCCACACGTCCACCACCACGCCGCGATGGTCCCTCATCACCGTGACCGACGCCTCCGTGGCGCCGGAGTGCTTGGCCATGTTGGCCAGCGTCTCGGCCACGATGAAGTACGCGATGCTCTCCACCGCCGGCGGCGGCCGCTCCTCCAGCTCGACGGACACGTCCACCCGGATCGGCGCCCGCGCGGCCAGTCCTGACAGGGCGGCGTCGAGCCCGCGGTCGGTGAGGATGGCCGGATGGATGCCCCTGGCCAGGTTGCGCAGCTCGGCGATGGCCGCCTTCGTGCCCGCGTGGGCCTGGGCGATCAGCATCCTGACCACCTCGGGCTCGGTGTCGAACTTCGCCTGCGCCCGCCCGAGGTCCACCGCCACCGACAGCAGCCGCTGCTGGGCTCCGTCGTGCAGGTCGCGCTCGATCCTGCGCCGCTCGGCCTCGGCGGCGTCGATCCCCCTGGCCCTGCTGGCCCGCAGCCGCTCCTCCTCGCTGCCGCCGAGCAGCACCGTGGCCAGCGTGCCGTGCAACCAGGCCATGCCCCGCGCGAGGTACGCCGTCAGCACGAGCGCCAGGGCCCCGAAGACGGCCGCCACGCAGGAGCCCACCCAGTCGCCGATCATCAGCTCGCTGTGGACGCCCCCGAGCTCGTACATGGTCATCAGCAGGGGCTGGATGAGCAGCGCGATCGACATGAACCACGCCACGAACGACAGGACCACCTCGACCGCGCCGAGCGGGAGCAGCATCAGCAGGTAACCCAGGTCCTGCCAGGTGGCCGGGTCGGACAGGAGCCAGCGCAGGTGCGCGCCGAGCCCGCGTTCCGGCCTGGGACGGTACGGGTCGGCGATCTTCAGCCCGAACGCCGCGTACATCAGCCGCCGCTCCAGCATCGCCCCGCCGCGCCACATCAGCACGGTGGCCATCATGAGCGGCACGCCCACCCAGATCACCGACAGGGTGAGCGAGACCGGCACCGCGACGCCCAGCACGAAGAACCAGCCGAACCCGAGCAACCCGGTGACCAGCAGGTACGGGGCCGCCCGCCAGGTCATCGGATCCACCAGAACACCCAGCGGGCCCTTGGGCCCGAGCGGTACGCGGTCCTTCAACGCCACTGATCGCATGCCCTCAAGACTGCCCGCGCGAGGCGGCGCAGTGAATACGGAAGGCGGCCGTCGCCGGGGTGGGGATAACCCCCGCCCGTACCCACCCGTGAGCCCCAGCCATGCGAAAGGGGCGGCGGGAGAACCCCGCCGCCCCTTCCTAAGGGAGCCGCTAGTCGCGGTCGTTGCTCACCGTGGTCTTCTGGACCTGCATGAGGAACTCCGCGTTCGACTTGGTCTCCTTCATCTTCTCCAGGAGCAGCTCGAGCGCCTGCTGCATGTCGAGCGCGTGCAGGACGCGCCGCAGCTTCCAGACGATCTGGAGCTCTTCCTTGGCCATGAGGATCTCTTCCTTACGCGTGCCGGACGCGTCGACGTCCACCGCGGGGAAGATCCGCTTGTCGGCCAGGGAGCGGTTGAGCTTGAGCTCCATGTTGCCGGTGCCCTTGAACTCCTCGAAGATGACCTCGTCCATCTTGGACCCGGTCTCGACCAGGGCCGTGGCGAGGATCGTCAGCGAGCCGCCGTTCTCGATGTTGCGGGCGGCGCCGAAGAACCGCTTCGGCGGGTAGAGCGCCGTGGAGTCGACGCCACCCGACAGGATGCGCCCGGAGGCCGGGGCCGCCAGGTTGTAGGCGCGGCCGAGGCGGGTGATCGAGTCGAGCAGCACGACGACGTCGTGACCCAGCTCCACGAGGCGCTTGGCCCGCTCGATGGCGAGCTCGGCGACCGTGGTGTGGTCTTCGGCGGGACGGTCGAAGGTCGAGTGGATGACCTCGCCCTTCACCGACCGCTGCATGTCGGTGACCTCTTCCGGCCGCTCGTCCACGAGCACGACCATCAGGTGGCACTCGGGGTTGTTGTGGGTGATCGCGTTGGCGATCGCCTGCAGCACCATCGTCTTACCGGCCTTGGGCGGCGAGACGATGAGGCCACGCTGGCCCTTGCCGATCGGCGACACGAGGTCGATGATCCGCGTGGTGAGGATGTTGTGCTCGGTCTCGAGGCGCAGACGCTCCTGCGGGTAGAGCGGCGTCAGCTTGTTGAAGTCGGGCCGGTTGCGGGCCTGCTCCGGGTCCATGCCGTTGACGGTGTCGAGGCGGACCAGGGCGTTGAACTTCTCGCGCCGCTCGCCGTCGCGCGGCTGCCGGACGGCGCCGGTGATGACGTCGCCCTTGCGCAGGCCGTTGCGGCGGATCTGGGCCAGCGAGACGTAGACGTCGTTGCTGCCCGGCAGGTAGCCGCTGGTCCTGACGAACGCGTAGTTGTCGAGGATGTCGAGGATGCCGGCGATCGGGATGAGCACGTCGTCGTCGCCGATGACGGGCTCGCCGCTCTCGAAGCGCTCGCGGCCGCGGCCACGGTTGCGCTCCCTGAAGCGGCCCCTGCGGCTGCGCCCGCCGCGGTCGTCGTCGTCGACGCCGCCCCGCTGGTCGCCCCGCTGGTCACCCCGCTGGTCACCCCGCTGGTCACCCCGCTGGTCACCACGGCTGCCGAGGTCGGCGGCGCGATCGCGCTGCTCACCGCGGCCACCGTCACGACCGCCGTCGCGGCCACTGTCACGGCCGCCATCACGGCCACTGTCACGGCTGCCGTCACGACCGCCGTCGCGACCGCCGTCGCGGCCGCCGTCGCGGCCACTGTCACGGCCGCTGTCGCGCCCGCCGTCACGGCTGCTCTCGGCGCGGCCGCCCTCACCGCGGTCGCCGGTACGGTCACCGCGGTCGCCACGCTCGCGGCGCTCGCCGCGGCTGCGGCGCTCGCGCCGGCTCTCGCCGCGGTCGGAGCGGGATTCGCCCTGCCCGGCCTCGACCAGCTGGGCCTGCTGCTCCACGACCGGCTCCGCGGCGGCCACGACCGACTCGGGCGCTGCGGCCACGGGCTCGGCGGGCTGTGCCGCGACGGGCTGCGGGGCGGGCTCCTCGGTGGTCTTGGCGCGGGAACGTTCCCTGCGTACACGGGTGGGCCGCTCGGCTGCGGGGGCCGCCTCCGTCGTGGCCGGGGCGGGCGCCTCCGCCACGGGTGCGGCAGCTGCTGCGCCGTCTCCGGAACCGCCACCCTGCTTCTCCTGGATGGCCGCGATGAGCTGGCTCTTCCGCATGCGCCCGGTCCCGCTGATGCCCAGCTCAGCGGCCATCTTCTGCAGCTCGGGCAGCACCTTGGCGGAGAGGCCGGTGCCGGAGCGACGCGCACGCGGCTTGGCCGCGGCGCGGGTGGGGGTGTCGCCGGACGCCGGCTCAGCGCCTGATGCGTCGGAGAGGAGTTCGGTGGTGTCGCTCAACTAAAAGGTCCTTCCCAGGGGTCGGGCGCCGGTTTTGTTCTTCCGGGCGTCCCGGAGGTGCTTGCGATCCGGCGGGACAGACCGGGTCGGGGTGCACTTTGCGATCTTCGGCTGTCGCTGGAGACGGCCGCCACTCTTGGGGAGGGGTTCGTCACGCCGCCGATGGCCCTTGGCGCGTGGCTGACACCCCCCAGATTGCTGTCGCCAACCAGATGTCGAGATGATTCGAACGCGCAGGTCCCCGTCGTCGCCACCTCGCGTTGAGCCAACCGGGTGTGGGCCAACCGGAGGCAACGGATTCCGGGGAGACAGCCGCGCTGCCCACGCCTCGCGACGTGAAGCATGATGCAGCGATGTATGGCTGACAAGCACGCACCCACCAAGGGGGCATCTGGTGCGGCTATCAGCCTAACATCACCAGCGCACACGGCTATTCCCTGAAGGTCTAAAGAGGCATCAGCGTGTCTCGGGGAACTGAACGTTCGCACCAACCGGGTCGACGTCCATTAGCTGGATGTGCCAGTCATTACCCACTTCTGGCGCGATCAAATCCTGCGTATCCGATGTCGAAAACGCAAGAACCGTGGGACCCGCTCCCGAAACGACCGCGGGCACGCCCACTGCACGGAGACGTTCTACCAGACTCGCGCTCTCCCTCATGGCAGGCGCGCGGTAATGCTGATGGAGCCGATCTTCGGTGGCGGCGAGCAGAAGCCCTCGCTCAGGTCGCTGGGTCAGCGCGGCGATCAGCAACGCGGCCCGGCCGGCGTTGAAGGAGGCGTCCTTGTGGGGCACGTCCTTCGGCAAGAGCCCCCGTGCGGCCTCCGTGGACAGCCGCGTCGATGGGATGACGACGACTGGACGGATGCGCTGGTCGGGAGCCAGTTTCACCATATGTGGCGCACCGGTGTGGTCGGACCACGCCACGGTCAGCCCGCCTGCCAGGCAGGGGGCGACGTTGTCGGGATGGCCTTCCATCTCGGTGGCCAGGGCGAGCACGTCGTCGTCGGTGAGTTCGCTCTCGGCCAAAGCGCGCGCGGCGAGAATGCCCGCGCACACAGCCGCCGCCGACGATCCGAGACCACGCGCGTGCGGGATCCTGTTGCGGCAGCGCAGGCGTATGCCCTCCGGCTGAGGCACTCCGATGCGGTCGAACGCCGCACGCATCGCCTTGACGACGAGATGCCTTTCGCCGAGATCCACCTCCCCCGTGCCCTCGCCCTCCACCGTGACGTGCACGCCGCGCTCCCCGGTGAGCGTGGCCTCGACCTCGTCGTGGAGGCTCAGCGCGAGCCCGAGCGCGTCGAACCCCGGCCCAAGGTTCGCCGACGTCGCGGGCACGCGAATGTCAACGGTCCTCATTCGTTCACTTTTCCCTCGTCACTCCCCGTCAGGCGAGGTTGAGCGCCGCCGCGGCGGCGTGTACGTCGATGGGGATGACCACTGGCGCCGGTGCCCCCGAGATGGCCCAGTCAGGATCCTTCAGCCCATTGCCCGTGACCGTACAGACGATGCGCTGCCCCGCCTCCACCATGCCCTGTGCGTGGGCCTGCAGCAACCCCGCGACGCTGGCGGCCGAGGCGAGCTCCACGAACACGCCCTCTTCCTGCGCCAGCAGTTTGTACGCCGCCGCGATCTGCCGGTCGGTCACCGCCTGGATGGTCCCGCCCGACTCGTCGCGGGCCGCGGTGGCCAGCGACCAGGAGGCCGGGTTGCCGATGCGGATCGCGGTGGCGATCGTGTGCGGATGGGCGACGGGCGCGCCCTCGACGATGGGCGCCGCGCCGCTGGCCTGGAAGCCGAACATGCGCGGCCGCTTCGCCGACACACCGTCGTCGAAGTATTCCTGGTATCCCATCCAGTAGGCCGAGATGTTGCCCGCGTTGCCCACCGGGATGCAGTGGATGTCGGGCGCGTCACCAAGCGTGTCCACGATCTCGAAGGCCGCCGTCTTCTGCCCCTGCAACCTGAACGGGTTGACCGAGTTGACGAGCGCGATCGGATAGCTGGACGACAGCTTGCGGGTCATCTCCAGGCAGTCGTCGAACGACCCCTCGACCTGCAGCAGCGTGGCCCCGTGAACGAGCGCCTGGGCCAGCTTGCCCATGGCGATCTTCCCCCGCGGCACCAGCACGGCGCAGGTCAGCCCCGCGCGGACGGCGTAGGCCGCGGCCGACGCCGAGGTGTTGCCGGTGGAGGCGCAGATGACCGCCTTGGCCCCCTCCTCCACCGCCTTGCTGATGGCCATGGTCATCCCGCGGTCCTTGAAGCTGCCCGTCGGGTTGGCCCCCTCGACCTTCAGGTAGACGTCGCACCCCGTCAGGGCCGAGACGCGATGCGCGGGCACCAGCGGCGTGCCGCCTTCGAGCAGCGTGATGACAGGCGTCTTCGTGGTTACCGGAAGACGCTCGCGGTATTCCTCGATGAGGCCACGCCACGACCTGCTCATGATGACTCCCCTACCTGCGCTGTTGGGCACCGAGTGTACGGGGTGCGGGCGGCCGGCGAGGAGCCGCGTCCACAGGTCGGACTCATCCGTTGGACAGGGTCACTATTCAGGAAATTCTCAGCATCTCCCGATAAGGTCGCGGAAGGGGGTCACGACCATGAACGCGCGTCCTGCTTTGAGGCAGAACGACTTTTCACCAGTAGCGGCACCGCAGCTCGGCGCCTGGTCACCCGCACTTTCCGTGAGCGTGGTGATACCCGCGCACGGCGGGCAGGACAAGCTCGACCTGACGCTGGCGGCGCTGGCCGCGCAGACGTACCCGGACCATCTCATGGAGGTCCTGGTCGTCGACGACGGGAGCCGGCCGCCGATCAGGCTGCCGGAGATCCGGCCGGTCAACACGCGCCTCGTACCCGTACGGGACGGGTGGGGCATCTCCAACGCCGTCAACACCGGCGCCAAGGCCGCCGACGGCGAGATCATCCAGCGGCTCGACGCCGACATGGTGGCCTGCCGGGAGCACATCGAGGCCCTGGCGCGCTGGCACCACGTGACCGACTACCTGGTCACGATCGGGATGAAGAAGTTCGTCGACGCGCCGCCGGTCACCGCCGAGCAGGTCTACCGGGCCGAACACCTGGGAGAGCTGTTCGACCTGGAAGCGGCCGTGTCGAGCTCGACCGAGGCGACGATCGCCAAGACCGACGGGCTGCGCAAGAGCCGCAATCCGTACCACGTGTGCACCGGCCCGACCTTCGCCCTTCCCCGGGAGGTCTTCCACGCCGTGGGCGGGCTCGACCCGAACGTGGCGCGGGGCGAGGACACCGAGTTCTCCTACCGGCTGGCCATGTACGGGGTCGTGTTCGTCCCCGACCTGGCTGCCCAGGCCATGCACCTGGGGCTGCCGGCCCAGCACCGTGACCGGGAGCGGGCCGTGCGGGCCGTGGAGCCGTACCTGGCGCACCGGATCCCGCTGCGCCGGGACCTGCGCAAGGACCGGGGGCGGCGGTGGCTGGTGCCGTACGTGGAGGTGGTGCTCGACGTCACGGACACCTCCGAGTCGGTGGTGCGGCAGGCGGTGGCGGCGGCGCTGGACGGCAAGCTGCAGGACGTCGTGGTGACGCTGGTGGGGCCGTGGTCGCTGCTGGACTCCTCGCGCCGTTTCGGCCTGTCGGATCCCTGTTTCGAGCTGCGTCTCATGCGTGACCTGTTCGCGCACGACGAACGCATCCGCCTCATCGACGAGGCCGCGCCGACGCCCGCGCCCACGCCGTTCCGTTACCGGGGGCCGGTGGACGTGCCGCTGCACCGGGCGACGCTGGAGCGGATGATCGAGTCGGTGCAGAAGGATCTCGCGGGCGTCCTGGTCGTGGACCTGCCGGACGGGCGCACGGCCCGCCTCGAACGCACCTCGGCCCTGGGCCGCGCCGCCCTGCTCGCCGACGCGGGCGACGACCTGGACGACGTCATCGACGCCACGCACGGGGTACGACACGAGCCGCCGGACCGCTTCTGGCCCGCGCCCGCGCAACCCGAGCCGGTCACCATCGCGGCGCCCGTCGTGGTGCCGGCGGACGCCTCGGTGGAGACGCCCGAGAAGACGCTGCTCCGACGCCTGAAGTCGGCCCTGCGCCCCAACTGACGGCGCCTTAATTGACACGGCCCCGCCGCCTGCCGGGCGGGCGGCACGGGAGGCGCCGTCAGTCGCGCAGGCGCTTGCGGAGGGCGCGCTTCATGGTGGTGGACATCAGGGTGCGCAGGCTTTGCTGGGCGCGGCCGGCGGCGGCGAGCTGGCGGCGGAGGGTGCCGACCTCGCGGCGCAGCTCCACGGTCGACTTGCGCCAGCGACCCGCCTCCTCGCGCCACTTGGCCACCTGCGCGCGCAGCCGCTCGGCCTCCTTGGCCAGCCTGGCCGCCTCGGCCTGCGCCTCCACCCGGGCCCGGTACGCGCCGCGCCGTCCCAGCGCCGGTGCCACCGGGCCGCCGGCGAACGCGGTGAAGTCGTAGGTCTCGGCCTCCACCCACGACACGCCCGACACCGCGTCCACCACGTCGTCCAGGTCCTCGCCCGGGTCCTCGCCCGGGTCCTCGTTCGGGTCCACCACGACGCGCGCCCTGGCGAAGGCGGACGCGCGTTCCAGGCGGGCCGCGACCACGCCCTCCGACGACTCGTCGAGCAGCACGTTGACCAGGCCCAGCCCCTCGTCGCGGGCCAGGTCGAGCAGGCGGGCCAGGCTGTCCTCGCCGGGGATCCAGCCGGCCGGCAGGCGCAGCACGAACGGCACGGCCGGGTCCACGTCCTCCGCTCCGGCCAGGCGTACCCGGCCGTCGTGCCGGTAGTGGCCCTGGACCAGCGCCAGGTCCAGGTGCGGGTCCTTGAGCGGGGCCCGGCGGTCGCGGTCGAGGGCGTCCCACGGGCCGAGGAGGAGCACGTCCAGGTCGGGGATGGTGCAGGCCAGCAGGGCGTCCACCGTCGCGCGCACGCCGTCGTAGCCGGTCGTGCCGTCCACGACCACCGTGACGTACGGGACCTTCCACCGCCGCCCGGGATGCCCGCGGAGCCAGCGGTAGGCCGGGATGCGGTCGGCCACGAACGCGTGGCTCACCCGGTCGATGGGCTGCTTGTCGCGCATGCGCATCGTCGGCCCGAGGTGGTAGGCGCGGGCCGACGGCTCGGGGACGAAGACCGCCCCCGCCTGCCACAGCCGGTAGCCCATCTCGGTGTCCTGGCCGAGGATCAGCTCGTCGTCCATCGGCCCGGCCGCCTCGACGAGCCGCGCGCTGACCGAGGTCGCGCCCCCGACGTGCAGGCTGAAGGGGCGCTGGGGGTTGTCGGTGAGCCCGTCGGTGCGCTCGACCAGGTCCACGATCCAGGAGTGCGGCTCGGCCGGCTCGAACGCCTTCTCCAGGTCGTCGGGCAGCTCGGCGGGCACGTCGGCGTCGGTGAAGCGGATCCAGCCGGTGACCACCAGGTACGGGGCCGCGTGGTGCCAGCGCATGTGGGCCTCGATCGCGCCGGGGGTGAGGACCACGTCGGAGTCGAGCCAGTGGATGACGTCGCCGGTGGCCTCGGCCAGGCCGGCGTTGCGGGCGGCGGCGCGGCCCGGCACGGGGCAGACGATCAGCCGGGTGGCGGCCGGGCGGGTGGCGGGCAGGCGCAGCGGGGGTTCGGTGCCGTTGTCGACGACGATCACCTCGACCAGCTCGGCCGGGTACGTCTGCCTGGCCAGCGCGGCGAGCACCAGGTCGAGCTTGTCCTGGCCCCCGTAGGCGGGGATCACGACGCTGACCGTCAACCGCGGGGTGAAGCGCTCCCCGGGTGCGAGCGGCCGGTAGTCGTTGCCGCGCACCCTCGGGTGGCCGCCGCCTGTGGTCATGCGGCTTCCATGAGCAGGCTCGGGCGGAAGCCGCGCCACTGGTTGGCGGCCACCTTGACGAAGTGGGCCAAGGGCAGCTGCCAGGTGTGGTCGCCGCTGAGCCCTCTGCGCAGGACGTAGCCGAGTCCGTGGGTCCGGTAGATGCGGGCCTCCGCCTTTTTCGCCGCTTTCAGGAATTCGAGATCGACTGCCCGCGGCAACTCAGGAAATCCGCCTATTTCACGAAATTTCGCCAGGGGAATCATGATCGTTCCGCCGGCCACGTGATCGGCCCAGACCTCGCTCGGATAGCTCGCCCCGCTCGCGAACGTCGTCCGCCTGATCGTCGCCTTCAGCGGCTCCAGGTAGAAGAACTCGGCGGTCGTGCCCACCACGTCGGCCCCGGCGTACGACAGGGCCATGAACAGGTCGGCCAGGTGGCGCGGGCCGTACCAGTCGTCGTCGTCCCACTTCACCAGGCAGTCGCCGCTCGCCGGCGCCGCGGCCCGGTTGAGCACCTCGCCGAACGGCACCGACGCGGGCGCCTCGACCCACCTCACGGGCAGCGAGCAGGACTCGACCGCCGCGCGTACCTGCTCGAAGGCCACCCCGTGCAGCCCCAGTAACACCTCGGCCGCGACGTCCCGCTGGCGCTCCATCTGGGCCAGGGCCGCGCCGACGAGGCCCGGCCGCTTGCTGGCCATGACGATGCTGACCTGCGGAGTGGCGGCGGGGTGGGCCAGGCGGCGCAGCCGTACGCTGTGCTCCTCGCGGCGCAGGTCGGCCACCGAACGCGCGGTGCCGTCGGCGGCGTGGCCGAGCCAGTCGCGGTCGGTGAGCAGCGCGGCGAGGTCGCCGGGCACCCAGGGCGCGGCGCGGTCGGCCGTCATCGGCACCCCGGCGGCGGCCAGGGCCAGCAGGCCGTCGAGCGGCACGCGGGCGTCGGGCCACTCGACCTCCAGGCCGCGCAGCGGGCGCAGCTCGGGCACGTCCGGCGGCCGGCCGTCGACCGCCCAGCCGGCGCCGGCCCAGTGCAGCCGGGCCAGCCCCTTCCCCGGCGTACGCGCGAAGCCGCAAGGGGTGACGGACATGGGTGGGTGCGCTCCTCGATCGCTTGGGACTCGACCGGCGCCTACCTTACGCCCGTTTTACTGACTGGTAGGCGCGGGCGCCAGATTCGGCAGGCCCGGCGATGCAGGTCGCGGGGCTCAAGATTCCCGGCGATCCTTCAGGAACTTATGGCACGGTAGTTGCCGATGTTTATTAAGCTGTCAATAATCCCCAGATGTCCGTGACGCCTCCAATGTCCTACTCGTCGTGATCTACGAAAGGTATGCGCGGATGCTCTCGCCCCGCCGACTGGCAGCGACCGCCGCACCCCTCGCAGCACTGGCCCTCGGCGTGCTCGCGCTCCTCGTGCTCGCCGACCTGATCACGTTCGGCGCGGCGGCGACCGCGGTGGCGTTCCTGGTCTCGCTGGCTGCGCTGGCTCTGCTCTTCCTCACCGTGCGCCGCCTCGACGGGAAGACCCAGCGGATCGATCTGCGGATCAAGAAGCACGAGGCCGAGCTGGTCCGGACCACCACCGTGCTCAAGAACATCGAGACCCGGCTGGACGTGCTGGTGCAGGCCGTCGAGGAGTCCGCCGCGCGGCGGGCCGACGACCTCGGCGCCATCCTGGCCTCCCTCGGCGAGGACCGGGTGAACGCCATGGCCCGGGCGCGCGAGGTGGAGGAGCTGCGCGAGGAGGTCCGCGCCCTGGCCAAGGACCGCGTATGACGCGGGTCAGGCACAACGACTACGGCGTGCTGCGGCCACCCGCGCTGGGCGCGTGGCAGCCCTCGCTGCGCGTGTCCGTGGTCATCCCGGCCTACGACTGCGCGGACGCGCTGCGGCGTACGGTCCCGGCGCTGGCCCGGCAGACGTACCCGGCCGAGCTGGTCGAGGTGATCGTCGCCGACGACGGCAGCGAGCCGCCGATCGAGCTCGCGGGGGCGCGGGTCGTACGGGTGACCGACGGGTGGGGGCGCGGCGCGGCCCGGCAGACCGGCCAGCTCGCGGCCACCGGCGACGTGATCCACTGGCTCGACTCCGACATGATCCTGGCCGACGACCACCTCGAGGCGCACATGCGCTGGCACCACCTGATCGACCACGCGGTGGTGATCGGCGACACCCGGTTCGTGGACGCGCCGGGTGAGGAGGGCGTCCAGTCGGAGTACACGAGGAAGACCCTGGAGTCCACCAGGAGGCTCAAGGACGCGGGAACGA
Source organism: Nonomuraea sp. KM90 (assembly GCF_052246675.1). NCBI lineage: Bacteria > Bacillati > Actinomycetota > Actinomycetes > Streptosporangiales > Streptosporangiaceae > Nonomuraea > Nonomuraea sp. KM90. Next base: position 91,052 of record NZ_JBQQCB010000003.1, on the reverse strand, counting down.
GCGCGTACCTGCAGCACACGGGGGCCTCCTCCTCCGTGCGCGCCGACCTGCTGCGCGCGGCCGGAGGCGTGGACACCTCGCTCAACATGGCCGAGGACACCGAGCTCGGATACCGGCTGGCCCAGGCGGGGGCGGTGTTCATCCCCGACGCGGAGGCCAGGGCGTGGCACGTCGGGCCCTCCACCGTGATGCTGCGGGAGAAGGAGGTGCACCGGCACAACTGGTCCTACCTCGGTGACCTGATCCCGGATCTGCGCTGGCTGCGCCGGCATCCCCGCCGCACCTGGCTCGTCCCGTACGTGCGGGTCGCGGTGGCCGCCACCGCGTACGAGGAGACGCGCGCGACCGTGGACTCCGCACTCGCGGGCACGCTCACCGACGCGGCCGTCACGCTCGTGGGCCCCTGGGGCAAGCTGACCGGCGAGCGCCGCGCCAACCTCGACGATCCCATGCTGGAGCTGCGACTCCTGCACAATCACTACGTTCACGAGCCCCGGGTCGAGTTCGCGGAGAGCGTACCCGTCTCCGCCGCGCCCGCCCCCTTCCTGCTGACCGTGCCCGCCGGATGGGTGCTGGGCGCCGACACGCTCGCCCGGCTCGTCCGGCACGCCGACAAGGACCTGCTCGGCCTGGTCTCCGTGGCGCTCGCCGAGGGCCCGGGCGGCGTCGAGACCGCCCGCCTGGAGCGCACGGCCGCCTTCGCCCGCGCCGCGCTGTTCCCCGGGAGCGCAGACGACCTGGTGGACGAGCTGTTCGGGTCGGAGTGGGTGAGCGGCGCCGAGTACGAGTTCGCGATGGCGGAGGAGGCCGAGCCGCTGGCCGGCGAGCCCGCGAAGTGGCGGGCGCTGGCCGGGCAGCGGCTGGGCGAGGTCAAGGAGCTGCGGACCCGGGTGGAACAGCTGACGGCCGAGGTCGAACGGCTCACGGCCGCCTCCGAGCAGCCGGACGACCAGGACCGCGGCGGCGCCCTGAGCTCGATCATCCGCCATCTGCGGAGCACCGGGTGATCAGCCGGTTGCTGGCGGAGCTGCCCGCGGCGCGCGTGTTCTTCGCCGGGATCGACGACGTCGCGCCCCTGTACTCCGGCGACCGGGCCGACGTGGTGGACCTGGATCGCGACCTGCTGGAGCCGCCGGCCGAGCCCGAGCGCTCCCGCGAGGTCCTCGTCCTCGCCAAGACCCCCGCCGACCTGCGCAGGATCGCCACGCTGCACAAGCTGCTGCCGCAGGCCGAGCGGGTGGTGGTGGCCGTGCTCGACACGCCGCCCTCGCACCCGGCGCCCGTGCCCACGCCCACCCCGGCGCACCGGTGGCGGTCGCTGACGGATCTGCGGGTGTACCGGCCGAAGAACCGGGTCTGGGTGGTGGACGCGCGCTTCTCCGCGGAAACGCCCGCCGGGCGTACGGTGACCGCCACGGCCCGGGCGTTCGCCGGGCACCGCCTGGACGTCATCGCGGCCCCGGCCGCGGCGATCGCGGGCGTGGGGGCGGCCGACTGGCGGCCGGGAGACCCGAACGCGACGCCCTCTGAGGTGGGCGGGCCCGTTCCCGAGCGGGTGGGCGCGCCGGGCAGCGACATGGTGCTGCGTACCCTCGCGTCCTCCCCTGACGCTCTGCCCGTCCCGCCGGACGCCGGGGAGCTCACCGGCGGCGAGCCGGCCGACGGGGACGTCGAGTGGGCCGGCGACGAGACGCCCATCGAGCGGCCGACGCTGCAGGCCGCGAGCTGGGAACGCCTCGGGCGGCCCGGGATGGCCGGCTCGCCGCTGGCCGACCCCGACGTGCTCGGCGAGCCCTCCATGATCCCGCCCGTGGACGAGCGGCTGGTGAACCCTCAGGGCTTCGTGACCACGCCCTCCCGCGGCATGGCGTCCCTGGCCGAGCGTGACGGCCGCTGGTCGGTGCTGCTGGAGGGGAAGGTCGTGACGTCGTTCGCCGAGTCGGGCGGGGTCACCGACGCGGACGTGGCCAGGCTGCGGCAGATCCGCGGCGTCGAGGTGGACTGGCGGCACGCGCACAGCGGCCCGCTGGCGGCCGTACGGGTGCTGACCGGGCTGGCCGCCGCCGGGGTGCCGCTGGTGGCCGAGGAGGTGCCGCGATGGGCGGGCGCGCTCGGGGAGGACCTGGTCAAGCTGCTCACGCTCACCCCCGACCTCTCCGACGAGCTCCGGCGCGAGGAGCACAGCATCCGCCTGCGCCGCGCGGCCCTGCGCACCCATGGGGTGGCGGCCCGCTGGGAACAGCTCGGCGCCCCGGCCCCCGCTCCCCCGCTCACCTCGGTGCTGCTGGCCACCCGGCGCACCGACATGGTGTCGTTCGCCCTGGAGCAGGTCGCCCGGCAGCGCGACGCCCGTCTTGAGGTCATCCTCGCCCTGCACGGCGTGCCGAAGGGGCATCCGGACGTGGCGGCGGCGATCGCCGCCTACGACGGGCCGCTGACCGTGTTCGAGGCCGACCGCCAGGACGTCTTCGGCGAGGTGCTAAACCTCGCCGCCGCCAAGGCCTCGGGGTCGTTCCTGCTGAAGATGGACGACGACGACTGGTACGGGCCCGACTTCCTGGCCGATCTGCTGCTGGCGCATTCGTACTCGGGGGCCCAGGTGGTCGGCACGGTGCCGGAGTTCGTCTACCTGTCCTCCATCGACGTCACCGTGCATCGCAGCCAGGTCACCGAGCAGATCACCAGCTTCGTGGCCGGCGGGACGATCCTGGTCGAGCGCTCGGCGTTCCAGGCGGTGGGCGGGTTCCGGCCGCTGCGGCGCTCGGTCGACACGCAGTTCCAGGAGGCGCTGCAGGCGGCGGGCGGGCAGATCTACCGTACGCACGGGCTGGGTTACATCCTGCGCAGGGGTCCGGCGGCCAACCACACCTGGCAGGAGCCGATCGGGACGTTCCTGCAGCGCAACAGGCGGCAGTGGCGCGGCTTCCGGCCGAACGCCCTGATGGCCCTGGACGGGAGCCGGCGAGCATGACCGGCGTGCCACGCATCCGCCGCCAGGACTACGGCATCCTCATCCCGCCCGCCCTCGGCGGCTGGGAGCCCACGCTCACGGTCACCGTCGTCATCCCCGCCCACGACCGCCAGGAGACCCTGGACCTGACGCTGGCGGCGCTGTCGGCGCAGAGCTATCCCGAGCACCTCCTCGACGTCATCGTCGTGGACGACGGCAGCACCACACCGCTGCGCCTGCCCGAGATCGTCCCCGCCCGGACGAAGCTGATCTCCAGCCCGCCGGGCGGATGGGGGCGCGCCTGGGCGGTGCAGGCGGGGCTCGACGCGGCGACCGGCGAAGTCGTCTTCGTGCTGGACGCCGACATGGTGCCGCACCGGCAGCACGTCGAGGCCCAGCTACGGTGGCACCACCTGGCCCCGTACGTGGTGGCGCTCGGCTGGATCGACTTCACCGCGGCCGACGGGCCCCTCCCCACGCAGGAGCGGGTCGTGCGGGCGCTGGAGTCGGGCGCCGAGGGCGAGCTCTTCCCCCTCTCACCGCACCGCCACGACTGGGCCGAGCAGATCATCCACGACCACGACGGCCTGCGCACCGCCCCGAGCTCGCTGGCCACGCGGATCCACGTGGGGGCCACGGTGTCGTACCCGGCGGCGCTGCTGCGCTCGATCGGCGGCATGGACACGTCCCTGGTGCTGGCCGAGGACACCGAGCTGGGGTATCGGCTCACGCAGGCCGGCGCGGTGTACGTCCCCGACCCGGAGTCCAGGGCGTGGCACGTCGGGCTGCCCACGGCGATGCGCGACTTCCAGGCGCTGAAGCGGTACAACGATCCGTACGTGGCCGACCGGGTGCCGTACCGGCGCTACCTGCGTACGGACCCGGGGCGGCAGTGGCTGGTGCCGTACGTGGAGGTGACGGTGCCCGCGGGCTCGTACGAGGACGTGCGGGCGACGGTGGACTCCCTGCTGGCCGGCTCGCTCCCGGACGTCCGGGTCACCGTCATCGGCCCGTGGGACTCGCTGACCGCCGGCCGCCGCTCCCCGCTCGGCGACCCCCTCCTGGACCTGCGCCTCATCCACGCCTCCTTCGACCACGACCCCCGCGTCCACCTCCGCACATCTCCCGGCCCCCTCCCTGGCCCCCTCCCCGGCACCGCCCCGTTCCGCCTGTCGGTCCCGCCCGGCTGGGTCGTGGCGAAGGACACGGTGGAGCGGCTGGTGGAGCACATGGAGGAGCACGACCTGGGCACGCTCTGCGTCGCCCTGGAGGAGACGGCCGAAGCCGGCGTGACCGCGGCCCGCCTGGACCGCACGGCGGCCCTCTCCCGAGCCGCGCTGGTCTCCGGGCCCGGCGACCACCCGGACGACGTCATCGACGCCTTGTTCGGGGTGGAATGGGTGGACAGGGAGACGTGGGGCGTCAGGCGCCGCCCGGCCCTGTACCCGCCGCGCAAGCGGCCCCCGTCGGAGCTGGCCCAGCTCACCGCCGCGCACCAGAAGGAGATCGCCCTCTACCGCAAGCGCACGGCCGCGCTCAGGGCCGAGCTCGCGCAGCTGCGCCGGGAGGCGGGCAAGAACGGCCGGGACGCGGCACGGTGGCGCGAGAAGGCCGAGGCCTGGCGCCGGGAGGCGGTCCGGCTGGCCAGGGAGCAGAACCGCACGGTGCTCAGACGAGCCGTCCGCCGCGTCCGCAACCTGGCCTTCCCCGACAACTAGCCCGATACGTCGGTGTCCTTCGGGTGCCGGGTGGAGGCATGGACGAGATGCACGGTTCGCCGTTGAGCATCGACCAGATACCTCACTCGCCCGCCGGAGGTCACCTCGCACTCCCATTGCGGAAGGTCGCGTCCGCCGAGATTCGCCACGGCCAGCCGGCCGCGGAGCCGATGTTGCCGGTCCGGATTGTCCGTGGCGAGGGGGTCGCTCCGCAGAGCCTCGAAACAGCGGCGGGTGTTTCCGGAGGCCTCCGCGCACAGCGCCGCCCAGCCTTTGGCCGCCTCGTTCGTGGCGAATCGGAGACGCCATTCGTCACCGATCGAAGGAGGCGCCACATCGTCACCTCGCTTCGGGCTCACGGCGCGAGCACCTCGCCGTGGTCCTCGTCCGGCAGCGGCCGGGTGAGCCGGGCGGTCAGCGCGGGATCGGCCAGGATGCGGGCGGTGGCCCGCCATTCCGCGACGACCCTGTGCAGGGTGGCATGGACGTCCAGATCCACGGCATCCTTCGTGGCGTCCACGAGATCCTGGACGAACTCCCGTCGTTCCCCGGCCGAGAGGTGCCGGGTCCACGAGAACACGGCGGGGAGCGCGCGCTCCACCGCACGGGCTCCTTCGTCGCTCATGACGAGCGCCGCGAGCAAGTGAGCCACGACGCTCGCGGTCTCTTCCCTCTCCCGGTCGTGCTGGGCGGTCGTGAGGTAGAGGTCCTCGCCGTCACGCCGCCTGATGTGTACTCGACGCACGCGCGAGACGGTCTCGGCGACTTCTTTGGAATGCTTGGAGAGATCGCTGAAGGGAACCGTCGGCGTAGTCACGCGGCAAACGCTACTTCGGAACTAATTCCGAAGTCAATCGGCTATTCGTCGCCCTCCACGCGCATCACGCTCGCCACCGCGCGGACGATGTCCAGCTCGCGCAGGCCCTCCATGGTCGCCGACAGCGCGGCGTCCGTGGCGCGGTGGGAGACGATGACGAGCTGGGCGTCGTCGCCGTGGCCCTCCTGGCGGACGGTCTGGATCGACACGTCGTGCTTGGCGAACAGGTCGGCCACCCGGGCCAGCACGCCCGGCTTGTCGGCCACGTCGAGGGCCACGTGGCAGCGCGTGACGGTCTCGCCCATGGGGTGCACCGCCAGGTCCGCGTAGGTCGACTCCTCGGGACCGCGCGTCCCGGCCAGGCGGTTGCGGCCGACGGCCACCAGGTCGCCGAGCACGGCCGAGGCCGTGGGGGCGCCGCCGGCGCCCTTGCCGTAGAACATCAGCTGGCCCGCCGACTCCGCCTCCACGAAGACCGCGTTGTACGCCTCGCGCACCCCCGCCAGCGGATGCGAGCGCGGGATCATCGCCGGGTGCACCCGCACCCCGAACGAGCGGCCGTCGTCGGAGCGGGCGCAGATGGCCAGCAGCTTGATGACGTAGCCCATGGCCTTGGCCGAGGCCACGTCGGTGGCGGTGATCTCGGTGATGCCCTCCCGGTGCACCTCCTCGGCGCGCACGCGGCTGTGGAAGGCGAGCCCGGCCAGGATGGCGGCCTTGGCGGCGGCGTCGAAGCCCTCGATGTCGGCCGTCGGGTCGGCCTCCGCGTAACCGAGCGTCTGGGCCTCCTCCAGGGCGTCGGTGAAGGACGCGCCCGTGGAGTCCATCTTGTCGAGGATGTAGTTGGTAGTGCCGTTGACGATGCCGAGCACCCGCTTGACGCGGTCGCCGGCCAGCGACTCGCGCAGGGGGCGCAGGAGCGGGATGGCCCCGGCCACGCTGGCCTCGAAGTAGAGGTCGCCCTTGCCGTTCCTGGCCGCCTCGTGCAGGGTGGCGCCGTCCTCGGCCAGCAGCGCCTTGTTGGCGGTGACCACCGACTTGCCCCTGGACAGGGCGGCGACGATGAGCGAGCGGGCGGGCTCGATGCCGCCGATGACCTCGATCACGATGTCGATGTCGTCGCGGGTGACCAGGGACTCGGCGTCGGTGGTCAGCAGGGCGGGGTCGACCTCGACGTCGCGCTTGCGGCCCAGCCGGCGCACGGCCACCCCGGCCAGCTCCAGGGGAGCGCCGACGCGGGCGGCCAGGTCGTCGGCCTGCTCGTGCATGAGCCTGATGACCTGCGAGCCGACGACGCCGCAGCCCAGCAGGGCCACTTTCAGCGGTTTCACAGCTGCCCCCTCAACAAGTCGTCCTCGGTCTCACCCTGCACGATCACGCGCGAGACGCCGCCGGAGACGGCGACCACGGCGGGCCTGGGCAGGTAGTTGTAGTTGTTGGCCAGCGAGCGGCAGTAGGCGCCGGTCGCGGCCACGGCGATGAGATCACCGGGGGCCAGGTCGGCGGGCAGGTGGAAGTCCCGCACGATGATGTCGCCGCTCTCGCAGTGCTTGCCGACCAGGCGGCTGAGCATGGGCGCTGCGTCGCTGGCGCGGCTGGCCAGCACGGCGGTGTATTCGGCGCCGTAGAGCGCCGTGCGCACGTTGTCGCTCATGCCGCCGTCGACGCTCACGTAGGTGCGCAGGCCCTCGACGTCCTTGATCGTGCCGACCTCGTAGAGGGTGATGCCGCCGGTGCCGACGATCGTGCGGCCCGGCTCGACGGTCAGGCGGGGCACGGGCAGGCCCTCGTCCTCGCACACCTTGGTGACGATCTCGCGCAGGCCGTCGGCCAGCTCCTTGATGTCGGGCGCCTCGTCGCCCTCGACGTAGGCGATGCCGTAGCCGCCCCCGAGGTCGAGCTCGGGCAGCACCACGCCGTGCTCCTGCTTGATCTGGACGAGCAGCGTGGCCAGCCGCCGCGCGGCCACCTCGAACCCGGCCGTGTCGACGATCTGGGAGCCGATGTGCGAGTGCAGGCCGACGAGCTCGAGCTGCGGCAGGGCCAGGATCCGGCGTACGGCCTCCGCCGCCGCCCCCGTGCTCAGCGACAGCCCGAACTTCTGGTCGTCGTGGGCCGTGGCGATGAACTCGTGCGTGTGCGCCTCGACCCCGGTGGTCACCCTGATCATGACCTTGGGCCGCTTGCCGTGCTCCTCGGCGAGGTAGCCCAGCCTGGCGATCTCGTCGTACGAGTCGACCACGATGTGCCCGACCCCGGCCTCCAGCGCCCTGCGGAGCTCGGCCACCGACTTGTTGTTGCCGTGCATGGTGATGCGCTCGGGCGGGAAGCCGACGCTCAGCGCGACCGCCAGCTCGCCGCTGCTGGCGACGTCGAGCCCGAGGCCCTCGTCCTGCAGCCAGCGCACGATCTCCTTGCACAGGAACGCCTTGCCGGCGTAGTGGACCTCGGAGCCGGCGAACGCCGTGGCGTAGTCGCGCATGCGCGAGCGCACGTCGTCCTCGTCTACGACGTAGAGCGGCGTGCCGTGGTCGCGGGCCAGGTCGCGCACGTCCACGCCGCCGACCGTGAGCGAGCCATCGGTCCGGGTCGACGTTCGGGGCCAGATCGCGGGGTTGATCCGGTTGAGGTCGGCGGGCGCCAGCGGCGGGCGCTCGTGGGGCAGCATCTCGGCGTGCCGGTCCCCGGCGGGATGGGCGAATCGACTCACCCGATCGAGGCTATCGGAAGCGCCAGTACGCCATGACCGCGTGCCCACGTATCGAGACGCGATCAAGCCCACGAAGGGATATTTTTACGCTTTTTCGCCGTTTGGCCGAATATTTTGTGATCTATCACAAGCGATCGGGCCCTGGCAGCACGTCGCCCACCACCCGCGCCAGCCGCACGCGCGCGGTGTGCACGGGCCCCGGCTCCTCGTCCCCGACCGGCACGGCGGAGGCCCGCTCATGGGCGTCGTGGTACGCCAGCGCCAGCCGCAGGAGGTAACTCTCCCAGCCGGGCTCCCTGCTGCCCAGCCGCCCCGGCAGCTCGGCCAGCACCCTGAGCACCCGCCGGTGGCACGGATCGTCCAGCAACCCGGGCCGGAACCCGGCCTCCGGCACCCCCAGCTGCCGCGCCCACCGCCGCACGGCGCAAGCCCGCGCGTGCCCGTAGCGCACCACGAACCCGGGGTTGTCCCAGGTGCGCGGGAAGTCCGGCCACCCGGGCTCGAAGGGCACGCGTACGGGCTCTTCCTCCAGGAGCTCCCCGGGCTCGGTCACCACGATCCGCAGGAACCCCTTGCCCCGCACCTCCACGGAGGCCACCCCGTCGAGCGCCCGCACCCGCTCGGCGAGCGGCTCCGCGGGGACGCGCCGCCGCAGGGGGACCGCCGACACATACCGGGCCTCCCGCTCCCACGTCCCCTCGGGCACGGGCGGCTCCCCCAGCACCTCGGCCAGCTCCCCAGGCGTCACGGAGACGACCCTAGATGAGCGCGTGCGGCTCCGCGGAACCGTATTCGACCAGGTGGGCCGCGCCCAGGAGCCAGCGGTCCTCGTCGCGCACCCGTACGTAGCCGAACCGGTCCGCCGAGAAGACCTTGATGCCGTCCGTGCGGCACTGCCGCATGAGCACCTCGTCCCAGCCCTCGGTGAGGTCGGCGAAGCCGAGCTCCCGCAGGGCGTTACGCCTGGCCAGCAGGGTCGCGCCGGCGATCTCCGGGAGGTAGGAGTACTCGGCGTCCGGCTGCTTGAGCAGCGTGGCCTGGGGCTTGCGCAGGTGGGCGTAGAAGGCGGCCTTGCCGACGATGTCGGCGGTGCTGAACAGGAACGCCCGGCGCAGGTCCGACAGGTAGTGGGGGCCGTAGACGTCGCGCGGGTCCATGACCGCCACGAGGTCGGCCTCGCACAGGTCGATGCCCGCGTTGAGCATCGCGCCCTCGGTCATCCCGGCCGGCGGACGGCGGTAGACGACCTCCACGTCCGGCAGCACGTCGCGGGCGCGCAGCTCCGCCTCCGGCGGCCCGATGACGATGAGCTGGTCGACGCCCGACTGCCTGGCGACCTGCGCGAGCGCGTGCTCCATCAGGTAGGGGTCGAGGATCGGCAGCATCACGGAGGTGTTGAGGGTGGCGCGCGCGCTGGGCAGGCCGATCGCGTCGAGCAGCTCGTCGATGCGCTCGCTCATCGTCCCGATCGAGTACGCCCGCCGCAGCGCCACGTGCGCCCGCCGCGAGTCCGCCTCGGTGCCGATGGGCGTGCCGCAGGCGGCGATCTCGGTCAGCCGCCACTGGGGCGTGCCCGGCGGGCAGTCGGCGGCGGCGGGCCAGCGGTAGGAGGTCAGCACGTCGGGGTAGGACAGGTGGCCGGGCAGGAGCTGGTCGAGCGTGAGCACCCGATCGATGCGCCCCCCGGCCAGCGGCAGCGGGTTGTGCACCCGGGGCTGCACCCCGAACTGCAGCCGCGGCCAGGCCACGGTCATGTCCGTGGTGAAGCGGTGCTCGAACAGCTCGGCCGCCGCGGCGTACGCGGCCACGTCGCCCTGCGTGTGCCAGAAGACCGTGCGGATGCCGCGCTCGGCGCACCAGGCCAGCAGCGCCCTGAGGCCCTCGCCCGGCTCGCCGGTGATCTCCTCGGCCCACGGGCCCTGCGTGACGGACTCGACGACCAGCAGGTGGGGCACCTCAAGAGGGAGCACCCTGAAGAAGTCGCGGGGCGTGAAGCCGGTCGTCTGCCGCCACTCGTAGCGCAGCAGCGCCTCGACGTGCGGGTCGGCGATCACCGCGGCCGTCAGGTGCGGGCGCGTGTTGGGGCCGGTCGGCACCCGGAACGGCTTGAGCTTGAACGAGGCGCCCCCGAGCGTCCTGGTGGTGCTGGTGGCCTGGAACGCAGCCCCGGGGCGCTCCTCCTTGGCCTTGGCGGCGGCCACGGGCCTGCGCTTGGGCGCGGTGGGCCGCTTGACCGGCTTGGCGGCGCCCCTGAGGCCCCTGGCCAGCCGCACCGGGTTGCTCTTGCCGCTCTTGATGGCGTCGCCGAGGCGGTTCCAGCGGGCGACCTTGATGGAGGACAGCTTCCAGTTGGCCACCTCGGCCTGGAAGCGCTGCTCGGCCAGCTCCTTGCGCAGCCTGTCGGCGGCGGCCTGCTCGGCCTCGAGCCGCTCCTCGGCCTCGCTGAGCTGCTCGGCCAGTGTCCTGGCCTCCTCCGCGCTCTGCTCGGCCGCGGCCAGCCTGGCCTGCGCGGCGTCCAGCAGCCTGGCCAGCTCCGCGGCACGCCCGGCCTGGGAGATGGCCTCCCGCAACGCCCTGCGCGTGCTCTCAAGCTCAGTAGACAAGTGGACCTCCGCTCTCTCAGCCCGGCAAAGGATACTCTTTTGCGGGAAGCGTCTCGAAGGGATGAGATCCGGTGCAGTTCAACGTAAGGCCCTACATCTGTGGCGCTCTCGGCCGGATCGACACCGCCATGCTCGGCAAGCTGACCGCCGCCGGGCCAAAGGTCCGTCCGGCGTTGCAGACGGCCGAGGCGGCGCTGTTCAGCTCCACGCCGCTGCCGCCCTACCAGCGGGCCGACGGGTCGTTCGCGTTCGCCTGGGGCGAGCGCAGGCCCAAGGCCGCCGACGAGTGGATCTCCATCGCGGAGACGTACGAGACGCCGGGGCTGATCGGCGACGGGCGGCGGGTGACGCTGCACACGGGCGCGCTGGGCCTGGTGGACGTCTACTACGTGCACCACGGCGACGCGGTCTACTTCTCGTCCCTGATCCAGCCCCTGCTGAGCCTCGTGCCCATCGAGATCGACTGGTCGGCGTGGGCCTCGATCCTCCAGGTGACGTTCCCGCTGGGCGAGGCGACCCCGTACACCGGGGTCAGGCGGCTGCCGGGATCGAGCGCGCTGGTGTTCGAGCACGACCGGGTGGCCACCGAGCGAAGGCTGCCGCGCTGGCTGCGTACCGAGCCCTATGAGGCGTGGATCAGCCCCGGGGAGATCGTCGAGCTGCTGCACCGCGTCTACGACGACTACGACGGGCGCAAGCTGCTGGTGCCGGTCAGCGGCGGCTACGACTCGCGGCTGCTGGCGAGCGTCGCCAAGGCGCGTGGGGCGGACGTGGAGTCGTGGACGACCAGCCCCGACGACGGCACCGACACCGACATCGCGTTCGCCAGGTCGATCACCAGGGAGCTGGGCATCCCGCACCGGGTGATCACCCAGGACGCCGCCGACTACCCGGCCGACGCGGTGGAGGTGGCGCGCCGGCTCGAATACCTGACGCCGCACCACGCCTGGTACGCCCCCTTCGCCAAGGAGGTGCACGGCGCGGGCCGGATCCTGGTGGACGGGCTGGCCGGCGGGCCGCTGCTGAAGAACTTCATGGTCAGCGGGGCCGCGCTGGAGGCCAGGACGCAGGCCGAGCGCTCCGCGGCCGTGCTGGCCTCGCTGTCGCTCGGGCAGCCCGCGCAGCCGTTCCTGTCCAAGGCCGCGGCGCAGTGGATGGAGGAGACCGTACGCGAGCAGTTCGCGGCCGCCACCTCCATGCTCCACGGGCACCGGGCCGAGCTGTCGTTGTCGGTGCTGCACACCAGGACCGTGCGGGGCATCGCGCGCTCGGCGGTCAACCTGGTGGGGCCCGAGGCGTCGTTCGCGGCGCCGTTCATCCATCCGGAGTTCTTCGACGCCGCGCTTTCCGTCGGCGTGGCGCGCAAGGACAAGGGCCGCTTCTACCGCGAGGTGCTGCACGCGGCCAATCCCCGCGTCGCCGCGCTGCCGTCCACGAATGTCATCAAGCAGCCCCTTCAGCGGGTGCCGCTGCGGTCAACGGCGGGGCCTGCCCGAAATTATTCGCACCGCATGCTGGAGACCTTGGTGAACCGCGTGCCGGGGTTGTTGTCGGACGAGTTGCACGAGGTGGTCGCCGGCGGGCCGGACGCCCTGACCAGGTTCAACGGGTGGAACGACCGCTTCTGGGTGCGCGGTCTGGTGCTGTTCGGGCTCTGGCTGAACGACTTCGAGAACGACCTCTCGGACCTGGCCACACCTTTTTAGTGAACTCTGGGTAACAGGGCGATTACATACGGATCTCGCGGGTATTAACCGTCGCACAGCAGAAGCGGGTTCCGGAAAGCCAACGGGCTGGTAGTGTTCGGCCCGTAAGCGCCGCACAAACGGGCACCAGATCACAAATCCGGTCTCGTTCGAGGGCATGGAGTTCGCAGGGATGACGACTCCACGCGGCGCGGTCACCAGATAACAACGCCGGGGCAACCGGTGACTTCGTCCTGCCCACATCTCTTCCTGTGAGCGACATCATGATCAACGCATCCCCAACGCCGGAGCCGATCTCCGAGGCCTTCGTCTCGGAAGATCCGGCCTGGTACAAGCGGGCGGTGTTCTACGAGGTTCTCGTCCGGGGGTTCAAGGACTCCAACGGCGACGGCACCGGCGACCTGCGCGGTCTCATCGAGAAGCTCGGGTACCTCGAGTGGCTCGGCGTGGACTGCCTGTGGCTGCTGCCCTTGTACGAGTCGCCGCTGCGCGACGGCGGCTACGATATTTCGGACTATATGAAGATCCTCCCGGATTTTGGGGACTTGGGAGACTTCGTCCAACTGATCGAGGCGGCGCACGAGCGTGGCCTGCGGATCATCACCGACCTCGTGATGAACCACACCAGTGACCGGCACCCCTGGTTCCAGGCGTCCCGGCACGACCCCGAGGGGCCGTTCGGCGACTTCTACGTGTGGTCCGACCACCCCGGTGGCTATCCCGACGCGCCGATCATCTTCATCGGCGCCGAGGAGTCCAACTGGACCTACGACCCGGTGCGCAAGCAGTACTACTGGCACCGTTTCTTCCATCACCAGCCGGACCTGAACTATGACAACCCGGCGGTGCAGGAGGCCATGCTGGAGGTGCTGCGGTTCTGGCTGGACCTGGGCATCGACGGCTTCCGGCTGGACGCGGTCCCCTACCTGTTCGAGCGCGAGGGCACCGCGTGCGCCGGGCTGCCGGAGACGCACGCGTACCTGAAGAAGATCCGCGCGGAGGTGGACCGCCTCTACCCCGACCGGGTGCTGCTGGCCGAGGCCAACGGCTGGCCGGAGGACGTGGTCGAATACTTCGGCGACCCCACCACGGGCGGCGACGAGTGCCACATGGCCTTCCACTTCCCGCTGATGCCGCGCATCTACATGGCGGTCAAGAAGGAGACCCGCGAGCCGATCTCCGAGATCATGTCGCTCACGCCCAAGCTGCCGGAGACCGCGCAGTGGGGCATCTTCCTGCGTAACCACGACGAGCTCACGCTCGAGACGGTGACCGAGGAAGAGCGCGACTACATGCACAAGGAATATGCCAAGGACCCGCGCATGCGGGCCTACCTGGGCATCCGCCGGCGCCTGGCCCCGCTGCTGGACAACGACCGGGACCGGATCGAGCTGTTCACGGCGCTGCTGCTGTCGCTGCCGGGCTCGCCGGTGATCTACTACGGCGACGAGATCGGCATGGGCGACAACATCTGGCTGGAGGACCGCGACTCGGTCCGCACGCCGATGCAGTGGAGCCCCGACCGCAACGCCGGGTTCTCCTCGGCGGACCCGGGCCGCCTCTACCTGCCGGCCGTCATGGACCCGATCTACGGCTACCAGGCGGTCAACGTGGAGGCCCAGCAGCGCCACGAGGGGTCGCTGCTGCACTTCACCCGCAAGATGCTGGAGATCCGGCGCAGGCACCCGGTGTTCGGCATCGGGGCGTACACGGAAATGTGGTCGTCGAACCCGAGCGTGCTCACGTACGTGCGCGAGGACCGCGACGACGTGATGCTGTGCGTGAACAACCTGTCGAAGTTCCCGCAACCGGTGGAGCTGGACCTGCGCCGCTTCGAGGGCATGACGCCGGTCGAGGCGCGGGGCGGGGTGCCCTTCCCGTCGATCGGGGAGCTGCCCTACCTGCTCACGCTGCCGGGGCACGGCTTCTACTGGTTCGCGCTGAAGAAGCCGGAGACCCTCAGCGAGAGGTGACGGGCACCTGGGCACGGGCCGCGCGGCGCGCCGGGATGAGCGCGACGGCGAGGGCCGTGCCCACGGCAACCAGCACGGCCACCGTCAGCGTCATCGGCGACGGCGCGCGGCCGATGCCCGTGCCGACGCCGCTGGTGTGACCCTGCAGGTCGATCAGCCAGGTGACGACGGACACGCCCACCGCGGCGCCCACCCCCACACCCAGCACCACCAGCAACCCCGTGCCGGTCACGAGCGTGGCCATGACCTGGCGCGGGGTCAGCCCCATGGCCTTGAGCACGGCCAGGTCGAAGGCGTGGTCGCGCAGGCCCAGCGCGCTGGCGGTGAGCAGGTTGGCCAGGCCGATCAGGGTCAGTACGACGATCAGCGCCACGATCACCACCCTGATGACCGCCAGCCGGTCGGCCGGGTTGACCGCGGCCTGCACGTCCAGGCCCTCGCGCGACTCGGCCAGCAGCCGGCCGCTCACCTCGGCCCGGTCGGCGCCCGGCTTGAGTGCCAGCGCGTAGAACTCCGGCGGCACCGAGTCCTTGGCCGCCAGGCTGTCGAGCCCCACCGAGAGCACCTCGCCGTCCTGCTCGGGCTCGACGGTCCTGCCGACGATCCGGACGATCAGCGGGGTGCCGCCCACGGTGAGCCGCACCCGGTCGCCGATCTTGAGCCCGAGCAGGTCGAGCAGCCCCTGACCGGCGACCGCCTCGCCCTGACGGGTGTACATGCGGCCCTCGACCACGGGGAACGGGTACGGCTGCGTCGAGCTGCCGATCGCCCGCACCCTGACCGAACGGGCCTCACCCGGTGCCAGCGCGTTCACGTCGGTGCCCGGGTAGACGGAGGCCACGTCCCTGTCCCGCCGGACGGCCCGCTCCGCCTCCACGGCGTCCAGCTTGCCCGGCCGGACGTAGAGGGCGGCGTGCTGGCCCACCTGCTCCGGGTGGGCCAGGAAGTTGTCCAGCGTGGCCCACACGCCGAGCCCGATGGTGATCATCATCATCGGCACGGCCAGGCCGAACGCCGTCAGGAACGCCGGCACCCGGCGGGTGAAGGCGTCTCTGGTGCCCAGGACGAGGGCGGGCGGGAGGCGTACGAGGAGGGCCAGCCGGGCCAGCCTGGACAGGTGTCCGCGCGGTGGCGCGGAGGGCACGTCGGGGATCGGCGGCGTGCGGCCGCCCCGCCAGGCGGGGATCCCGACGGCGGCCAGCACCACCAGGGCCGTGCCCGCGACGATGGCCAGCACCGGGATCGGCGCCACCGAGGTCGCGCCGAGCATCGCCGCCATCACGCTCCAGCCGGCCAGGGCGCCGACCGCGACGCCCAGCAGCCCGAGCGCGCCGTGCTCGACCAGCAGCAGCAGCGCGACCTGGCCCCTGGTGAAGCCCATGGACTTGAGCGTGGCCAGGTCGCGGAGCTGGCCGAGCACCCGGCCACCGGCCGCGTTGGCCAGCGCGAGCGCGGCGGCCACGAGCCCGACCACGCCGAACAGCGCCAGCAGCGTGCCCAGCAGCCGGTTGTCCAGCTCCATGGCCGCCCTGACCTCGCGCCAGGTGTAGACGCGCTGGAGCCGGTCCTCCAGCATGACGACCACGCGCTGGGAGACGACCTGCGAGGCCTCCGGGTCGGCCAGGCGCAGCCCGGTCACCCACTCGCTGCGGCCGAGCATGGGCTCGACGCGGTCGAGCATGGCGGGCAGCACGTAGGCCAGGCCGGGTGTCCATTCGGGATAGAAGCCCTGGTCGGCGGTGTCGGCGATGCCGCGTACGTAGAGGGTGTGGCGCTCGCCGCTGAGCGCGATGATCGTGAGCGGCGCGCCGATCCTGAGCCCCAGAGCGGCCGCGAAGGAGCGCTCGACGACCACCCCGTCGGGCTGGGCGGGGTCGAGCCACCGGCCCTCGGCCACCACGGGATGCGCCACCTGCGGCGGCGCGGCCGGCATCGCGCGCAGCGCGGCCGGGTCCTTCCGGCCGTTCTGGGCCACGGTCACGGGCGCCGACCGGTAGGGGCCCGCGGTCTGCGTCACGCCGTCGATGTCGCCCAGGGCCACCTGGGGGCTGTGGTTGGTGTGCAGCCAGACGTGGGCACCGTCGGTCTGGGCGGACAGGCTCCGCCACGGGTTGGTGCCGTCTTCCAGCAGGGTCGCCGCGGTGATGAGCGCGGCCACGATCCCGGCCACGGCCAGCACGGTCAGCACCGCCTGGCCCTTCCTGGCCCGCAGATCGGCCTTGATCCACCGGCTCCCGGCCAGCGAAGCGCTCATCGGAGGTCGATCACCTCGCCGGCCGTACGGGTGCGGCGGCGCGCGATGCGCCCGTCGTCCACGATCTGCCCGTCGAACAGCGACACCAGCCGGTCGGCCAGGCTCGCCACGCGGGCGTCGTGGGTGACCATGACGATCGTCTGACCCTCCTTGTGGACCTTGCCGAGCAGGCTCAGCACGTCGCGCGTGTTGCGGCTGTCGAGGTTGCCCGTGGGCTCGTCGGCCAGCAGCAGGCTGGGCTGGTTGGCCAGCGCCCTGGCCAGCGCGACCCGCTGCTGCTCGCCGCCGGAGAGCTGGGCGGGGGCGGCGTCGGCCCGGTCGGTCAGGTTGAGCGCCGCCAGCAGGCTCTCCCGGCGCTCGCGGGCCACCTTGGGCGAGGCCCCGCCCAGCAGCGCGGGCAGCTCGACGTTGTCGCCGACGGTCATGTTGGCGACCAGGTTGAAGAACTGGAAGACGAACCCGATCTTCTTGCGCCGCAGCAGCGCCCACGCGCTCTCGGAGAGCGTGTCCACCCGCTTGTCGTCGAGCCAGATCTCGCCGCTGGTCCGGGCGTCGAGCCCGCCCAGCATGTGGACGAGCGTGGACTTGCCGGAACCGGACGGTCCCATGATCGCGACGAACTCGCCCGGCTCGACCTGCAGGTCCACGCCGCGCACGGCAGGCACGGGGACCGCACCATCCTGGTAGATTTTGACCAGATTGACCGTTTTCACAACCGCGCTCATGCCAGATCCTCCTGGCATCGCTCGAGCCAGTCAAGATCCGCCTGAAGGTGCAGCATGGCTCCCTCGATGAGCAGCATCGCGACCCGGTCGGTCGGCGGCGTGCGGGCGAGGAGGTCGTTGAGATCGCCCATGAGCGAAAGGTAGTGGCGGCGCTGCCGGCTGATCAGCGCCATCCGGTCGGCGATGCCGGTCAGCGGCGCGAGCACGAGCTTCATGAAGAACTCGTCGCGCACCCTGGGGCCCTCGGTCGGCTCGTCGACCCAGGTCATGAGCACGTCGCGGCCCTTGGCGGTCAGGTAGTAGACCTTCTTGTTGGGCCGGTTGGACTGCTCCACGTCCACGGCCCTGACCAGGCCGTCCTTCTCCAGCCTGCCGAGCGTGACGTAGATCTGCCCGATGTTGGGCGAGGGATAGGCGCTGCCGAAGGTCTGCTCCAGCGCCTGTTTGAGCTCGTAGCCGTGGGCCGGCTCCTTCGCCAGGAGCGCCAGCAGGTGAAGCCGCACCGCCCCACCTCCCCGCTCATGTTACGTAGGCGTTACGCAGTTTTCCGTTGACCTTCAGATTACAGGTGTGCATAACATGAATGCATCTACCTAACACGTATGTAAACCGAGTTGAACACGGAGGAAACAGGGTGCTTCGCCTGTTGCCGGTCCTTCTGGCCGTAACCCTGGCGGCCGGATGCGCGGCGGCGGGCGACGAGGGCGGCGGCGAGACGGGGACGGGCGGAACCGGGCCCATCACGTTCGCCACCGGACGCGACACCACGGCGTACCTGCAACCCCTGCTGGATCGCTGGAACCAGGCCCACCCGGCCGAGAAGGTGACGCTGCTGGAGCTGCCCGAGGCCGCGGACGAGCAACGCGCTCAGATCGCGGCCAACCTGCAGGCCCGGAGCAACCGCTACGACGTGCTCGGGCTCGACGTGGTGTGGACCGCCGAATTCGCGGAGAACGGCTGGATCATCCCCCTGGAGCGCGGGTTGTTCCCGCTCGACAGGTTCCTGCCGCCGGTCGTGGAGACGGCGATCTACAAGGACAAGCTCTGGGCCGTCCCGTACACGAGCAACGCGGGGCTGCTCTACTACCGGACCGACCTGGTCAAGAAGCCGCCACAGACGTGGGCCGAGCTTCGCGACCAGTCGCGTGAAATACGGAAAAAACACAACATAGGAGGCTATGCCGGGCAGTTCCTGGCCTACGAGGGGCTCACGGTCAACTTCTCCGAGGCCGTGCAGTCGGCCGGGGGGCAGATCGTCAGCCACGACGGCACCGAGGTGGCCCTCGACCCCGCCAAGGCCGAGATCGCGCTCGACTTCCTGCTCCAGGGGCTGCGGGAGGGCTGGATCCCCAAGGAGTCGCTGAGCTACAAGGAAGAAGAGTCCCGCCTGGCCTTCCAGGAGGGCGAGCTGGCCTTCGCCCGCAACTGGCCGCACGCGTACGGACCGGCCAAGGCCGAGCTGGGCGACAAGCTGGGTGTGACCCGGCTGCCCGGCCTCGACGGGCCCGGCTCCAGCACGCTGGGCGGCGCGAACCTGGCGATCAGCGCCTACTCCAAGCACCAGCACACCGCCCAGGAGTTCATCCGCTATTTCACGAGCCTGGAGAACGAGCGCCGGGTCCTCACCGAGGGTTCGTTCCCGCCCGTGTGGACCGAGCTCTACGACGACCCCGACCTCATCAAGCGCTTCCCCTACCTGCCCGTGCTCAAGGAGAGCATCCTCGCCGCCAAGGCACGGCCGGTGAGCGCCAACTACAACCAGCTGAGCCTGGTGATCGCCAGCTCGGTCGCCAAGGCGCTCGGCAGTCCCTCCCCCGAGGCCGCCGCCGATGTCGCGGCCTCCATGAAGTCCGAACTCGAAGAAATCATCAGAACCCAGTGAGGCAGCCATGCGAAAAGGCAGTGCAGCAGCGATCCTGGCCGGGCTCGCGGTAGCCGTCGCCGCCTGCGGTAACGCGCCGACGACGACCGAGCCCACCGCGTCGCAGTCGGCGCCGGCGTCCGGCGCCGCCAAGACGCTCCAGGGCGTGAAGCTCGAGGTAGCCGCCAAGTGGACCGGCGCCGAGCAGAAGAACTTCGAGCAGGTGCTCAAGGCTTTCTCCGACAAGACGGGCGCCGAGGTCACGTACGCCTCCACCGGTGAGGACACCGGCGCCTACCTCGGCCCGCGCATCCAGGGCAAGAACCCGCCCGACGTCGCGATCCTGCCGCAGCCGGGCCTGGTGCAGCAGTACGTCGACCAGGACGCGCTCAAGCCGCTGACCCCCGAGGTCACCAAGGAGATCGACGCCAACTACACGCCGTACTGGAAGGAGCTCGGCTCCGTCGAGGGCCAGGTGTACGGCGTGCTGGTCAAGGCCGCGCACAAGTCGCTGGTCTGGTACCGGTCGCAGGCGTTCGAGGACGCGGGCGTGCAGCCCCCGACCAACTGGGACGAGCTGGTCAAGGCCGCGCAGACGATCGCCGACTCCGGCACGCCGCCGTTCTCGTTCTGCGGCGCCTCCGGCTGGACGCTGACCGACCTCTTCGAGAACGTCTACCTGTCCACCGCGGGGCCGGAGAACTACGACAAGCTCTCCAAGCACGAGATCCCGTGGACCGACCCCACCGTGGCCACGGCGCTGGAGAAGATCCAGCAGATCGCGGCCAAGCCGGAGTTCCTGGTCGACGGCACTTCGGGCACCATGCAGACCGACTTCCCCACCTGCGTGAGCAAGGTCTACGGCACGGACAAGGCCGCCATGGTCATCGAGGCCGACTTCGTGGCCGTCGAGGCCGACCAGTCGGGCGCCAAGCTCGGCGAAGAGGCGAAGTACTTCCCGTTCCCCAAGGCCGGTGACACCGCTCCGGTCGTGCTCGGCGGCGACGTGGCCGTGGCCATGAAGGACTCCCCCGGCGCCATGGCGCTGGTGCAGTTCCTGGCCTCCAAGGAGGGCGGCGAGATCTGGGCCAAGCTCCCCGGCTACCTGTCGCCCAACAAGAACGTCTCCCCCGACAACTACCCGGACGAGCTGACCAAGCAGCTCGGCCAGACGATCGTCTCGGCCGGCGACGCTGTCCGCTACGACATGTCCGACCTGGCGCCGAGCGCGTTCGGCGGCACCGACGGCAAGGGCGAGTGGAAGGTGCTGCAGGACTTCCTGCGCGACCCGAGTGACGTCAAGGGCACCCAGACCGCTCTCGAAGCCGAGGCCAAGAAGGCCTGGAAGTAAAGAGGTAAGGCCGTGACCGAACGGTTGGACGGCCGGCAGGATCCGCCCGCGGAGATCGCGGGCGGGCCCTCGACCGGACCGGCTGATACCCCCCGTACGAGAAGACGCCTCGGCCCCTCGCCGGCGGTCGCCATCGCCTTCCTCCTCCCGGCGGCGCTGCTGCTGGGCATCTGGGTGGTCTATCCGATCGTCTACTCCATCTTCCGGAGCCTGTTCGACTCGGCGGGCGACGGATTCGTGGGGCTGGGCAACTACATCTCGATCTTCACCGATCAGGGCATGCTCACCACGATCCGCAACAACCTCATCTGGGTGGTCGTCGCGCCGATCGTGGTCACCACGCTGGGCCTGATCTTCGCGGTGCTCACCGAGCGCATCAAATGGGCGACGGCGTTCAAGCTGATCGTGTTCATGCCGATGGCCGTCTCGCTGATGGCGGCCGGCGTCATCTTCCGCCTCGTCTACGAGGAGAACCCGGACCGGGGCCTGGCCAACGCCGTCCTCACCACCGTCCACGACACGTTCTCCTCCGCTCAGGGCTACCCGGAGGCCCGGCCGCGCGAGGGCGACCAGTCGCCGGTCGCCACCCAGGACGGCGCGGTCGTCACCAAGCAGCCCGCCCAGGCGGGCCAGCCGGTGCTGATCCCGATCGTGGGCGTCAAGCCGGACGTCATGCCGCCCAGCGCCCAGACGGCGCGGCCCCCGGCGGCGGGGACCGGTCTGTCCGGGGTCGTGTGGTTCGACTTCACGCCGGGCGGCGGCGGGCAGAGCGGCGCGGTGGACGGCACCGAGAAGGGCCTGCCCGGCATGACCGTCGAGGCGGTCCAGAACGGGCAGGTCGCCGAGACGACCACGACGGCCGACGACGGCTCGTTCCGCTTCGACGGCCTGCCCGCGGGCTCCTACGTCGTACGGCTCCCGCAGGCCAACTTCGAGGCCTCCTACGGCGGGCTGACCTGGCTCGGCCCGACGCTCATCACCCCCGCGATCATCGGCGCGTTCGTCTGGGTCTGGGCCGGGTTCGCCATGGTGCTGATCGCGGCGGGCCTCGCGGCGATCCCGCGGGACGCGCTTGAGGCGGCCCGCATCGACGGCGCCACGGAGTGGCAGGTGTTCCGCAGGATCACGGTGCCGCTGCTGTCGCCGGTGCTGCTCGTCGTCTTCGTGACGATGATCATCAATACGCTGAAGGTGTTCGACCTTGTCTTCATCATCGCGCCGGCCTCGGTCCAGCCGCAGGCGAACGTGGTCGCGCTGGAAATGTGGCGCGTGTCGTTCGGCGGCGGGAACAACCAGGGCCTGGGCAGCGCGCTGGCCATCTTCCTGCTCATACTGGTCCTCCCCTTCATGATCATGAACATCCGCAGGTTCAGGAGGGAAGACACATGACCACGGCAACGGCTACGGCGCCGACCGGGCTGGAGTCCGGAACGCCGCGCAGGGGCCTGGCGAGCAGGATCGTCGATCGCATCGGCAGCGGCACAGTCCAGGTGATCATGGTGCTGCTGGGCCTGTTCTGGCTGGTGCCCACGCTGGGCCTGCTGGTCGTCTCGATGCGCACCACGCAGGTCAACAACGCCGAGGGCTGGTGGACGGTCTTCACCAAACCGGCCGAGCTGACCATCCAGAACTACGCCAACCTGCTGGGCAGCGGCTTCACCGCGTCCTTCTGGAACACCGTGCTGATCACGGTGCCGACCACGCTCCTGGTGATCGGCATCGCGGCGATGGCGGGCTACGCGTTCGCCTGGATGGACTTCCCCGGCCGGGACCTGTCCTTCCTGGTCGTCGTCGGGCTGCTGATCGTGCCGATCCAGATCGCGCTGATCCCCGTCGCCTCCCTCTACGGTGGGGCCGGGATCTTCGGCTCGATCGCCGGGGTGGTGCTGTTCCACGTGGCGTTCGGCCTGCCGTTCGCGATCTTCCTGCTCCGGAACTTCTTCGTCGGCATCCCGTCCTCGCTGCTGGAGGCGGCGCGCATGGACGGGGCGTCGGAGTGGAAGATCTTCGTGTCGGTGGTCTTCCCGCTGGGCAAGCCCGCCATCGCCTCGCTGGGCATCTTCCAGTTCCTGTGGGTGTGGAACGACATGCTCATCGCGCTGGTCTTCGCCGACACCGGCAACCAGCCGATGACCAAGTATCTGCAGTCTCAGATGCGGCAGTTCGGGTCGAACGTCGACATCCTGTCGTCCGGCGCGTTCATGTCGCTGATCATCCCGCTGATCCTGTTCTTCGCGTTCCAGCGGTACTTCGTGCAGGGCATGATGTCCGGCTCCGTGAAGTAGGTGAGCTGACGGGCGCCCGCCTTCCCGAGGGGGGCATGCGGGCGCCCGCCGTAACGCCTGGTCATGTGTATTCGATGATTCTTCATGAAGCGTCTCCTCGCCCTCACCGCAGCAGCCTTCATCTCGTTACCCCTCACTCCTGCCCCAGCCATCGCCACTGCCACCGACCCCGCCGCCCTGTCGCACGGCACGCCGGGCGCCCCGGGCGCCGGTGACCCGTATTTCCCCGACCAGGGCAACGGCGGCTACGACGCCGGCCACTACGACCTCTCGCTCGACTACGAGCCCTCCTCCGGGCGCCTGACCGGCGTCGCGCGGATCTCCGCCCGGGCCACGCAGGAGCTGAGCCGCTTCAACCTCGACCTCGTCAGCACGCTGTCCGTGCGGTCCGTGACGGTGGACGGCCGGACTGCCTCCTACACGCAGGGCGGCTCCGAGCTGGTGGTCACCCCCGCCAGGGCGCTCGGCGCGGGCCGCGGCTTCACGGTCGTGATCAGGTACGACGGCCGCCCCGTCCACGTCGTCGACCCCGACGGCTCCGTGGACGGGTGGATCAAGACCAGCGACGGCGTGTACAACGCCAACGAGCCCCAGGGCGCGATGACCTGGTTCCCCGGCAACCACCACATGACCGACAAGGCCACCCACCGGTTCACGGTGACCGTGCCGAGCACCCGGGTCGCGGTGGCCAACGGCGACCTGGTGGCCAAGGTGCCGAAGGGCGGGCGGACGACGTACGTGTGGGACTCCCGTGAACCGATGGCCAGCTACCTGGCCACGGTGTCGATCGGGAAGTTCGAGCTCGCCGACTCCCGGATCGGCGGCCACCGGGTGACCACCGCCGTGGATCCCAAGCTGGCCGGCGACGCCGCGGGCTTCCCCGATCGGCATCCTCCGGTGCTCGACTACTTCAGCTCGATCTTCGGCCCGTACCCGTTCTCCTCGACCGGCGGGATCGTGGACCACGCGCCGGAGGTCGGCTACGCGCTGGAGACGCAGACCCGGCCCATCTACCCGCGGGTGCCCAGCGAGTCGCTGCTCGCCCACGAGCTGGCCCACCAGTGGTTCGGCAACTCGGTGACGCCGACGTTGTGGCGCGACATCTGGCTCAACGAGGGCTTCGCCACGTACGCCGAGTGGCTGTGGGCCGACAAGCTCGGCACCCGTACCGTGCAGGCCGCCTTCGACCAGGCGTACGCGACGGCGGCCGAGGACGAGTTCTGGCAGACCCCGACCGCCGACCCGGGCGGCCCGGAGAACCTCTTCCACGACCCCGTCTACGACCGCGGCGCGATGACCCTGCACGTGCTGCGGCGCGAGGTGGGCGACGACGCGTTCTTCGCGATCCTGCGGGCGTGGGCGGGCGAGCACAAGTACGGCAACGCCGACACCGCCGCCTTCATCGCCCTGTCGGAGCGCGTGTCGGGCAGGCAGCTCGACGCCCTCTTCGACGCCTGGCTCTTCAAGCCCGGCAAGCCGTCGTTGTGATCATTCTGGTACGGCTTGGGACCGACGTTTCGGCCGCAAGCCGTACCAGACCTGGCTAAGCTCAACGGCCATGGCCGGTCTTCCACTGAACGAAGTCGTCGAAGCCGGATGGGCCCGTGCACTGGAGCCCGTCTCCGAGCAGATCTCCCAGATGGGCGACTTCCTGCGCAAGGAAATCGCCGAAGGCAGGCAATACCTGCCGGCCGGCGCGCACGTGTTGCGTGCGTTCAACCAGCCCTTCGACGAGGTCAAGGTGCTGATCGTGGGCCAGGATCCCTACCCCACCCCGGGGCACCCCGTCGGGCTGTCGTTCTCCGTGGCCCCCGATGTGCGCCCGCTGCCGGGCAGCCTGGTCAACATCTACAAGGAGATGGAGAGCGACCTCGGCCTGCCCCGGCCCGCCAACGGCGACCTGACGCCGTGGGCCGAGCAGGGCGTCCTGCTGCTCAACAGGGTGCTCACCGTGATGCCCGGCAAGCCGGCCTCCCACCGTGGCAAGGGCTGGGAGCAGGTCACCGAGCAGGCCATTCACGCCCTCGTGGCGCGTGCCAAGCCGATGGTGGCGATCCTGTGGGGCCGCGACGCGCGCAACCTGGCGCCCATGCTGGGCAGCGTGCCGCGCGTCGAGTCCGCCCACCCCTCCCCGCTGTCGGCGCGCAGCGGCTTCTTCGGCTCGCGGCCGTTCAGCCGCGCCAATGAACTGCTGATCCAGCAAGGCGCCGCACCTGTCGAGTGGAAGCTGCCCTAGCATCGTCGCCATGAGTGATGAACCGAAGTTCCTGCGTCTCACGGTCGAGCTGACCGTCGAGGTGCTCGACATGGACGCGCTGCAGGCGGCGGCGCTGGCTGAGATCAGGCACCCCGACGCCGATCTCACCGAAGAGGAGCGCACGGAGCAGGCCGAGCTGGTCTCCTCCGACGACAGCGGCGCCTCCGCGCTGCAGTGGCTGATCGAGCCCGACCACGTGCTGCAGCTCGTCGACCACATCACCGAGATCGAGCCTCGCGAGGCCGTGCTCGGTGTGGAGCCCTCCGAGGGGCCGAGCGAGGAAGAGGACGACGAGCACGAGCACCACTGACACACGGCGGCGGCCACGGCGTTCTCCTGCGTCGTGGCTTTTCGCTGTCCTGACCCCGGTGCCGGACACCTCACACCGGTGAAGATCGCGCTGGTTAGGATCGGAACCCTCCGGCCAACGCGAGAGGACATCCGATGATCGTCGCATTCTCTATCACCCCGCTGGGCGTCGGCGAAGGGGTCGCCGAGCCCGTCGCCCGCGCCGTCAAGGTCGTCCGCGAGAGCGGGCTGCCCAACCGGACGGACGCCATGTTCACCACGGTCGAGGGCGAGTGGGACGAGGTGATGGACGTGGTCAGGCGGGCCGTGGACGCCGTGGCCGAGGTCGCTCCCCGGGTAAGCCTGGTGCTGAAGGCCGACCTGCGGCAGGGCGTCACCGACGGCATGACGTCTAAGCTCGAATCCCTGGAGCGCCACCTCCCCTGAACCCTCTGCCCCCAGGGGCCCCTCTCGCCAAATTCGAGATATATCTTGACCACCTACGAGGACGCGACATATCGTGTCTATCGTCACTGACGCGATAGTACGCGTTCTCGGAGGTGGGGTCCAATGGAGCAAGAGCGAGTGCCGGTCCTGGTGGTCGGCGGCGGTTACGCGGGGCTGAGCGCCGCGACCCTGCTGGCCTGGCGCGAGGTGCCCGTCATGCTGGTCGAGCGGCACCCGAGCACCTCCGTCCAGCCCAAGGCGTTCGGGGTCGGCCCGCGGGCGGTCGAGCTGCTGCGGCCGGTGCCGGGGATCGAGGATCAGCTCGCGGGCATCTGGGCGGGCATCGGCGAGAACATGCGCATCGCCATCGCCAAGGACCTGGCCGACCCCGATCCGCACATGATCATCAGTGACGAGAAGGAGGAGTTCGCCTTCCTGGCCGGCCTCACGCCCGCCGCGATGGTCGGCGCGCCCCAGGCCGAGATCGAGCAGGTGCTGCGGGTCAAAGCCGAGGAGCTGGGCGCCGACCTGCGCTTCTCCACCGAGCTGGTCTCGCTGGAGCAGGACGAGGACGGCGTGACGGCGTGGATCCGCGGCAAGGACGGCGACCGGCTCGTGCGGGCCGACTACGTGGTGGCCGCCGACGGCTACCGCAGCCCGCTGCGGCAGTCCCTCGACGTGCCCACCTCGGGCGTGGGCGAGGTGGGCCAGATGTGCTCGATCATGTTCGACGCCGACCTGTCCGGGCTGGTCCGGGAGCGCGAGGTCACGCTCTGGTACCTGCAGAACGAGTCCTTCACCGGCGTGATCGTGACCGGCACCGGGGTCGGGGCGCACGTGCTCGGCGTCAACCTCGCCCCGGGCCAGAGCGCGGCCGACTTCACCGGTGAGCGCTGCGTCGAGCTCGTACGCCGGGGGACGGGCCGGCCCGACCTGGACGTGCGGGTGCTCGACAAGGCGACGTTCGGGATCGCGCACGTGCTCGCGGGGTCGTACCGGGCGGGGCGGGTGTTCTTCGCCGGGGACGCGGCCCACACCATGCCGCCCACCGGGGGGCAGGGCGGGAGCACGGCGCTCCAGGACGGGTGCGACCTGGCCTGGCGGCTGTGGCTGGTGCTCACGGGGCAGGCCGGGCCGGACTTCCTGGACACGTACGACGCCGAGCGCCGGCCGATCGGGGCGCTGACGGCCGACGCGCAGCTCGCCAACCTCGGGGCGCGCATGCCGCCCGCGGCCCGGGTCGGCTATCCGGAGCCGCTCGAGGACCAGGTGGGGGCGCTGCTCGGGCACCGGTACCACTCCACGGCGATCCTCGACGAGCCCGGCGACGACGGGTCGATCCTGGAGGATCCGCGCGTGCCGACCGGACGTCCCGGCAGCCGGGCCCCGCACGTCGTGCTCGACTGGGACGGGCAGCGCATCTCCACCATCGACCTGTTCGGCACCGGCTTCGTGCTGATGGCGGCCAAGCAGTCGGGTCAGGTGTGGATGGACGCGGGCAGGCTGGTCAAGGAGCGGCTCGGGGTGGAGCTCACCCGGCTGCTGGTGGACGACGAGCTGCTGGACGTGGAGGGGCGGTTCCTGGAGCGGTACGGCGTCAGCGGGGGCGGCGCCGTACTGGTGCGGCCGGACGGGTACGTGGCCTGGCGCTCACCCGAGCCGGACCCGGACCCGGTGGAGACGCTGGACCGCGTCCTGCGCCGGATCCTCAGCCGCTGACCAGCCGGGGCGGGGCGGCCGATGCTGACTCGGGGGGCGGGGCGGCAAGGCTGACCCGGCCGGGGGGCGGGGCGGCAACCACTCGGGCACCGCCCCGCCCCG
The DNA here is from genome assembly GCF_052246675.1 of Nonomuraea sp. KM90. Lineage (NCBI taxonomy): Bacteria > Bacillati > Actinomycetota > Actinomycetes > Streptosporangiales > Streptosporangiaceae > Nonomuraea > Nonomuraea sp. KM90. The sequence continues at coordinate 63,286 of NZ_JBQQCB010000003.1, read as the reverse complement.
TCCCCTCCCGTCTGCGGTTTCTCAGCCGAGCAGCAGTTCCTCGCGCCGGGCGCACAGCCTGTCCCGCATGCGGCCCAGCTCCCGGCGGCGCTCCTCCAGCCGCTCCACCACCTCCGCGACCTCGCCACCGCTGTCGCCGCCGGCCACGCCGCCCGTGGCTCCCGGCGGCACGGTCATGCCGAGCGCCCGGACCTCCCGGGCGAACCCGACCGCGGCCTCCTCCCGGCCTCCGGCCGTCGCCTCTTCGCCGCCTCCGGCCGCCGCCTCCTGGGGCCCTGGGCCGTCCAGGATCGCGAGCCCGGCCGCCGTCGCACGCTCCCTGGCCGGCAGCTCCACGTCGAGCTCGGCCAGCAGCCGCCGGATCTCCAGCAGCTCGGCGCCCCGCGGATCGGCCGAGCCGGTCAGCCGGCGCTCCTCGCGTACCAGGAGTTCCTCGTAGAGCTCCTTGGCCGGCCCCACCTCGGCCAGCTCCCGCTCCACCGCCGCGAGCACGATCGTGTACGCCCCCAGCCGGGCCTCCTCCATGGCCACGTGCTCCGGATCCCACACCCCGGCCGCGTCGAGCTCCCGCCGGGCCTCCCGCATCAGGCCGGTGATCGCCGTGCGGCGCTCGTTCAGCTCCTCCCAGCGACGCGCCCGCAGGCGCGCCGTGTGCAGATCTTCATCGATCATCTCAAACGGGATCACGACCCTTTGACGGGCTAACGACCTCATTTGGTTCAGGACGACCATGGACTTTTCCCATCAAACCAGGTCAGAACAGTCTCAGCTGTCCCGTGCGTTGCGCCTTCGCCTCACCGGTCCGGAGCGCCACGACGGCCGCCAGCAGCAGCACCGCGGACAGCAGGGCCAGCGCCGCCAGCTCCCCGGCCAGCTCGCCCACCCCCTGCCCGTCGAGCAGCGCGCCGCGCACGATCGCCAGGCTCCCGGTGAGCGGCAGCACGGACCCGAAGGCGCGGACGATCCCCGGCAGCGCGAACGTCGGCAGCCGCACCCCGCTCGCGAACCACATCGGATCGTCGAGCAGGGTGTAGAGGAACGCCGAGTCCCTGGAGAAGATCAGCAGGCTGTTGAGGAACGCGCCCCAGGCGACGGCGGGCAGGAGCAGGGCCAGGAAGACGACCGCGTACATGGCGGGGTGGGCCACGTGCACCACGTCGAGCAGCGTGAGCATGGCCGCCGAGAAGCAGGCGAACAACCAGACGTTCTGCACCAGCGCCCCGAACCCGTTCGCGACCACCATCACCAGCCGGTTGGCCGGGGACAGGAACAGCAGCTCCAGCGTCCCCGTCTGCCGTTCCATGGAGAAGTGCCAGGCCGACTGCACCAGCGAGAAGAAGAACGTGAACCCGAGCGCGCCGGTGGCCAGGAAGGCCAGCAGGCGCTGCGGATCGGCGGCCAGGGGCCAGCGGTCGGCGATGCCGGGGGTGGCGGCGAGCGGCTGGAGCATGTAGTAGGTCTCGGCGAGCTGCAGCAGGGGCCAGATCAGCATCGACAGGATGACCAGCTTGCTGCCGAAGATCTGCCGGTGCTGCTTGAGCGCCTCGGCCCGGAGGATCTTCACCGCGTGCCTCACCTGGTCACCTGCCACGGGACGATCAGGCAGGGGCACAGGGTGTGCAGGTCCGTGGCGCAGGCCGGGCACATCGGGCCGGCGCCCGTGTGACGGCGCTCCGACCAGCGGCCGAATATCCGCCACCTCATGCGACCACCGCCATGGCCGGGCGGTCGCTCAGGGCCAGGATGGCGTCCTCCAGCGACGGCTCGGCGATCTCCAGGCCGCCCAGCGTGCCGCCCGCCTCGATGATCGTCGTGGTGAGCGCCCCGGCCACGTCGCCGGGGTGGCTGAGCTCGATCACCCCGCCGGGGCGCACCCGTACGGCCGGGTCGAACGCCAGCGCGGCGGCCTCGACCTCCGGCGTCAGGCCGGTCACCGTGACGCGTACGGTGCGGTGGCAGCCGGTGAGGGCCATGAGCTCGGCGGGAGTGCCGGCGGCGAGGTGGCGGCCGTCGCCGATCACGTACACGTGCTCGCAGAGCTGCTCCACCTCGGCCAGGTAGTGGCTGGTCAGCAGCACTCCCTTGCCGCGCTCGGCCAGCTCGGCCACCACCTTGCGCAGGTCGCGGGCGATCGGGGCGTCGAGGCCGAGGGTGGGCTCGTCGAGCAGCAGGTAGTCGGGGTCGTTCACCAGGCCGCGGGCGATCGACAGGCGCTGGGTCATGCCCCGGGAGTACTGTTCGACCCTTGTGTCGGCCGCCTTGGTCAGACCGACGAGTTCGAGCAGCTCTCCGATGCGGGGCCGCAACACCTTTCCGGGAACGTCGTACAGCTGCCCGAAGTACCAGAGGTTCTCCCGGCCGGTCATCCGGGCGTACACCATCCGCTCGCCACCCGCGATCAGGTTGATCCTCTTCCGCACGGCGTGCGACCGTCTGACCGGATCGAGCCCGCCGATCCGCACGGTCCCCGACGTCTGCCTGAGCAGCGTGGCGAGGATCTTGATGGTGGTGGTCTTCCCGGCGCCGTTCAGCCCGAGCAGTCCCGTGACGCGGCCGGTCGGGATGGTCAGGTTCAGCCCGTCGACGGCCACCTTCGCGCCGAACTGCTTGCGCAGGTTCACGGTTTCGATCATCAGTAACTCCGTTCCATGGCCCTGCGCTCCGCCCATGGCATCGCGAGGAATCCGGCGATCGTGTAGAGGAGGCCGATCAGGACGGCGGTGGCGAGCCGCCCGGCGTCGACACCGGTGCCGACGGTGAACACCCCGCGTACGACGTCCATGGCCGCCGTCACCGGCACCACCTCGCCGAGCCACTGGAGCACCTCGGGGAGGTACTCCCTCGGGAACGTGAACCCGGACAGCAGGGCGATCGCGTAGAACACCGAGTTCTGCGTGATGTGCGCCTCCCCGGCGACGATCATCACGTTGCTCAGCACCACGGACATCCCGAACACGGCCAGCCCCAGCCCCGCCACGGCCAGCACGCCGTCACCCCACCCGGTGGGCTCCAGCCGCACCCCGAACAGCGCCGCGCAGCCGAGCAGCACCACCACCTCCAGCGCCACGGCGCTGAAGGAGAACAGCGAGAGGCCCAGCAGGTACGGCATGCGCCGCGCCGGGGCCACGATCAGCGCGCCCATGGTGCCCTCGCGCTGCTCCTGGATCATGGCCTTGCCGGTCCACAGGATGCAGTGCTTGACGAACATGAGCGCCGCCGCGCCGACGGCGACGTAGCCCAGGTAGTCGGCCGTGCCGGACTTCCCGCGGAACTCCGCCGACACCTCACCCCGGCCCAGGATCCGCAGCCCGAGGTAGGCCAGGCTCACCGTGAACACGCCGAGCAGGAGGTTGCCGACGAAGTACGTCCAGGGGTAGGCCCGCCTCGTCACCAGCCACGACCGTCGTAATGTCGCCCATGTCACCACCATAAGTCTCCTTTGGGAACTGACTGAGTTTCTATCAGAGACTCACAATGCGGTAAAGTCCGCCCATGGTCAGGGAGCTACGCGAACAGGACGCCCAGTGCTCGATCGCCCAGGCGGCCTCGGTCATCGGCGACTGGTGGAGCCTGCTCATCGTGCGGGAGGTGACGCGCGGCCACCGCCGCTTCGACGACCTGCTGCGGGAGCTGGGCATCTCCAGGAAGATCCTGACGGAACGCCTGAAGCACCTGGTGGAGCACGGGATCCTGGCGCGGGAGCCGTACCAGGTGGGGCCGGTGCGCCACGAATACGTCCTGACGGACACGGGCTGGGCCCTGGCGCCGACGTTGATCAGCATGCAGGACTGGGCGGACCGCTGGCTGCTGGGGGACGGCACCTTGACGGGCATCCCCAGCTCGGGGGGCACGGAGACGGCCCGCGTACATGCCCTCCTCCACACCCGGATCCCCGCCCCCCTCCCCCTCCCCGCCACCCCACCCCACCTACAGGAGGCAGCCGCCCCTGCCCACCAGCAGGACGGATCCCCCGCCGCCCAGCGGCGGGGCGGATCCCCCTCCACCCAGCAGCGGGACGCACCTCCCCACACCCGGCGATCCACCGCAGCCGCTTCCCCCCACCCACAGGACGCCACCGTCTCCGCCCGTCAACAGGCCCCAGCCGCATCCGCCCAACGGCGGCAAGCGACCACCCCCGACCGCCCTCAGCTCGACGTGGTCTCCGACACCGAGAACGCGACGATCTTGTTCGCCTACCCGTCAACCGGCCTGGCCACGTCCCTCCCTCCTGACTGGGACCAGGTCCCCGGGGCCATGGGCTGCACCCTGGAGAACCGCCTGTTCCGCGACCGCCACCCCGAGTTCACCGCCGCCGGGGTCGCCGTCCACGGCGTGAGCACGCAACGCCCGGACGAGCAGGCGGCCTTCGCCACCGCGGAGTCGATCCCGTTCCCGCTGCTCTCGGACATGGACCTGCACCTGGCCGCCGCCCTGAGACTGCCGACGTTCCGAGCCGGTCAGGCCATGAAACTCAAGCGCCTGATCCTGCTGATCGACCGCTCCCGCACCATCCGCCACGTCATCTTTCCGGTCCTGGACATCCCTTCAGCCATCACCGAATCCCTGGAAGCCGCCCAAGCCCTCAACTCCACCACCTGACCGTTTCCGGCCTCCACCCCGAGCCTTCACCCTCTGCTCCCCGCGACCCCGCCCCGCCCCGCCACAGCGGTCAGGCAGCCGGTCCAGGTACAGGGTTCGGGGTTCGGGGTTCGGGGTTCGGGGTTCGGGGTTCGGGCCAGCTTTCACGTGGAGCCACCAACCGTCTTGAACGGGTTGCGCCCGATCTGTGGTGGGGGTGGCCGAGACACCCAGGTTCCTTGCGCCGGCTGTGCACAGCCGGACCTCCTGCCCCTGCGCCAGGTGCGCAAGGCCACAACACCCACTCCTTGCACCGGAGCAGAATGCACTCCGCTACGAGCGGAGCCGGCCCCACGGTCGAAGCGGTGCCCCAGTTGGAGCGGTGTCGCAGCTGGAGCGGTGTGCGCTGGGTCGGGTGGCTTGGTCAGGCTGCCAGGATTCGCGAGGGGTCTGGGGTTCGGCAGTCGATCGAGGTCAGGGTGGCGTGGTGGGAGGCCTGGGTTGCGCACAGCCAGTCGTTCAAGGAACCGGTGAAGCCTGATGGTGGGCCGACCTTGAGGCAGGTGATCTGGCCGGTGCCGGGGGCGGGGCCCACCTTGAGGCGGCGGATGCTGCCGGTGCGGCCCAGCTCGCCCAGGTCCGCGTCGTACGGCGTCAGCTGGACGCCGAACGGGAGGCCGCCGTCCGGCTGGTCGGAGGGGTGTATCTGGAGGAAGTCATCGATGTTGCGGTGGGTGGCGGCCGGGTGGGTGGTGAGGTAGGTCAGGTGGTCTGTCAGCAGCCGGTTGGCCACCGTGCGCAGGAGGTTGGTGGCGCACAGGTTGTGGGCGCAGGCGGCGCCGTCCAAGGTGATCTCTGGGAGGGCGAAGCGGCGCAGGCCCCGGGACGTGACGCGCAGGCAGTCGCATGCACCCATGTCGGACGGGTCCCAGGGCGGGCAGGTCGCGGCGTCGTGGACCTGGACGTCCCAGGACAGCCAGTCGTCGTTGAGGCGGAAGTGGGTCGGCTCGCCGGCACATCGTCCGCAGGTGAGGATGGTCGAGCCGGTCAGCGGGTCGATCAGCAGGCCGTCGCACTCCCGGGCCAGGGCTCTGGCGGAGGCGCGGGCCACCTGCACGGTGGTGAGGAGTTTGTGTGGGGGTGCCGTGGACTCCACCACGATGTGTTGCTTTGTGCGGCGCAGGCGGCGTCTCTCGTCGTCCGTGAGGTTGGTTTCGATGGGTTTCCACGGGGTCGGGTGGTGGGTCACCGACAGAGCGCCGTTGCCTGCTGCGCTGATCGCGGCTCTTCGGTACGGGCCGCCGACGCGCCAGGGCACGAACGACTCGACGTCGAACGGAGCGTGATCCGTAGCGACGATGAAGAGGGAGGTCATGGCGTCGGGCAAAGGGAGGGTGATCTTCATGGCTCGGTGGCCTCCGTGCGGACGGGATCGTAGTGGTGGATGGAGCTCGGGCAGGGGTCGGGGCAAGGGGAAAGCGGAACGGGCGAGATCGGACGTGTTCGGCTTGGGTACTGGGGTCTGCTTGGGTACTTGGGTCTGCTTGGGTACTTGGGTCTGCTTGGATCCGCGTCGGATGGGCCGGCCTCGCCCGATCCGGCTCGGGTCCGATCTGGAGGCACTCAGGATGGACGACGGCGGCTGGGGGGCGGGGAGTGGAGCGGGATTCTGTGGATGACGCTCCCGGCGGAAGACACGCCTGTGGAAAACCTGGCGATGCATGCGGCAATCAATGAGCCACCCGGTCCGGGGCGCGGGACACGGCAGCGGCCGAGCCGGGGGATCTCGCGGGCGCCAGGTTTACGTGCTGCTGGGCCGGTGGTGCGCAGGCGAGGGCGTCGTGCGGAACTGCGTCCCCGGCACTCCAGCGGCGGCCGGCACGTACGGGGCGGCTGGCCGTTAGGGGCCGGCTGGCCCGTACGGGGCGGCTCGCACTTGCGGGGCGGCTGGGTTTCAGGGCGGCCTGATTCCGGGGGACAGCGGAGAGGGAGCCCGCCCGGTTCGGGAGCAGCCCGATTTCCCGGGGACGCCGTAGAAGGGAGGCCGTCGGGTTTCGGGGGCAGCCGGGTTTCCGGAGACGGTGGGTGTCAGCTCCAGAGACGGTGGGTTTCCGGAGACGGTGAGTGTCGGGTCCGGAGACGGTGGGGGGTCGGTGGTGGGTGGTTTGGGGGTCGTTGTGGGGAGGGGTGGTCAGGGGGGTGTGGGGCGGGTGATCACCATGGACTGGGCGGGCAGGTGCAAGCCCTCCCCATCCGCCGCCACCGGCTCGTCCGAAGCCAGCAGCAGCGTCCCCGGCGGCAGCGGCAGCGTCGCCGACTCCAGTGAGAAGTTCACCGCGACCGCCAGCTCCCCCCGCCACACCAGCAGCCACTTCCCCAGCGGATCCACCTCCACCCGCACCCGGTCCAGGCGCGGGTCGGACAGCTCGGGCAGGGCCTTGCGCAGGGCGATCAGGTCGCGGTACCAGCACAGCAGCGACCAGTGCGCCTCCTCCTTCACCTCGCTCCAGTCCAGCTTCGAGCGCAGGAACGTCTCCTCGTCCGAAGGGTTCGGCGCCTCCCACGCGTACCCGAACCCGTCGAACTCCCGCTCCCTCCGCGTCCCCTCGCTGTCCCGCAGCGCCGGCTCCACGTGGTCGGAGAAGAACAGGAACGGCGAGCGCGCCCCCCACTCCTCCCCCATGAACAACATCGGCGTGAACGGCGAGGTCAGGAGCAGGCCGGCGCCGAGTTTGAGCGCGGGGATCGGCAGCCGGTCGCCGGCGGGGCGGTTGCCGATCTGGTCGTGGTTCTGCAGGCAGGCCACCAGCCGGTGTCCCGGCACCCCCGCGAAGGGACGGCCGTGCGCGCGGGCCCGGAAGCTCGAGTAGGTCCCGTCGTGCAGCACCCCGCTCGTCAGCACCTTGGCCAGGGCCGAGAGCTGGGCGAAGTCCTGGTAGTAGCCGTGGCTCTCGCCGCTGACCGCGCAGTGCAGGGCATGGTGTACGTCGTCGTCCCACTGCGCTGTCATGCCCAGGCCGCCGGCGTCGAGCGGGCGCACCATGCTCGGGTCGTTGAGGTCGGACTCGGCGATCAGGGACAGCGGCCGGCCGACGGAGCAGGCCAGCGCGTCCACCTCCTCCGAGAGCTCGGCCAGCAGGTGCTTGGCCCGCTTGTCGTGCAGCGCGTGCACGGCGTCCAGCCGCAGCCCGTCGATGTGGAAGTCGCGCAGCCACTGCAGCGCGTTGCCGATGAAGTAGCGCCGCACCTCGTCGGACTCCGGCCCGTCCAGATTGACCGCTTCGCCCCAATAACTGCCGTCAAATCCGGAAAAATATGGGCCGAACGGCCGGAGGAAGTTCCCCGACGGCCCCAGATGGTTGTAGACCACGTCCAGGATGACCCCGATCCCGGCCCGATGGCAGGCGTCCACGAACGACTTGAGCCCGTCCGGCCCCCCGTACGTCTCGTTCACGGCATAGAGGTCGACCCCGTCATACCCCCAGTTACGCCCGCCCGGCACCGGCGCCACCGGCATGACCTCCACGAAGTCCACGCAGAGCTCCACCAGGTGCGGCAGCCGCTCGATGGCCGCCGCGAACGTCCCCTCCCCCGTGAACGTGCCGACGTGCAGCTCGTAGATCACCGCCCCGCGCAGGTCGCGGCCCTTCCAGTCGTGGTCGGACCAGGTGAAGCGGGCGTGGTCGTACACCGCGCTCGGCCCGAAGATCCCCTCCGGCTGCCGCCGCGTGCGCGGATCGGGGTACGGCCCGTCGCCGTCCACCATGAAGGAGTAGCGGGTGCCGTGCCCCGCCTCCGCCACCTCGGCCGACCACCAGCCCCCCGCCCCGGGCGACATCGCCCGCCGCCCGCCCAGGACGACTACCTCGACCGCCGTGGCCTTCGGTGCCCAGACCTCAAAGATCATGTCTCTCCAGGAGTGAGACCGGATACTGACCGAGCAGGTGCGCCAGCGGGATCCGCCCGGTGAACAGCGCGCCGGTGAGCAGGTCCCGCCAGGTGCCCGTGGGGAGCGTCAGGGCCGTGGCGCCCCATCCCGTCGCGGCCAGGCGCACGGGGAGCCGGGTGGCGACGGCGACGGCCTGCGGCCGCTCGCCGCGGGCGAAGGCGATCACGTGCTCCGCCCGCTCCCCCTCCGCCTCCATCGGCAGGTACGGGGCCGCGCCCCCCAGCCTGCGCCGCAGCCGCAACGCCTGGGTCGTGACCAGCAGCTTGGCGGAGTCCCAGGACGTCTCGGGCTTGCGCGGGTACGTCACGGGCCGCCGGTTGTCCGGATCGACCAGGGAGAAGTCGGTCGTCTCGTTGCCCTGGTACACGTCCGGCACCCCCGGCATCATGAGCTGCACGAGCTTGGCCCCCAGCGAGTTGGACATCGCGAAGGGGTCGATGCGCTCGGTGAACCCGCCGATCGGCAGGCGTACGGCGGCCTCGGCGAAGGAGCGTAGCCGCCGCTCATAGGACGGATCCGGACTTATCCAGGAAATGGCGGTCTTGGCCTCCCGCGCGGCCTTGAGCAGGTAGTCCGTGAACCGCTCGGCCGAGATCGGCCAGGCGGCCATCAGGTTCTGCCAGGCCAGGTAGTCGAGGTGGGGGTCGAAGCTCACCTGCGCCGACCACTCCGCCACCGCCGCCGCCCACTCCCCGGGCATCTCCGACAACACCGACAACCGCGCCCGCACGTCCTCCGACCGCTTGGTGTCGTGCGTGGACAGCGTGGTCATCGCGTACGGGGACATCTCCTCGCAGAAGTCATGGAAGTCCTCAACCGACTCCCCGAACGCGTCCGGCTCCCCGCCGACCTCGTTCAGGCAGGCCAGCGGGAACCACCGGTAGAGCGCCGTGTCCTCCACGCCCTTGGCCATGACCGGCCCGCACGACTGCTGGAACCGCACGATCGACTCGGCGGAGCCGTACAGGACCTCGCGGACCAGCGGCTGCACGGCGGGTGAGCAGGACTCGGCGGCCAGCTCGACGATCTCGGCCGACTCGGGCGGCGGCGGCTCCCCCGGCACCACGTACGCCCGGTAGACCGGCATCGCGGCGAGCAGCTCGCGCACGGCGGCCGGGTCGCACGAGGTCACCCTGGCCAGCCGGTCCACCTCGGCCCCGAAGAACAGGTCGAGCACCTCCCGCTTGGCCTGCGCCATCACGGGCCGGTACTCGGCGGGCTGCCCCGTCATGTCCGCGAAGATCTTGACCAGCGGCGCCTTGCCGGCCGGATCGACGAAGAGGCCGTTGACCCGGTTGAGCACCTCGTAACCGGTGGTGCCGTCGCACGCCCAGTCGTCCGGCAGCCGCTCGGGACCGATGAGGATCTTCTCCACCACCGTCCACGCGCCGCCCACCCGGTCGCGCAGCCGATCGAGGTAGCCGCGCGGATCGGCCAGCCCGTCGGGGTGATCGACGCGCAACCCGTCCACCAGCCCCTCGTCGAGCAGCCAGAAGATCACCTCGTGCGTGGCGAACAGCACGGACGGGTCCTCCACCCGCAGCCCGATCAGCGACGACACGTCGAAGAAGCGCCGGTAGCCGGGCCCCTCGCGCCAGTCGACCAGCCGGTAGTGCCCGGGATGGGGATAGGCGTGCTCGTGGTAGCGCAGCACGTCGCCGTCCACGACCGGCTCGGTGTCGTCGCCCAGCACGGGCAGCGCGACCTTCCCGTCCACCCAGTCGATGTCGAACCAGGGCGCGTACGGCGAGTCGGGCCCGTCCTTCAGCACCGACCAGAACTGGGCGTTCACCGTGTTCATGTGGTTCGGCACGATGTCCACCACGATGCCCAGGTCGTGGGCGGCGAGCTGCTGCGCCATCTCCCTGAAGCCGGTGGCGCCGCCGAACTCCTCCCGGATCCTGGAGTGGTCGGTGACGTCGTAGCCGTGTCGCGACTCGGGCGTGGACTGCAGGATCGGCGACAGGTAGACGTGGCTCACGCCGAGGTCGCGCAGGTAGCCGGCGATCTCCGCCACCTGGGCGAAGCCGAAGTCGGGGGTCAGCTGCACCCGGTAGGTGGAGATGGGCCTAGACACGACGCAGCACCCGTACGCTGCGGCCCGGGACCGCGATCCCCTCTCCCGCCTTGACCATCCGGGCGTCGAGCCTGATCGGCATGGCCGTGTCGATCTCCGTGTGCCACATCTCGCCGTAGTCCTTGGGGATCGTGAACTTGATCGTGTCGTAGTGGGCGTTGAAGAGCAGCAGGAACGAGTCGTCCCGGATCGGCCGGCCGCGCCGGTCGGGCTCGGTGATGGCGTCGCCGTTGAGGAAGACGGCCAGCGACTTCGCGTATCCCACGTGCCAGTCGCCGTCGGTCATCTCCTCGCCCGAGGGGGTGAGCCACGCGATGTCGCTCAACCCACGCACCGGCTTGCCATAGAAGAACCTCCTTCGCCGGAAAACGGGATGCTTCTTCCTGAGCTCGGCCAGGCTCTGCGTGAACTCCAGCAGCAGCCAGTTCTCCCTGACGTCCGACCAGTCCACCCAGGTCAGGTCGTTGTCCTGGCAGTAGCCGTTGTTGTTGCCCCGCTGCGTACGGCCCAGCTCGTCGCCGTGCGAGAGCATCGGCACGCCCTGCGACAGGAAGAGCGTGGTGAGGAAGTTGCGCTTCTGCTGCTCGCGCAGCGACTCGATGGCGATGCCCGCCGGGCCCTCCTCGCCGCAGTTCCAGGACCGGTTGTCGTCGGTGCCGTCGCGGTTGCCCTCCTTGTTGGCCTCGTTGTGCTTGTTGTTGTACGAGACCAGGTCCTGCAGGGTGAACCCGTCGTGGCAGGTCACGAAGTTGATCGAGGCGGCGGGGCGGCGGCTGTCGTCCTGGTAGAGGTCGCTCGACCCGGTGAACCTGGAGCCGAACTCGGGCAGCGTGGCCGCCTGCCCCCGCCACAGGTCGCGGATCGTGTCGCGGTAGCGGCCGTTCCACTCGGTCCACCGGGACGGGAAGTTCCCGACCTGGTAGCCGCCGGGGCCCACGTCCCACGGCTCGGCGATCAGCTTGACCTGCGACAGCACCGGATCCTGCTGCACCAGGTCGAAGAACGAGCTCAGCCGGTCGACCTCGTGCAGCTCCCGCGCCAGCGTCGAGGCCAGGTCGAACCGGAACCCGTCCACGTGCATCTCGATGACCCAGTAACGCAGCGAGTCCATGATCATCTGCAGCACGTGCGGCGAGCGCATGAGCAGGCTGTTGCCGGTGCCGGTGGTGTCGACGTAGTAGCGCTTGTCGTTCTGGACCAGCCGGTAGTAGTCGGGATTGTCGATCCCCCTGAACCCCAGCGTCGGCCCGAGATGGTTGCCCTCGGCGGTGTGGTTGTAGACGACGTCCAGGATGACCTCGATGCCCGCCTCGTGCAGCCCCCTGACCATGGCCTTGAACTCCAGCACCTGGCCCCCGCGCTGCCCCTGGCTGGAGTAACGGTTGTGCGGCGCGAAGAACCCGATCGAGTTGTAGCCCCAGTAGTTGGACAGCCCGCGCTGCTCCAGGATGTGGTCGGTGACGAACTGGTGCACCGGCATCAGCTCCAGCGCCGTCACGCCGAGCTTGGTGAGATGGTCGAGGATCTCGGGGTGGTGCAGGGCCGCGTACGTGCCGCGCAGGTGCCGGGGGATCTTCGGATGGCTGATCGTCAGCCCCCGCACGTGGGCCTCGTAGATCACGGTGTCGTGGTACGGCGTCGCGGGCGGCCGGTCGTGGCCCCACCCGAAGAACGGGTTGATCACGATCGAGCGCGGCACGTAGGGGGCGGAGTCGAGGTCGTTCCTGGTGTCCGGCTGGCCGAAGCGGTAGCCGTACACCGCCTCGTGCCACCGCACGCCGCCCTCGATGGCCATGGCGTACGGGTCGAGCAGCAGCTTGGCCGGGTTGCAGCGCAGCCCGCGCGACGGGTCGTAGGGCCCGTGGACGCGGTAGCCGTACCGCTGGCCGGGGCCGATGCCCGGCAGGTAGCCGTGCCAGATGAACCCGTCCACCTCGGTGAGCGGCACCCGCGACTCGACGTTGTCCTCGTCGAACAGGCACAGCTCCACCTTGTCCGCGACCTCGGTGTAGAGCGAGAAGTTCGTCCCCGCACCGTCGTAGGTAGCCCCGAGTGGATAGGGGTCTCCCGGCCAGATCTCGATCATCGAGGCTCCCTTGCGGTCTCTCCCCATGTTCCGTTCCCCCGCTCCACCCGACAACCCCGGGCCCCACTGATCACCATGTTCCTTCCCACGCTGCACCGATGATCACTCAGATCGAGATCAAAGCCCGAGGTCAAAAGGGGTGGACCGCCCCCGACGGCGCGGTATCGGAGGCGGCCCACCCGTCCAGCATCGTTTGCGAGCGCCGCTCTGGGCTACATGCGAATGTCATGGGCGGTTTCAAACAGTTCTTACTTCGCGGCAACATCGTCGAGCTCGCCGTGGCGGTGATCGTCGGCGCCACGTTCAGCGGCCTCGTGCAGGCGCTGGTCAGCGACCTGATCACCCCCTTGATCGGCGCGATCACCGGGGGCCGGCAGCCGAACTTCGCCGACTACTCGTTCACGGTCAACGGCAGCGTGTTCAGGTACGGCGACTTCCTCAACCACCTGATCACCTTCCTGATCATCGCGGCCGTCGTCTACTGGCTGGTCGTGGCCCCGATGACCCGGCTCATCAGCCTGTTCAACCGGGACCAGGCGGCCGCGACCAAGCAGTGCCCCGAATGCCTGTCCGACATTCCCGCCGAGGCTCGCCGGTGCGCGAGCTGCACGGTGGAGCTGGTGCCGGATTCGGAAAAACCCAGGCAGTGACACGCGACCGGCGGCACCGGTTCGGCAAGATGGACCGATGAGCGTTGAGTTGATGGTCTGGGACGAGCCGGTGCCGATCAGCAGGGACCAGGCGCGTGCGACGTACCTGGCGGTCAAGCGGACCGAGCCGGGGGGCGGTGACGTGCCCGACGTCGCCAAGGAGCTGCCCGGGGAGATCACGCTCTATCCGGGACACGTGCTGGTGACCATGGACCTGGACACGATGGACGAGATGTCCGCCCAGGTCTTCACGATCGCCCGCGCCCACGGCCTGGTCTGCTACGACCCCCAGCGCGACCTGGTGCACAACGTGGCGCCGCTGGGGGTCTACGAGGGCATGCAGCTGCACACGGGCGACGGCATGATCGTCAACGACCCCGACCTCGGGCTCGTCCACGACGTGCTGGGCACCCTGTCGCCGCAGAACCCGTTCGTGGCGCTGGTGAACTTCGGGCAGCACTTCCTTCAGGTCTCGCCGGGATACGAGCTGGAGTACAAAGAGGGCACGCTCGTCCGCGCGATGGTGCCGGAGCTGGCGGAGGTGCGGCAGGCGTTCCACGAGTACGCGACGGGCGACCGCTCGTTCCTCACTCGCTACGAATTCGGAAAGTAAGGCAGGATCAGGGCCTATGAGAACCCTGTACCCGCCCATCGACCCGTACGACTCCGGCCTGCTCGACGTCGGCGACGGCAACCAGATCTACTACGAGGTCTGCGGCAACCCCCACGGCAAACCGGCCGTCATGCTGCACGGCGGCCCCGGAGGCGGGTGCAGCGCCAAGCACCGCCGCCAGTGGAACCCCGAGCTCTACCGGATCGTCCTGTTCGACCAGCGCAACTGCGGCCGGAGCCTGCCGCACGCCTCCGACCCGGCCACCGACCTGAGCGCCAACACGACGTGGCACCTGGTGGCCGACATGGAGCGGCTGCGCGAGCACCTCGGCGTCGACAGGTGGCAGGTGTTCGGGGGGTCGTGGGGCAGCGCGCTGGCGCTGGCGTACGCGCAGACGCACCCCGAGCGGACCACCGAGCTGGTGCTGCGCGGGATCTTCACCCTGCGACCCCAGGAGCTGCGCTGGTTCTACCAGGAGGGCACCTCCGAGCTGTTCCCCGACCTGTGGGAGCGCTTCGTCGCCCCGATCCCGGAGGAGGAGCGGGGCGACCTGATCGCGGCCTTCAGGAAGAGGCTGGAGGGGCAGGACGCGGACGCCAGGCTGGCGGCGGCCAAGGCGTGGGCCCAGTGGGAGGGCGGCACGGTCACGCTGCTGCCCGACCCCGCGCTGGTCGAGGAGTTCGGCGAGGACAAGATGGCCGTCGCCTTCGCCCGGATCGAGAACCACTACTTCACCCACAGCGGCTGGTTCGAGCCCGGCCAGCTCATCAGGGACGTCGGCAAGATCCGGCACATCCCGGCCGTGATCGTGCAGGGCCGCTACGACGTGTGCACGCCCATGGCCACGGCCTGGGACCTGCACAGGGCGTGGCCGGAGGCCGAGCTCCACGTGGTCGACGCCGCCGGGCACGCCTACTCCGAGCCGGGCGTCCTCGACCGGCTCATCGCGGCGACAGACGGGTTCGCATGAGGCGTACCGCGGGGGTGACGGCCCCGACCAGCAGCAGCGCGAACAGCGGCGCGAGCGCCAGCCCCAGCAGGAACCCCGCGGCCACGTCGTGCGGATAGTGCACGCCGACGAACACCCGCGAGAACGCCATGACCGCGGCCAGCGGGAACACCGCCCACGCCAGGGCCCGCCAGGCCAGCACGAGCGTGGCCGCCGCGCCCGCCGCGATCACGGAGTGGTTGCTGGGGAACGACCAGTCGTCCGAGGGCGGGCACACGGCGATCGTCGTGATCCCGCCCCGGCACGGCCGGTCCTCCCGGACGAGGAGCTTGACGACCTCGCTCACCACGTACGCGGCCACGATCCCGGCCGGTCCCGCGATCACGAGCGCCAGGTCACGCGCCGGCCCCCGCCACGCCCGCAGCGCCGCCACCACGAAGAGGGCCGCGAACACGAATAACCCCGCGTCCGTGCCGACCTCGGCGAGCGTGTGGAGCCATGCGGGCGTGGTGAGAGAGAAGTCGACGATGTCCTGGTACAACACGTGTCCAATCCGTGAATAGGCAATGGACACGACCTTACGAACTCAACCCGTCAAACGCCTCCACCAAAAGGTGGAAAGATCCTCAGGACAGGAGCCGGCGGGCCAGGGCGGCGTGCTTGGTCTCCAGCTCGCCGCGGGTGATCAGCCCCCGGTCGAACGCCTCGGTGGTGGCGTCGCGCTCGGCGACGTAGTAAGCGGCCATGATCTCGCTGCGGAGCGGCGTGAACCCGCGCTCCACGCAGTCGGAGAAGACGGTGGCCTTCCTCTCCACGGTGTCGAGCGCCACCGTGCAGGCCAGGTCACGCTCTTTGAGCTGCTGAACCGCTTCACGGAGCGTGACGGGGCCGAGGGACCCGTTGAACCGGGTGTCAAGGGTGATCTTCACGTTCTTTGCGCCTCCGTATATTGACAACGCTCCCCATAAAGCCGCGTATTCCCTGTTCAGAGCGGGTAAGAGGGGTGTCGTGATCGGAGCGCACGTGATCGTCGGCTACACGAATGACGCGGGCGGGAGCGACGCTCTCGCCCTCGGCTCCGCGATCACGCGCGTGACCGGCGGCGAGCTCACCATCGCCACGATCTACCCGCCGGGCAGCCCCGGGCTGGCGGTCGAGGCGCAGGCCAACCTGGCGCACGCGGCCGAGGAGCTGGGGCCGGTCCCCGCCGAATACATCACGTACGAGAGCAGGGGGTCCGGGCGCGGGCTGTCGGTGGTGGCCAGCCGGATCAGGGCGGACCTGATCGTGGTCGGCTCCGCCTCCGGCGGGGCACCCGGCCGCATCGCGATCGGCGCCACCTCCGACCACCTGCTGCACCTGTCGTCGGAGGCGGTCATGCTGGCGCCCGCCGGTTACCTCCCGCCCACCGAGCCCACCCGCCTCACGCTGGCCTACGTGCACCGGCCGCAGTGCGACGCGGCCGTCGGGCAGGTGGCCCAGGCGGCGCTGCGGCTCGGCGTGCCGCTCCGGCTGATCACGCTCGACCTGCGCACGGAGGACCAGGGCAAGCTCCGCGACGACCTCGCGCTGGCCGTGCGATTGGCGTGGGAGACGACCGGGATCGAGGCGGAGTCGGAGGTGGCCGAGGGGCACGACGTGGCGGCCGCGCTGCGGGACGTCGAGTGGCTGGAGGGCGAGCTGCTGGTCTGCGCGGCCAGCGAGGACGCGCAGCCGCACCGGGTGTTCCTCGGCGAGCTGGCCATGAAGGTGCTGCGCGCCTCCGCCTGCCCCGTCACCGTTCTGCCCAGGGGGTTCTCCTAGGCTTGCGGGTGTGTTACTGGCCCGTGTGATCGTGGTGGCGGTGCTGGCCGCCCTGTCCAGCGTTTACGTCCTGGCGGGCGCCGCCGGGGCGGTCCTGGTCTTCGCGGTGCAGTGCCTCTACACGCTCTGGGCCAGGAAGTGGTGGTTGCTGGCCGCGCAGGCCGCGCTCGTCACCTGGGTGACGCTGGGGACCGGGGCGTCCGTGGTGGTGCTGGGCTACCTGGCCGGCTCGCTGCTGGTGACCCGGTTGTGGGCGCTGGCGCCCGGGGTGGTGTTCGGCGCCGTCGTGATCGCGTACGCGCGGGGCGGCGACGTGATCACGACCCTCGACCTGACGATCACCACGATCCTCATGACGCTGATCGTCCCCGGCCTCATCCGGCTGGTGGAACGGGTGGACGAGCTGCACGCCACCCGACTAGCGCTGGCCGCCGCGGCGGTGGGCGAGGAGCGGCTGCGCATCGCGGCCGAGCTCAGCGACGGGCTGGGGCGCGGCCTGGACACCGTCATCGGCGGGGTGCGCCGGGCCCTGGCCGGGGCGGGGACCGCCGATCTGGGCGAGGTGGTGGCCACGGCACGGCAGTCGCTGGCGGACGCCCGCGCGGCGGCGGCCGGCTTCCGCGCGATGTCGCTGGCCCCCGAGCTGACCACGGCCAAGGCCATGCTGGCGGCGGCGGGGGTGGCCGTGGAGGTGCGCTCGGGGCACACCGAGCCGCTGGGACCGGCGGGGGCGCTGCTCGCGGCCGTGCTCCGGGAGGCCGTCACCGACGTCGTACGCCACGGCGCCGCCCGTACCTGCGTGATCGAGACCTCCGAGGAGGCCGGCACGGTGGGCCTGCGGATCACCGACGACGGCCGCCGCACCGCCGAGGACGACGCCCTGGCCGACCTCGCCCGCCAGGTACGGGCCGCGGGCGGCCGGCTCCGGAGCGGCCTGTCCGACCAGGGCCGCCACACCGTCGAGGCCACTCTGCCCGCGCCCCAGCGCCGCCCGGAGGAGCGCGAGCCCGCCGACGTATCCGTGCTGCTGCTGGCCGCCGTGCTGGTCGGGTTCGGCGTCAAGGCGCTGCTCCGGATGCCGCCGGCCCTGCTGGTGCCCGGCGCCGCGATGCTGGCCGTGATCGTGGTGATGCAGCTCAGGTCCGTCACCGGCCGCCACATGACGGCGCTGGCCGTCATGGCCGTGCTCACCTACGCGCCGGTGCCGGTGTTCGGGCCGATCTGGCTGGGCGCGAGCGGTTTCCTGGCCGGGCCGGTGCTGCTGGCCTTCCGCCCCCTGATCGCCTGGCCGCTCGTGGCCGCCGTCGTGGCCTCGACCGCCGCCATCGCCGCCCTGTTCGGCCTGCCCCTCCCCCAAGGAGCGAACGTCACCCTGAGCACCCTGGTCACCGGCCTGGTCGTCTACAGCCTGCTGCGCCTGGCCCGGATCGCCAAGGAGCTCCAAGCGGCCAGGGAGGGCCTGGCCCGCTCGGCCGTGGTCGAGGAGCGCCTGCGGGCCGCCCGCGACCTGCACGACCTGCTCGGCCACAGCCTGGCCGCCATCCTGCTCAAGTGCGAGCTCGCCCGCCGCCTCCCGCCGGAGCGGGCGGGGGCGGAGCTGGCGGAGGTGCTGGAGATGGCCGAGCGCGCCGGGCACGACCTGCGCTCGGTCTCCGGCGAGCAGCGCGACCTGTCGCTGACGGCCGAGGCGGAGTCGGCCGCGTCCATCCTGCGCACGGCCCGCGTGGAGGTGACCGCCGACCTGGCCCACCCGCCCCTGCCGGCCGAGGTCGAGACCGTGCTCAGCGCCGTGCTGCGCGAGGCGGTGACGAACGTCCTGCGCCACAGCACCGCCCGCCACTGCTCGATCTCGACGGCGGCCGACGGCGGCCTGGTGCGGCTGACCGTGCGCAACGACGGCGCCCGCCCGGGCGAGGCCCGCCGCGGCTCCTCCGGCCTGGGCAACCTGACCACCCGCCTGGCCGCCCTGGACGGCCGGCTCGCCACGGGCGTCGAGGACGGCTGGTTCCGGCTCGACGCCCGGGCGCCCTACCTAGATCCAGCCGGACTCGGTGGCGATGCGGACGGCGTCGGTACGGTTGCGCGCGTTTAGCTTGGCCACGATGGCCGTCAGGTAGTTGCGCACGGTCCCCGGCGTCAGGTGCAGCCGCGCGGCGATGTCAGGGGCGTCGGCGCCCCCCGCCACCAGCCGCAGCACGTCGGCCTCGCGCGGCGTGAGCGGGTTGTCGGCCAGGTCCCAGGCCGTGACGGCCAGCGCCCGGTCGAGCACCCGCTTGCCGCCGGCCACCTCCCGGATCGCGCCGATCAGCTCCTCCGGCGGCGCGGTCTTCAGCATGAACCCGCCCACCTGCGCCGCCAGCGCCCGCTTGAGGTGCGCCGGCTTGCCGTGCCCGGTGAGCATGAGCGTGCGGCAGGCGGGCACGCGGGCATGGATGCGGGCGGCCGCCTCCAGGCCGTCCAGCTCGCCCGGCATGTCGATGTCCAGGACGGCGACGTCGGGCAGCTCCACCGCGGCCGAGGCGACGGCGGCCGCGCCCGACTCGACGGTGGCGACGACCTCCAGGTCCGGTTCCAGGTCGAGCAGGGCCGCCAGCGCGCCCCTGATGACGGCCTGGTCCTCGGCTACGAGTACGCGAATCACGCACACATTGTCCACCAGTGTCCGGATCATGATGACGTCATGGGTCACCGGTGACGGCGTCTCTGGGGCGCGTACCCGCTGGTCGGCACGCTTGGAGACATGACAGACGCAGTCCGGTTGGACGCCGTGAGCAAGGTGTACGGGAAGGGTCAGGGCGCGGTGGCGGCCCTGCGCGAGGTGTCGGTGGGCATCCCCCGCGGCTCCTTCACCGCCGTGATGGGCCCGTCGGGATCGGGCAAGAGCACGTTCCTGCACTGCGCGGCGGGGCTGGACGTGCCGTCGTCCGGCTCGGTGCGCCTCGGCGGCACCGAGCTGTCCGGGATGGGCGAGACCGAGCTCACCGAGCTGCGCAGGCAGCGCGTCGGCTTCGTCTTCCAGTCCTTCAACCTGATCTCCGCGCTCGACGTGGTCGAGAACGTCACCCTGCCCCTCCGCCTGTCCGGCGTCCGCGTGGAGCGGGCCCGGCTGGAGGAGATCCTGCGCCGGGTGGGCCTGGACGGCCGCTCCGGGCACCGTCCCGCGCAGCTGTCCGGCGGCCAGCAGCAGCGGGTGGCCATCGCCAGGGCGCTGATCACCGCCCCCGAGGTGGTCTTCGGTGACGAGCCGACCGGCGCGCTGGACACGATGACCGCCAGGGACGTGCTGCGGCTGCTGCGCGAGGTGGTGGACGGGCTCGGCCAGACCGTGGTGATGGTGACGCACGACCCGGTGGCGGCCTCGTACGCCGACACCGTGCTGTTCCTGGCCGACGGCCGGATCGTGGACGCCATGACCGGCCCGACCGCGGAGAAGGTGGCCGGGCGGATGACCGGGCTGGGAGCGTGGAAGTGATGATGGCGTTCGCGTTGAAGACGCTGAGGAACCGCAAGGGCGCGTTCGCCGGGGCCTTCGTGGCGCTGCTGTGCGCAGCCGCGCTCATGTGCGCGTGCCTGATGCTGCTGGAGACGGGACTGCGCGGCACGGTCGCCCCCGAGCGGTACGCGGGCGCCCCCGCGATCGTGGCCGCCGACCAGTACGTCCGCGAGACCATCGACAAGGGCGACGGCGAGACCAAGACCAAGGCCAAGCCGCTGTCGGAGCGCGCCTGGCTGCCCGGGACCGTCGTCGAGACCCTCCGGCGCACGCCCGGCGTGTCGAAGGTCGTCACCGAGGTGACCTTCCCGTTCGGGGAGTACACCGGGCACGGCTGGGAGTCGGCCGCGCTCACCCCGTTCACGATCGAGCGGGGACGCGAGCCGCGGGCCGCCGGCGAGGTGGTGGTGGACGCCCGCGCCGGGCTGGAGGTCGGGTCGCGGCTGCGCGGCTACCGGGTCGTGGGCGTCACCGCGCAGGCCCTGCCCAGCCAGGACACCGTGTTCTTCAGCCCCGCCCAGGCCCGCCGCCTGGCCGGGCACCCCGGCCAGGTCAGCGCCGCCGGCGTCTTCCCCGGCCTGTCCCGCGCGCCCCAAGGGGCCGTGCTGTACACCGGCGAGGCGCGCGGCACGCTGGAGTTCCTGGACGCGGAGCAGGCGCGGGTCCAGCTGATCAGCATGGGCGGGGCGCTGGCCGGCACCTCGCTGCTGGTGGCGATCCTCGTCGTGGTGGGCACGTTCGCCCTGTCGATCCAGCAGCGCCACCGCGAGCTGGCGCTGCTGCGGGCCGTGGCCGCCACGCCCGGTCAGGTGCGCAAGCTGGTCGGCGGCGAGGCGCTGCTGGTCGGCGTGCTGGCCGGGGTGCCCGGCGCGGCGGCCGGCCTCGGGCTCGGCCTGTGGCTGCACGCCACGTTCGTGGCGCTGGGCGCGACCCCGGCGAACCTGGGCCTGGTCGTGAGCCCGTTCCCGCCGCTGCTGGCGCTGGTCGCCGCGGTGGGCGCCGCCTGGGTCGCGGCCCGCGTCTCCGCCCGCCGCCTGACCCGGATCCGGCCGGTCGAGGCGCTCGGCGAGGCCGCGCTCGACGGCGGGCGGCTGCCGTGGTGGCGGCTGGTGGCCGGGCCGGTGCTGGTCGCCGGCGGCGTGGTGCTCACGCTGGTCCTGTCCGGGCTGGACACCGAGGCCGCGGCCACGCCGGTGACCATGCTGACCGCGCTGGTCGGGACGATCGCCATGACCGTGCTCGGCCCGCTGGTCGCCAGGGCGGCGCGGCTGGTCCCGCTGCGGGCCGCCGGCGCGAGCGGCTTCCTGGCCGCCCGGAACCTGCGCGCCACGCCCAGGTCGCTGGCCTCCCTGCTGTCGCCGCTCACCCTGATGGTCGCGATGACGTGCACGATCCTGTTCACCCAGACCACGCTGGGCCACGCCGCGCAGGAGCAGGCCGACGCCGGCACCCGCGCCGGCTACGTGCTGCCCGGCGCCTCCGCCGAGCAGGTCCGCCGCATCCCCGGCGTCGAGGCCGTCACGCAGGTGCTGCGCACGTCGATCCGGGTCGGCCTGGACAAGTACGGCGCGCAGGCCGTCACCTACGACCCCCGCACGATGGACCTGGGGATCGTCGGCGGCTCGATGGACGGGTTCGGCGCGGGCTCGGTCGCGCTCAGCGGCACCGCCGCCGGCCACCTCGGCCTCGCGCCCGGTGACCAGGTGAGCCTCACGCTGGGCGACGGCACCCCCGCCACGCTGAAGGTGGCCGCCGTCTACTCCCGCGGCCTCGGCTTCGGCGACGTGACGCTGCCGTACGAGCTCGTCGCCGGCCACGTGGACGACCCCGCGGGCACCCTGCTGGTGTCGGCGCCCACGCTCACGAAGGCCGACCTGGCCGCGGTCGCGCCGGTCCTGGACCGCGCCGAGGCCGCCGAGGTGGCCGCCGCCGACCCGCAGGTCACGTTCGTGGCGCTCGGCCTGATCATCGCCTTCACCGCGATCGCCGTGGTCAACACGCTGGCCATGGCCACGTCGGGCCGGACCAGGGAGCTGGCCGTGCTCCGGCTGGCGGGCACCACCCGGCGGCAGGTCCTGCGCATGCTGCGCCTGGAGACGCTCTGCGCGGTCCTGACCGCCGCGGTGGCGGGCACGGCGATCGCCCTGGTGACGCTGGCGGCGTTCGGGGCGGGGATGACGGGCTCGGCCACGCCGTACGTGCCGCCGGTGGCGTACGGGCTGGTGATCGTGGCGGCGGCGGGCCTGGCTCTGCTGTCCACGTCCCTGCCCGCCCGCCTGGCCCTCAGGGTTCGCCCCGCGGACGCCGTCTCAGCTGTCTGACCCCCGGATGACCTGCTCGTACAGCTCCAGGTACCGGTCGGCCATCACCGACGGCGAGAAGCGGCGGCGGGCCTCGCGGCGGCACTCCTCCGGGTCCAGCTCGTGCACCCGCAGCACCCACTCGGCCAGCTCCTCCTCGGTGTCGGCGAGGAAACCCGTGCGGCCGTGGTCGATGATCTCCGGGAGGCAGCCGCGGCGCAGGCCCACCGGGGGCACCCCGAGCGCCAGCGCCTCCACGACGGCCGTGCCGCCCGGCTCGTCCCACTGGATGGGGAAGAGCGCCGCGCGGGCCGAGGCGTACAGGTGGTCCCTGGCGTCACCGCCCACCGCCCCGACCCACCTGACCAGCTCCCCGTCGAGATAGCGGGCCACCTGGTCGAGGTGGTAGCGCACGTCGGGGTGGCTGTGCAGCGGGTGGTACGGGTCCTGGGCGACGACGTCCAGCTCGGCGGGGGTGTTGCGGCCGCTCACCGGGCCGGCCAGGACCAGCGGCAGGCCGAGCTTCTGGCAGATCCTGGCCGCCACGTGCTGGCCCTTGAGCCCGCAGATGCGGCCCATGACCACCAGATGCTCGCCCTGGTCCGTCCGCAGGTCGCGGTCCGCCAGCGGGCTGGCCAGGTGGACGGCCCCGAGCGCGGCCGCCCGCAGGGCCTCGGGGGCGCGGACGAGCTGCGACTCCGAGACGCCGTTGACCGCGATGGAGGACGGGAACGCGCCGTAGAAGGCCGGGTGCTTGTGCAGGTCCCAGTGCAGGGTGTGCAGGACGGGCGGCCCGCCGTACGCCGACAGCACCGCCGGGCCGACCACTTCCACGTGGTCGTGGACCAGGTCGATGTCGTCGCGCCGGCGCAGCTCGGCCACCACCCGGGCCAGGTGCGCGTGGGCGATGCCCATCACCTGGTTGTACGGCTTCTGCAGCTCCGCGAACTGCTCGGCGTCGTACGCGCTGATCAGCTCGTCCACCTCGAGCGTGCTGGAGCCGACGGTGGCCAGCACCACGCTCACGCCGCGCTCGCGCAGCGCGGGCACCAGCGTGGCCACCACGTTCTCGATCCCGCCGTAGCCGGGGGGCGGGACCGCGAGCCAGGGCCCCGCGTTCACCAGGACTTTCATGCCACGTCCTCCTCAAGTACGAGGGAGGCGAGCGGAGGTCGCTCCGCCACGGCCACGTCCACCAGGTCGGCCTGTCCTTCGAGCCCGTACTGCAGCAGCGTGTGCGACGGGGGTTCCGACGCCAGCACGCGGCCCTGGCGCTCCAGGCGGGACCAGGCGGTGAGCATGATCTGCCCGGCCATCCGGCCGAGCGCGGCCATCGACTGATGAGTGTGCGTGCGGTGTCCCAGGTCCACCTGGGCCATCGCGTCCAGCCCGATGAGCTGGAGGAGGTCGACGAGGAGCCCGAACTCCACGCCGTACTCGGTGACGAAGGGCACCTGTTCGAGGACCTCGCGCCGGGCGGCGTACTCGCCGCCGAGCGGCTGGGCGAAGCCGGCGAGTTCCGGCCAGAACATATTGAGCAACGGCCTGGCCACCAGCTCGGTCACGCGCCCGCCGCCACCGCGCTGGATGACGCCGTCCGCCCCGGTGTAGGGCCGTTCGTAGGTTGCCTTGACGAAATGTGTGTCGCCGTTCACCAGCAGTGGTCCCACCAGGCCCGACACGTAGTGCGCGCCGAAGCTGCGCAGGTCGGCGTCGACGAAGGCGACGATGTCACCCTTGGAAGCGGCCAGCCCCTTCCACAACGCCTCTCCCTTGCCCGTGAGCGGCGGCAGGCCCGAGAGCACCTCGTCCTGCGCCACCACGCGCGCGCCCGCCTCCCGGGCCCGTTCCGCGGTGGCGTCGGTGGAGTTGGAGTCGACCACGAGGATCTCGTCGACGAGCCTGCTGCGCTCGACGAGGTCCCGGCGGATCACGGTGACGATGTCGCCCACTGTGCGCTCTTCGTCACGAGCGGGCAGGACAACGCTTACCGTGGTGTTTCCCTTGGCCATCATTAAGGCGTCCACCGGCCACTCGGCTGCCGTGCTCGAGTGCGGGCCGTACCACTCCTGGACCCTGGCCAAGGCTCGCAAATCTGTCTCCATGCATCAGCCCCGATCTCATGAGGTCCCAGCTTCTGCCCGATCTATAGGCTCCTGAACATGTTTGTTTGATTCAGCCCAGAAGTGGCATATGCCGGGTTGTGTCCCCAATGACCCGTGTCGGCATCGTGGGTGCCGGAAATGTCGCCGCTCGCCATGCCGACGTCCTGTCCAGTTTCCCCGATGTCACGATCGCTGGAATCGCCGACACCGATCCCCACAGGGCCGAGGCGCTGGCCTCGAAGCATGGCACCCCCGCCTACGGCGGCCATGCCGACCTGCTCAGTGCCGGCGGTCTCGATGCTGTCTACGTCTGTGTGCCTCCTTTCGCGCACGGTAACGCGGAACATGATGTTCTGTCGTGCAATCTCCCGATTTTCGTGGAAAAACCCCTTTCTCTGGACCTCCAAACCGCAGAAAGGATCGCGTCCGAAATCGAGCGGAGATCCCTGCCCTCCGCCGTCGGACACCATTGGCGTTATCTCGACATCGCCACACATGCCCGTGACCTGCTGGCCGGCCGCCCGGTACGCCTCGCGCTCGGCCACTGGCTGGACAAGGTGCCCCCGGTCGGCTGGTGGCTGGACGCGAGCCGGTCCGGCGGCCAGATCGTGGAGCAGGCGGTCCACGTGCTGGACCTGGCACGGCTCCTGGTGGGCGAGGTGTCCATGGTGCATGCGGTGCCCGCCGACAACAGCGTGGACGGTGAGGTGGACCGGGCCACGGCCGCGGTGCTGCGCTTCGCCGGCGGCGCGGCCGGGCTGCTGGCCACCTCCTGCCTGCTCGCCCACAAGCACCGGGTGGGGCTGGAGGTGTGCGCCGACGGGATCGCGCTGGAGCTCAGCGAGACGCGGCTGCTCGTGGACGGTGAGCGGGTGGTCGAGGACGACGGACAGGCGAAGACGCGGGTGGACCGGGAGTTCATCAACGCCGTGCAGGGCAGGCCGGCCGACGTCCGCGTACCGTACGGGGAGGCGCTGCGCACCCACCGCCTGGCGCTGGCGCTGGCACGCTCTGCCGCCGAACGGAGGCCGGTGACGCTGGATGGCTGAGATCCTGAGCATCGAGGGGCCGGGTGAGGTGTGCCTGGTCGAGGAGAAGCTGCCCGACGTGCCCGACGGCGGTTTCATGGTGGCCACCACGCACAGCGGCGTCTCCGCCGGCACCGAGCTGACCTACGTCAAGGGCACCAACCCCTACCTCGGCGCGACCTGGGACCCGGCGCTCGGGCTGTTCATGGAGGGCGCGCCGTCGGTGTCCTACCCGGTGCGCGGCATCGGCTACATGCAGGTCGGCCTGGTGGTCGAGACGCGGACCCGGGCTGTGAGGGAGGGCGCGCTGGTCGCGATGTGCTACGGGCACCGCACGGCGTACGTGGCCGACCCGATGGCGGACAGGTTCGTGGAGCTGCCGGAGGACCTCGACCCCATGCTCGGCATCTACGTCGCCCACATGGGCCCGATCTGCGCCAACGGCCTCCTGCACGCGGCCCACGACCTGCACGGCCCGGCCGTGGGGCAGCTGGGCGACGGTGTGCGCGGGCGGCGGGTGGCGGTCGTGGGCGCGGGCGTGGTCGGGCTGCTGACGGCCTGCTTCGCCCTGTCCGGCGGCGCCGCCGAGGTCGTCGTGGTGGACGAGACCCCGGCCAGACTCGCGATCGCCGAGGCGCTCGGCGCGAACGTGCTGGCCGCCGACGACGACCCGGCCGTGACCCTCAAGCGCCGCTGGCGCCACGGTCCCAACGACCGCGGCGCCGACGTGGTCTTCCAGTGCCGCGGCCAGGCCCGGGCGCTGGCGCTCGGGCTGCGGCTGCTGCGCCCCCAGGGCACGCTGGTGGACCTGGCCTTCTACACGCAGGGCGCGCAGGAGGTGCGGCTCGGCGAGGAGTTCCACCACAACGGGCTGACGGTGCGGTGTGCCCAGATCGGCCGGGTGCCGCGCGGCCTGGCGCACGCCTGGGACAGGGAGCGGCTCTCGCACGAGACGATCAACCTGCTCAGGGAGCGCGGCGGGCCGCTACGCGAGCACGTGATCACCGACGTCATCGGTTTTGCAGAGGCTCCACGTTTCCTGACCGGCCTCGCGGCCGGACGGCTTCAGACCGTTCAGGCTGTGCTCTGCGACCAGGTCGAGGATGAGGGCGGCTGACCAGCTGAAGTCCCGGCAGCCGTGACCGCGCAGCGTGAGCGGGTTGAAGTATTCGCGGAAGCCCGACAGGCACACCGCGCGCATCATCGCGTCGGCGAGCGGTCTGGCCAGGTCGGGGCGGCGGTCCTGGAGCCCGTGCCAGACCAGCCAGCCCAGGTTGATCCAGCTCGGGCCCCGCCAGTAGCGGGCCGGGTCGAACTCGGCCGCGTCCGGGGCGTAGCTGGGCAGCACCATGTCCTTGAGCCCGAACCGGTCGAGCGCGGTGGTGATCAGCGCGTCGGCCACCTCGTCCGGCAGGCCGGGCAGCACGAGCGGCGTCAGCCCGGCCGCGCTGCTGGAGTGGATCAGCGCACCCGTGTGCACGTCGCGGGCCTGGAAGAGGCGGCCGTCGAAGAGGTGCTCGACCATGGCGAGGGTGATCGCGGCGGCCTCGCGCTCGTGCGGCTCGGGGTCCAGCCCGCACACCTCGGCGATCTTGGCCAGCGTCACCTCGGCGAGCCCGTACGCGGCGTTGAACAGCGGATCCTCGACCTGGAACGCGCCAGGCTCCTGGTAACCGGAGTCGCGATATGTCTGGGCGAGCTCGATGTAGAGCTCGTAGTCGCGATCGGTGGGCCGCTCGTCGGCGCTGACGGTCTCGAGGTCCCTGCGGACGAAGCCGGCCGCCCCCGTCTTCACCTCCCGCAGCGGCGCGTCCCAGGCGGGACTGTTGTCCATGCCCGACTCCCAGGGGTGCACGATCGAGATCAGGCCCTCGGGGGAGCGCCGGGCCGCGCGCAGGAACTCCTGCTGGGCCACCAGCCGGGGGTAGATCCGGCGCAGGAACGCGGAATCGGGCTCGGCCAGGTGCGTCCGCCACGCGGCCAGCGCGTGCACCGGAGGCTGGACGATGCCGGAGGTCTGTACCCCGGACGGCGCCCGCGTCCGCCAGAACTCGGGACCGGGGAAGTAGGCGCCTTCCGGCACCGCCGGGTTGAACACGATGTGCGGCACCCTGCCGTCACCCCACTGGGCACCGAACAGTGTCAGCAACTCCGACCTGGCCCTACGCGGCGACCAGCGGGCGTTGCCGATCGCGATGAAGGCGGAGTCCCAGCTCCACTGGTGGGGGTACAGGCGACGGGAGGGAACCGTGTAAGCGCCATCCCAGTTGCTCACTAGGACGCGCACGGCGTCGCGAAGGATCATAGATATTTCCTGATGAAGGCCGCTGTTTGGGGAAGGACGATCTCGGGCTCGCCACGCAGGCGGCATTCGAGGGCGAGGTAGCCCTCGTACCCGACGGCGTCCAGGGTGGCCAGCTGCGCGCCCCAGTCGAGGTGACCGGTGCCCGGCTGGTTCCTGTTGGACTCGCTGATCTGCATGTGCGCGATGTAGGGGGCCGCGTCCACCAGGGAGCGGCAGGGGTCGTCCTCCTCGATGTTCATGTGGTAGGTGTCGCCGACGACCCTGATCGAGTCCATGGCGCAGTAGGAGACCGCCTCGGCGAGCGAGTTGACCATGTGGTTCTCGTAGCGGTTGAGCGGCTCCAGCATGATGAGCACGCCGTTGCGGTGCGCGTGCTCGCCGAGGACGCCCAGCGCCTCGGTCAGCACCTCGCGGTCCTCCTCGGGGCTGCGCGGGGGCTCGAACGGCGGGAGCCGCCGGGAGAACTGGCCCCAGGAGGCCGGGGTCATGACGCCGATGCCGCCGAGCTCGGCGATCACCGTGAGCTGCGACCTGAGCTGCTGGATGGCGTCCTTGCGCTTGGCCGGGTCGAAGTCGCCGATGAAGTGGGGCATGTCCACGCACACCGTCGGCATCACCACGCCGTCGGCCAGCGCGCGCTTGAGCTCGGTCAGCCGGCCGGCGAAGTGGAAATCACCCTTCCCGCGCAGCTCGATGGCGTCGAACCCGGCGTCGAGCGCGAACGAGAACTTTTCCTGCAGGCTGCGGCCAGGCAGAAGCTGCTCCTGTACGGCGAGCTTCACAGTCACTCCTCAAATTCGAAGACGAGCTGGAGCACCTCGGACTGGTGCTTGTCGAGCAGGTCGAAGGCGTCGGCGGCCCGGTCCACGGGCATGACGTGGGTGATGAGCTCACCCGCGTCGACCTCTCCGCGGTGCACGAGCTCCATGAAGGTGCGCTGCAGGCGCTCGACGTCCCACCGGTGCGCCAGCCAGGAGGCGACGCCGCCGATCTGGGAGGAGACGAGCTGGACCTGGTTGTGGTGGAACTCCTCACCGAGCCGCAGCCCGATGCCGTCGCCCTGGTAGAACCCGGCCGCCACGACCCGGCCGCCCTTGCGGACGGTCCTGATCGCCTCGTGCAGGCCGAGGTGGCTGCCGCTGAGCTCGATGGCGGTGTCGGCGCCCTCGACGCGCTTGCGCATGAACTCGGCCACCGAGCCGGAGGCCACGTCGAACGTCTCGGCCGCGCCGAACTTCCTGGCCAGCTCCAGCCGGTCGGGGACGGAGTCGGCGGCGACCACCCGGGCGCCGCTGAGCACGGCCAGGCGGGTGGCGAGCAGCCCGATGACGCCCTGGCCGAAGATCGCGACCTGGTCGCCCAGGTGCACGTCCGCGGCGTGGACCGCGTTGAGCGCGATGGCGCCCACGCGGGCGAAGACCCCGGTCAGGGGGTCGGCGCCGGGCGGCAGGACGTGGCCGACGAGCTTGTCCGCCGGGACGACGGCCTCGGCGCGGTGGCCCCAGATGCCCCACACCAGGCTGCCGACCGGCGGATCGGCCACATCGGGCGCGGCCTCCACCACCTCGCCGACCTCTTGGTAGCCCCAGCCCGCGAGCGGGTACGCATGGGTCTGGCCCTCGACGAAGAGCCGGCGCTCGGTGTCCCATTTGCGATTGAGGTATGGATTGGTCCCGCGATAGGCGGTGAGTTCGGTGCCCGCTGAGACTCCTGAATAGAGAGTGCGAACCCGCACTGTGCCCGGGCCGAGATCGGCGGGCGACTCCAGGCTGACGCGGACATGGCCTGGCTCTTCGAAGGTGATGACGCGCATTCCCCACACTTACGCTTTTTGATCAAACAAAAGTCAAAGATTTAGTGCTTGTTTGCACACGATAGTTGCGCTGGTAACACTCGTAAGTCTACGACTTCCGTCGGAGGTGACTGATGAAATTGGGGTTTCTGACAGCGTGTCTTCCGGAAAGCGACCTTACCGACATAGCGCATTGGGCGGCGAACCAGGGCTTCGAGGCCCTGGAAGTCGCGGGTTGGCCGTCTTCGGATGACCGAAATCACATCAGAGTAGATCGTTTCGACGACGCCGAATGTGATCGAGTCGGGCGAATCTTCGAGGAGACCGGACTGACGCTTTCCTCGATCGCGTACTACGAGAACAATCTTCACCCTCACGAAGGGCCGCAGGTGAACGCGCACGTGAGGGCCTGTGTGGACGCGGCTGCCGCGCTCGGCTGCCCCACGGTCGGCACGTTCGTGGGCCGCGACCCGGGCCTGCCGGTGCGCGAGAACCTGAAGCGGGCCACGGATGTCCTCGGTCCGCTCGTCGAGTACGCCACGGAACGGGGGGTCAAGATCGTCATTGAGAACTGCGTGATGAAAAGCTGGCATCCCGATGGCTATCCGGGCAACCTGGCCTACTCCCCCGAGCTGTGGGAGTGGATGTTCACGCTGGGGCTCAAGCTCAACTACGACCCCTCACATCTGGTGGCGCTCGGGATCGACCCGGTCGCGGCGCTGACCCCGTACATCCCGAACATCGCGCACGTGCAGGCCAAGGACACCCAGTTCCTGCCGGGCAAGATCGACAGGTACGGCTTCCACGGCCCCATCAGCGGCGAGAAGGGCTGGTACCGCTTCCGCGTGCCCGGCCTCGGCCAGGTGGACTGGACCGCGGTGATCGACGCGCTCTACGAGGGCGGATACGACGGAGTGGTCTCCGTGGAGCATGAGGATCCCGTGTGGAGCGGCAGCACGGAGAGAGTACAGACCGGTCTCGGTATCGCCTACCGCACGTTGCGCCATCTGATCCAGGGGTAAGGGCGGCATATCCCCAATCAGAGGAGCGTGCCATGCCGACGAAGGTAACCGCCGTCCTCTCCGTCGCACTGCTGGCCGCCGCCTCCGTGGCGGCCTGCGGTGACGGCGGTGGCGAACAGTCGTCCACGAGCAACGAGATCACGGTCTGGACCGAGGAGAACCTCGAGGACCGGATGACCGTGCAGAACACGATCGTCGCCGAGTTCACCCAGAAGACCGGGATCAAGGTGAAGCTGGTCGGCGTGGCCGAGGACCAGTTCAGCCAGACGATCACCGCGGCCGCCGCGGCGGACGACCTGCCCGACGTGATCGGCGCGCTGCCGCTGGCGTCCATCCGGGAGCTGGAGGCCAACGACCTGCTCGACACCGAGACGCCGGGCAAGATCGTCGATCAGCTCGGCCGGGACTCGTTCTCGGCGCGGGCGCTGGAGCTCAACACCGCCGACGGGAAGCTGCTGGCCGTGCCCAGCGACGGGTGGGCGCAGCTCCTGCTCTACCGCAAGGACCTGTTCGACAAGGCCGGGCTGCGGCCCCCGGACACGTACGAGGCGCTGGAGGCGGCGGCCGCCAAGCTCAACACGGGCGGGGTGGCCGGCATCACGCTCGCGATCGCGCCGAAGGACTCGTTCACCGCGCAGAGCTTCGAGCACGTGGCGCAGGCGAACGGGTGCCAGCTGGTCGACAATTCCGGAAATGTCGCCCTTGACTCACCACAGTGCGCGAGGGCCTTCGAGTTCTACGCGAAGCTGGCGAAGGACTACTCCGTCAAGGGCAAGCAGGACGTCGACTCCACCAGGGCCACCTACTTCTCGGGCAAGGCGGCCATGATGATCTGGTCGTCGTTCATCCTCGACGAGATGGCGGGGCTGCGTAAGGACGCCCTGCCGAGCTGCCAGGAGTGCCGCGCGGACCCCGAATGGCTGGCCAAGAACACCGGCGTGGTCACGGCGCTGAAGGGCCCCGACGGGAGCGCCCCCGCGCAGTACGGCGAGATCGTCTCCTGGGCGATCACCCGTGACGCCGCCGCCGACCCGGCGACCAAGTTCGTCTCGTACATGATGAACGAGGGCTACGAGCGCTGGATCGGGATGGCGCCGGAGGGCAAGTTCCCGACCCGCAAGGGCTTCGAGGACAAGTGGAACAAGCTGCCCGCCGGGGTCGACTCCAAGAAGCCGCTGGCCGACGTCTACCCGGCCGACGTGCTCGAGGCCCTGCGCAAGAGCCCCGACACCTTCGCCAGGTGGGGCATCCCGCAGGGGCAGGGCAAGCTGGTCGGCGCCACGATGGGCGAGCTGCCCGTGCCCAAGGCGCTGAGCATGGTCGTCGACGGGTCGCTGACCCCGCAGGCCGCCGCCGCGCAGGCCAAGACGGACGTGGAGTCGATCAAACGCGGGATCCGGCAGTGACCGCCACCCGCACCCGGCCCCCGGCGCCACCGCCGCGGCACCGTGAGAAGAAGCGCGGCCGGACGCTGCGGGAGCAGGAGGGGCGGGCCGGGCTGGCGCTCATCTCGCCGACGCTGATCATCACGCTGGTCGTGGTGGTGCTGCCGCTCCTGTGGGCGATCATGCTGGCGTTCCAGGACGCCCGGCTGATCAACATCCGGCGGGTGGGCGTCTTCGGGCACTACACGCTGGAGAACTTCACGTACGTGATGTCCGAGCCGGGCTTCTGGACGTCGCTGGTCAACACGCTCGTCTACACCGTCGCGGGGACGGCGCTGTCGATCGTGATCGGGCTGGTGACGGCGCTGGCGCTGCGCGACAGGTTCAAGGGGCGGACGCTGGTCAGGGCCTCGATCCTGATCCCGTACGTG
Organism: Nonomuraea sp. KM90; assembly: GCF_052246675.1. NCBI lineage: Bacteria > Bacillati > Actinomycetota > Actinomycetes > Streptosporangiales > Streptosporangiaceae > Nonomuraea > Nonomuraea sp. KM90. The sequence continues at coordinate 30,720 of NZ_JBQQCB010000003.1, read as the reverse complement.
GCCCCCGTGGTGGCCGTGGCGTTCCTGTGGGAGACGATGCTCAACCCGCAGTACGGCATCGTCAACACCTGGCTGCGCGAGCCGGTCGCGTTCCTCACCCAGGCCAGGGGCGAGTTCCTGGGCATGCAGGTGCCCGTGGCACTCCTCACGGTGATCGCGTTCGAGGCGTGGCGGTATTTCCCGTTCGCGTTCCTGTTCATCCTGGCCCGGCTGCAGGCGCTGCCCGCGGAGCTGGACGAGGCCGCGGTGGTGGACGGCGCCACGCCCACCCAGCGGTTCAGATACGTGATCATGCCGCAGCTCTGGCGGATCATCGCCCTGCTGTCGGTGCTGCGCTTCGTGTTCACCTTCACCAAGTTCGACGACGTCTACCTGCTGACCGGCGGCGGGGCCGGCACCGAGGTGGTCAGCGTGCGCGTCTACAACTTCCTGACCTCGCGCGACGACATCGGCGCGGCGGCGGCGCAGGCGATCGTCCTGGCGATCTTCCTGGTCGTCTTCCTGGCCGTCTACCTCAGGTTCTTCGCCGGAGGTGAGCATGAGCAGAGATAGGTTCGAGCGCGGCCTGCTCAAGGTGCTCAAGCCGCTGGTGATCGCGTTCCTCTTCCTGATCACCGCGTTCCCGTTCTTCTACATGGTGATGTTGTCGGTACGCGACATCCAGGAGCTCATCCTCGAACCCGGCTCGCTCTGGCCGCGCAGCTTCACCCTGGACACCTACGTCAACGTGCTGACCAGGCAGGGCTTCCTGACCTTCCTCAGGAACAGCGCGATCATCGCGGTCGCCTCGGTGGCGTTCACGCTGCTGATCTCGATCCCGGGCGCGTACGCGGTCGCGCGGCTGCGCTTCTTCGGCCGGCGTCAGGTGCATTTCCTGTTCCTGGCGGTCTACCTGTTCCCGGCGATCGTGCTGGCCATCCCGCTCTTCGTGCTCTTCACGATGATCGGGCTGCGGGGGTCCCTAATCGGATTGATCCTCGTGTATATCGCGCAAACGGTGCCTGTCACGGTATACATGCTCCGCAACTACTTCGAGACCGTGCCGCAAAGCGTGGAGGAAGCGGCCGCGATCGACGGGTGCACGAGGTTGTCGACCATCTGGCGCGTGGTGCTGCCGCTGTCCAAGCCGGCGCTGATGGCCACCGGCCTCTACGCGTTCATGATCGCGTGGAACGAGTTCCTGTTCGCCCTGCTCTTCCTGGTGGAGAGGCGGGAGAACTGGACGGTGTCCCTGGGGCTCTCTCAGCTGGCGGGGAGCATCGAGATCCCGACAACGGTCCTGATGGCAGGTTCGGTGGTGCTCACGCTGCCCATCGTGATCGTGTTCTTCGCCAGCGAGCGCCTGCTGACGGAGGGCCTCACCGCGGGAGCGGAGAAGGGATAGACCATGCTGACGGCGGGGCAGATCCTCCAGCTCATCCGCAATGGCTCCTGCCGTACGCGCAAAGAACTGATCGAGTACACCGGCCTGTCCCGGTCCACCATCACCGACCGGGTCGACCGGCTCATCGACGCCGGTTACATCCACGAGTCCGGCGTGGGCGCGTCCGGGGGCGGGCGACCGCCCTCGGTGCTCGACGTGGACGCCGGCAGGCGCCTGATGCTGGTGGCCGATCTGGGCGCCACCCACGCGCGGGTGGCGCTCACCGACCTGGCCGCCCGGCCGATGGCCGAGGAGAGCACCGAGATGCGGATCGAGCTCGGGCCCGAGGCGGTGCTGTCGTGGGTGCGGCAGGCGTTCCAGCGGATGCTGGACCGGGCGGGGCGGCCGGCCGACGAGGTGTGCGGGATCGGCCTGGACCTGCCCGGCTCGGTGGACCACACCACGGGGCGGGTGATCAGGTCGTTCCTGATGCCGGGGTGGGACGACCATCCGGTGGGCGAGGCGATCGCGGAGACGTACGACGTGCCCATCCTGGTGGAGAACGACGCCAACGCGATGGCGCTGGGCGAGTGGTGGTCGTTCTGGCGGGACACCGACTCGCTGGTCCTGATCAAGGTGTCCACCGGGATCGGGACCGGCATCGTCCTCGATGGTCAGATTTATCGTGGTGTCGAGGAGGCCGCCGGAAATATCGGGCATGTGCGGCTGCGGGAGACCGACGACCGGGTCTGCACGTGCGGCTCGCGCGGCTGCGTGGCCTCGCTGGCCAGCGGCCACGCCCTGGCCGGCGACCTGGGCCAGGCGTCCAGCCGCGACGTGGTCCGCCTGGTGCAGGCGGGCGACCCCGAGGCCATCGCCCGCGTCCAGGAGGCCGGGCGCACGCTGGGCGTCGTGCTGGCCACGGCGGTCAGCCTGCTCAACCCCGGCGTGCTGGTGCTGGCCGGGGACATGGCGGCGACCAGGGAGCACTACCTGACGGGCATCAGGGAGATCGTCTACCGGCGCAGCCTGCCGTACACGACCCGGAACCTGGAGATCGTCACCAGCTCGCTGGGCGACCGGGCCGGGATCGTCGGGATGGCGGTGATCGTGATGGAGCACGTGCTCTCCCCCACCGCCGTGGACGCCGCCCTGGCCGCCAAGACCGACGCGGTGAGCTGACCCCCCGTCAGCCCAGGGCCCGGCGCAGGAGGGCGGGCGCGTCCACGAGCGAGGGGCCGTACCAGGTGAGCAGGCGGCCGCTGACCAGGGCGCAGGTGAGGCCGGGGAACGACTCGGGGCCGTCCGTCGCGCTGAAGGCGTAGGGCTCGTCGGGCAGGACCACGAGGTCGGGCTCCCGCCCGGCCAGCTCGGCGAGCGGGATCTTGGGGTAGCGCTCCGCGTGGCCGGCGTACAGGTTGTCCACGCCGAGGCGCCTGAGCACGTCACCGGTGAAGGTGTCGCGGCCCACCACCATCCACGGGCGGCGCCAGATCGGGATGATCGCCGTCCTGCGCGGGCCCTCGTAGGGCGCGCGCCACGCCTGCCGCGCCTCGGCCAGCCAGGCGGGCGGATCGGTACGGCAGGCGAGGGCGAACATGCGCTCCAGCGACGTGAACGACTCCGCCACCGTCTCGATCTTCGTGACCCACACCGGCACGCCCGACCGGCGCAGCTCCTCGATGTCGGGCGCCCGGTTCTCCTCGGCGTTGGCCAGCACGACGTCGGGCCTCAGCCGCCTGATCGCGTCGAGGTCGGGGTTCTTGGTGCCCCTGACCCTGACCACGTCGAGGTCCGCCGGATGCGAGCACCAGTCGGTCGCCCCGACCAGCGCCTCCGGCACGGTCGCCGCCACCGACTCCGTCAGCGACGGCACCAGGGACACGATCCGCCGCACGGTCCCGGGAATCTTCACGGCCACGCCGGTGTCATCCACAACAGCAGCCTAGATCCACGGGCCCGGTGGCCGAATGTCGGTGCGGGTCCGTAGACTCCAGGCAAAGATCGTTTGACTCGTGATCGGGGGATGACGGTTTGAAGCGTGAATCACCGGGCTTCGATCCGCGGGTGCCGAGCGTCGCCAGGCTCTATGACTACTATCTCGGCGGCAAGGACAACTTCCCGGCCGATCGCGAGGCCGCCGAGAAGATCCTGAAGGTGGCCCCCGAGTTACGCGCGGCGGCCCGGGCGAACCGGGCGTTCCTGGGCCGGGCGGTGCGCCACCTGGCCGAGGCCGGCATCACGCAGTTCCTCGACATCGGCACCGGCCTGCCCACCCAGGGCAACGTGCACGAGGTGGCCGGGAAGGTCGTTCCCGACGCCAGGGTGGTCTATGTCGACCGCGACCCCGTGGTGCTGGTGCACGCCAGGGCGCTGCTGGCGGGCCAGGGCGGCACGACCGTGGTCGAGGGCGATCTCCGCAGGCCCGGCGAGATCCTCAAGCATCCCGACGTGCAGGAGGCCCTCGACCTCAGCCGGCCGGTCGGCGTGCTGCTGGTGGCGATCATGCACTTCATCGCCGAGTCCGACGCGCCCGGCGAGATCATCGCGACCCTGCGCGACGCCCTGGCCCCCGGCAGCTACCTGGTCATGTCCCACGGCACGAGCGACGCCCGCGCCGCCGCCGTCAACCGGGGCACGGAGGTCTACCGGAGCGCCAGTGCTCCCCTCACCCTGCGCGGGCGTGACAGGATCATGGAGTTGTTCGAGGGGTTCGAGCTGGTGGACCCCGGCCTGGTGTGGCTGCCCGAGTGGCGGCCCGAGCAGGCCGACGTGATCGACTTCGTCGACGCCCCCGAGTCGTCGCTGATCCTTTGTGGCGTGGGCAGAAAGGGCTGAGCATGGAGATCGGGCTGGCCGTGCCGCAATACGGCAGGTTCGCGGCGCTGTCCAGCGTGTTGCGGGTGGCGCGCGAGGCCGAGTCGATGGGTTTCCACAGCCTGTGGGCGGGCGACCGGCTGCTGACCCCGCTGCGGCCCAGCGACCCCTATCCGGGCGGCGACGGCAGCATCCCCGAGGCGCACCGGGTGTTCCTCGACCCGTTCGCGGTGCTGTCGGTGGCCGCTTCGGTGACCTCCTCCGTACGCCTGGGCACCAGCGCGCTCAACGCCTGCTGGTATCCCCCGGTGGTCCTGGCCCGCTCGCTCACCACGATCGACCACCTCAGCGGCGGGCGGCTCGACGCCGGCCTCGGGCTCGGCTGGTCCTCCGACGAATACGCCGCCGCCGGCGTGCCGTGGAAGGACCGGGCGCGGCGCTACGACGCCACGCTCGACGCGCTGGAGGCCATCTGGACGACCGATCCGGTCGCGTTCGAGCACGAGCTGTGGACGATCGCCCCCAGCCACATCGAGCCCAAGCCGGCCCGCCGGCCACCGCTCTATCTGGCCGGATTCTCGCCGGCCACGCTGCGTCGCATCGGCCGCCGGGCCGACGGCTGGCTGACGGCGACGCTGCCGGTCCCCGTGCTCACCTCGATGTGGCAGACCGTGTGCCGCACCGCGGAGGAGGCCGGCCGCGACCCGGGCGCCCTGCGCATGATCCTGCGCTCCAACCCGATCGTCACCGACCGGGGCACCCCGCCGAGGAGCGGCACGGTCGCCGAGATCGCCGCCTACCTGGCCGGCGCGGCGGAGGCCGGGGTCCACGAGATCATCCTGGACCTCCAGCACACCGCCACGAGCGATCAGCACCTGCTGGAGCTGGCGGGAGAGTTCGCCGACTACTTGAGCGCGGCCAGCGCGCCCTCGTAGTCGGGCTCCTGCGTGATCTCCGGCACCAGCTCGGAGTAGACCACGTTGTTGTCGCCGTCGATCACGACGACCGCGCGCGCGGCCAGCCCCGCCAGCGGCCCCGACTCCTGCGCCACGCCGTAGTCGGCGAGGAACTCGCGGCCCCGCATGAGCGAGAGCATGGTCACGTTGTCGAGCCCCTCGGCGCCGCAGAACCGCTTCTGGGCGAAGGGCAGGTCGGCCGACACGCAGAGCACGGCCACGTCGGGGTGCTCACCGGCCACCTGGTTGAAGCGGCGCACCGAGGCCGCGCAGACGCCGGTGTCGACGCTCGGGAAGATGTTGAGGACCTTGGTCTTCTGGCCGAAGTCGTCGAGCGAGCGCTCGGCGAGGTCGCCGCCCACCAGCCGGAACGCGGGCGCGGCGTCGCCCGGCTTCGGGAAGGTGCCGGCCACGGTGATCGGGTTGCCCTTGAAGGTGACGTCGGACATGAAAGCCTCCTGATAACGATCTCGTCCCCAGAACCGTGATCCTATCGGCGCCACCCTCCGGCGCCGATCACGGCACAGGCGCCGGGCTGGGCGCCGGCATCGCGCCGGCCCGCGTCCCGAGCGTCACGTGGGCCCCGGTGTCAGACGTTGCGGCGGTACTGGCCGCCCGCCTCGAACAGCGCGTCGGTGATCTGGCCGAGCGAGCAGACGCGGGCCGCCTCCATCAGCACCGCGAACGCGTTCCCTTCCGACATCGCCACGTCACGCAGCCGGGCGAGCTGGGCGGGGGCCTCGGAGCGGTTGCGCTCGTGGAAGGCGCGCAGGCGGTCGAGCTGCGAGCGCTTCTCCTCCTCCGTGCCCCTGGCCAGCTCCAGCTTGTGCGGGTCGGCCTCGTTCTCGCCGCGCGGGTTGCGGAACGTGTTCACGCCGACGATGGGCAGCGAGCCGTCGTGCTTGCGCATCTCGTACAGCATGGACTCGTCCTGGATCTTGCCGCGCTGGTAGCCGGTCTCCATCGCGCCCAGGACGCCGCCCCGGTCCGACAGCCGCTCGAACTCGCCCAGCACCGCCTCCTCCACCAGGTCCGTGAGCTCCTCCACGATGAACGAGCCCTGCAGCGGGTTCTCGTTCCTGGCCAGGCCCCATTCGCGGTTGATGATCAGCTGGATGGCCATGGCCCGGCGCACCGAGTCGGCCGAGGGCGTCGTCACGGCCTCGTCGAAGGCGTTGGTGTGCAGGCTGTTGCAGTTGTCGTAGATCGCGATCAGGGCCTGCAGGGTGGTGCGGATGTCGTTGAAGTTCATCTCCTGGGCGTGCAGGGAGCGGCCCGAGGTCTGGATGTGGTACTTCAGCTTCTGCGAGCGCTCGCCGGCGCCGTAGCGCTCGCGCATCGCCACCGCCCAGATGCGCCGGGCCACCCGGCCGAGCACGCTGTACTCGGGGTCCATGCCGTTGGAGAAGAAGAACGACAGGTTCGGCGCGAAGTCGTCGATCTTCATGCCCCTGGCCAGGTACGCCTCCACGTACGTGAAGCCGTTGGCCAGCGTGAAGGCGAGCTGGCTGATCGGGTTGGCCCCGGCCTCGGCGATGTGATAGCCGGAGATCGACACCGAGTAGAAGTTCCTGACCCCGTTCCGGATGAACCACTCCTGGATGTCGGCCATCATCCGCAAGGAGAACTCGGTGGAGAAGATGCACGTGTTCTGGCCCTGGTCCTCCTTGAGGATGTCGGCCTGCACCGTGCCCCTGACCGTGGCGAGCGTGCGGGCCCGCAGCTCGCGGTCCTCGCCCTCGTCGGGGTCGCGGCCGTGCTCGCCGCGGAAACGATCCCTGGCCTGGTCGATGGCGGCGTTGAGGTAGAAGGCGAGGATCGTCGGGGCCGGGCCGTTGATCGTCATCGACACCGACGTGTTGGGCGCCGCCAGGTCGAACCCGTCGTAGAGCACCTTCATGTCGTCGAGCGTGGCGATCGAGACCCCGGAGGTGCCGACCTTCCCGTAGATGTCGGGCCGCGGGTCGGGGTCGTTGCCGTACAGCGTCACCGAGTCGAACGCCGTCGACAGCCTGGTCGCGGGCTGGCCCTCGGACAGCAGCTTGAAGCGCCTGTTGGTGCGGAACGGGTCGCCCTCGCCGGCGAACATCCGGGTCGGGTCCTCGTCGTCGCGCTTGAACGGGAACACGCCGGCGGTGAACGGGAACATGCCGGGCAGGTTCTCACCGCGCAGGAAGCGCAGCAGGTCGCCGTGGTCGGTGTAGCGGGGCAGGGCCACCCTGGGGATGCGGTTGCCGGAGAGCGTCTCGCGCCAGAGCGGGGTGTGGATCTCGCGGTCGCGTACCTTCACGACCAGCTCGTCGGCGGTGTAGCGCTCCTTGACGGCGGGCCAGCCGTCCAGCAGCGCGCGGCTCTCGTCGGACAGCTCGCCCTCGACCCGCTCGGCCTCCCGCGCGCCCTCCTCGCTCAGCAGGTCGCGTACGGCGGCGAGCTGCTGGCGGCGGCGGGCCACCTCCGCCTGGGCGAGCGTCTCGGCGTGGTAGGCCCGCACGGTCTCGGCGATGTCGGCCAGGTAGCGCACCCGCGCGGGCGGGACGATGGCCTCCGACGCCTTCGAGGTGCGGCCCTCGACCCGGGGCAGCAGCCCGGGACCGTCGCCGATCCGGAGCAGGGGCTTGAGGTGCTGGTAGAGGGCGGTGACGCCCCCGTCGTTGTAGCGGGCGGCGATGGTGCCGAAGACCGGCATGTCGTCGGGTGCGGCGCCGAATGCCTCGCGGTTGCGTACGAGCTGGCGGCGCACGTCGCGCAGGGCGTCCTCCGCGCCGCGGCGCTCGTACTTGTTGATCACCACGGCCTCGGCGAAGTCCAGCATGTCGATCTTCTCGAGCTGGGAGGCCGCCCCGAACTCGGGCGTCATCACGTAGATGGGCACGTCCACGTGGGGCACGATGCCCGCGTCGCCCTGGCCGATGCCGGGCGTCTCCACGATCACCAGGTCGTAGCCGGCGGCCCGGCAGACGGTGATCACGTCGTCGAGGCAGGCGGGCACCTCGTTGGCCGCGCCCCTGGTGGCCAGGGAGCGGAAGTAGGTCTGGGGGCCCAGGCTGTTCATCCTGATGCGGTCGCCGAGCAGCGCGCCGCCGCCGCGCCTGCGGGTGGGGTCGATCGCGATGATCGCGATGCGCAGCTTGTCGTCGTTGTCCACGCGGAACCTGCGGACCAGCTCGTCGGTGAGCGAGGACTTGCCGGAGCCGCCCGTACCGGTGATGCCGAGCACGGGGGCGCGCCGCTCCGTAGCCCCCTTCAGCCCCGCCACCAGCTCCTCGGGGGCGCGGCCCGACTCGATCAGCGTGATCGCGCGGGCCAGCGCGGTCTGGTCGCCGGACACCACGGCCTCCACCGACGGAGGGTCGCCCAGCTCGACGTCACACTCCTCGATGAGCTTGTTGATCATTCCGGGCAGGCCGAACCGCTGGCCGTCCTCGGGCGAGAAGATGCGCGTGACACCACGCGAGTGCAGCAGCTCGATCTCCTCGGGGACGATCACGCCCCCGCCGCCGCCGTACACCTTGACGTGGCCCGCGCCGCGCTCCCGCAGCAGGTCGACCAGGTAGGAGAAGAACTCGACATGCCCGCCCTGGTAGGAGCTGATCGCCACCCCCTGGACGTCCTCCTGGATGGCGGCGGTGACGATCTCGTCCACCGAACGGTTGTGCCCGAGGTGGATGACCTCGGCCCCCTGGGACTGGAGGATTCGCCGCATGATGTTGATCGCCGCGTCATGCCCGTCGAACAGGGCCGCGGCGGTCACGAAGCGGACTGGGTGAACCGGGACGTGCACGCCTGATCACTCCTTCGTGGAGGCTACATCTATGAAGATACTAGGACGTCCTACTATTTCCCAACGACGTCCGGGGTAGAGGCACTCCCAGGGGGTGACGCCGATGCGCGCGCTGACGTTCGTGCCGGGCAGGAAGGGCACGCTCGACGTGGAGGAAGTGCCCGACCCGCGACCTGGCCAGGGCGAGCTGCTCGTCCAGGGGCTGGCCGTGGGCGTCTGCGGCACCGACCGCGAGCTCGACCGGGCCGAGTACGGCTGGCCGCCGCCCGGCAGGGAACGCATGGTCATCGGGCACGAGTCGCTCGGCCGGGTGCTGGAGGCGCCGGAGGGCTCCGCGTTCTCGCCCGGGAACCTGATCGTCGGCGTCGTACGCCGGCCGGACCCCGAGCCGTGCGGGGCATGCGCGCGGGGCGAGTTCGACATGTGCCGCAACGGCCGCTACACCGAGCGCGGCATCAAGGAGATCGACGGGTACGCCAGCGAGCGCTGGACCGTCGAGGCCGGCTACGCCGTACGGCTGGACCCCTCGCTGGAGAGCGTCGGCATGCTGGTCGAGCCCACGTCGGTGGTGGCCAAGGCGTGGGAGCAGATCGAGCGGATCGGCTCGCGGGCCTGGTTCGAGCCGCGCAGGCTGCTGATCACCGGTGCCGGGCCGATCGGGCTGCTGGCGGCGCTGCTCGGGCGGCAGCGCGGGCTGGAGGTGCACGTCCTCGACCGGTCCCCGGCCCCGGGGCTCAAGTCGAGCCTGGTGGAGGAGCTGGGCGGGACCTACCACTCGTCCTCGACGCTGGAGGCGTTCCACGACGCCAAGCCGGACGTCATCATCGAGTGCACGGGGGCGGGGCAACTCGTCATCGACGCCATGACCACCACGTCCCCCGCGGGGATCCTCTGCCTGTGCGGGCTCTCGCCCGGCGGGCGGACGCACCGGGTGGACGCCGGGGTGATCAACCGGGACATCGTGCTGGAGAACGACGTGGTCTTCGGGACGGTCAACGGGAACCTGCGCCACTTCCGCGCCGCGGCGGCGGCGCTGGCCGAGGCGGATCCGGGGTGGCTGGAGCGGCTGATCACGCGGCGGGTGCCGCTGTCGCGCGCCCTGGAGGTCTTCGAACCCGCCGACGACGACGTCAAGGCGGTCATCGACCTCACGGCCTAGCCCGGCCTTCGGTGGGGCCCGTGCGGCTCAGCTCGGGTCGTAGGGCTTGCGCCTGGCGGGGGTGGAGTGCTTGGTGGCGGAGCGGCCCGACCCGGCCGGGACCCGGTCCTTGGCGGGGCGGGCGGACTGGGCGGGAGCGGCGGCGGGGTGCGGCTCCACCTGCGGCTGCTCGGCCGCGCGGCGGCGCGGTTGCCCCTCCTCCGGGTCCGTGACCGCGGTCGTGCCCCGCGACCGCTTCGCGGCCGGCGCCTTGTCCCGGGCGCGCGCCTTGCCACCGGCGGAAACGCTGTCACGGGCAGCCGTCTTGCCACCGGCGGAGGCGCTGTCACGGGCGGCCGCCTTGCCACCGGCGGACGTGTTGTCGCGGGTCGCCGTCTTGCCACCGGCGGAGGCGCTGTCACGGGCAGGCGGCCTGCCGCCGGAAGGAACCTTCTCGCGGGCCGGTGCCCTGTCACGGGCGGGCGGCTTGGCGTCGGCGGGTGGCTGGTCGCGGGTCGCCAGGGGGTTCCTGGGGGACGGAACTCTCGTGCCGGCCGGGGGCTGGGCGGCGGAAGGGGCGGCCCAGGGCCAGGGGAGGCGGCGGTGGGTGCCGCGGCGGCGGCCCGACACGCGGAGCGAGAGGACGATGGTCATGAGCACCATCGCGGCCAGCAGCGCGGGCGGAGTGCCTAAGACGTCCAGCGGCGACCCATGCCCGGTCTCCGCGCGGGGCGGCGACACGAACGGCCGCTCGGTGGTCCGGATCTCCTCCAGCCGGTCGGACCCGGCCTTGACCATGCGCGGGATGCCGTACCCGACGACCTTGTCCGTCTCCCTGGTCTTGCGCTTGAGCCAGACGCGATCCACGTTCGCCTCGATGGTGTGGATCTTCGTGCCGCTGACGCGCTCCACGACGCCGACGTGGTCGATGCCCTTGTAACTCTTGCCGCCGCGCCAGTCGAAGAAGACCAGCGCGCCCGGCTCGGGCTTCTGCGTCCAGGCGCCCTGCTTGATGAACCAGGCCGCGTGGGAGGGCGTCCAGGCGAACTCACCGACGTAGTCGGAGATGCCGGCCTTGTTCGCGGCATAGGCGAGGAACATGTCGCACCATGGCGCGTTGCGGTACTGGGTGTCTTGGACGCGATCCGCGTACCACTGGCCGAACTTGGTGAACTGGCCGCTCTTCTCCTTATAGCCGAGTTCCTGCCGCACCGTCTTCAGCAGCTCGTCCGCGATCGGGTCCAGGGTGACTCCTCCCAGAAAACCGACAAATCACGATGGACTGTAGTAGCGCCGTCGCAGAATTGCGCGTGTCACCCGGAAAGTGTCTTGCTATGAGCCGAAATTTCGGCTATGTGGCTGCTGAGGCTGGTGGGACTTACTACTATCCTCGTTAGCAGCCGGCACCGACGCGATAGACGCCCGCGTCTCCCGCGCCCGGCGCGACCACGTCGGCCACGATCACGGTCACGTTGTCCGGCGAGCCGCCCTCGTTGGCCAGATCGATCAGCCTCTGGACGGCCGCCGCGGGGTCTGCCACCGTGGTCAGCACCTCGTGCAGGACTTCGGGCCCCAGCACGGTCGTGAGCCCGTCGGAGCAGAGGAGGTAGCGGTCATCAGGCTCCGCTTCGCGCAGCGCCATGTCGGGCTCCGCCCTGCCCTCGCTGCCCAGCACGCGCAGCACCATCGACCGGCGGGGGTGCACGGCGGCTTGATCCTCCGTTATCCGTCCTTCGTCCACCATCGACTGCACAAGTGTGTGATCCTTGGTCATCTGGTAGAGCGCACCATCGCGAAGCAAATATCCGCGGGAGTCACCGAGATGAGCCAGGGCGAACCGGTAGCCGTCCCACAGCATGGCGGTCACCGTGGTCCCCATCCCCCTGCGCGCGGGGTCGATGTCGGCCAGCTCGACCAGCCTGCGCGCCGCCTCGTGCACGGCGGCCTCCAGCGCGGCCTCCAGGTCCGAGCCCGTCTCGGGAAGCGTGGCATCCAGCTCGCGCATGACGGCGATCGCCGCCGAGCTCGCCAGCTCGCCGGCCGCGTGTCCACCCATCCCGTCAGCCACCACGAGCAACCGGCCACTCGCGTAGCCAGAATCCTCGTTCTGCTCCCTGCGGCGGCCCACATCTGATCCGGCGGCATAGCGGATGTTGTGCTTCATACCCAGCAGTAAATCATTGGTTGAAAGACTTCACAAGCAGATGCGCTGAAGACTCTTGTGAACTACTGTGGGCTTCATGAGCCACGACCCGACCGTCAACGCCGGGGACATCGCCCGGCTCGCCGGTGTCGGGCGGGCCGCGGTGAGCAACTGGCGCCGCCGCCACGACGACTTCCCCCAGCCCATCGGCGGCACCGCCAACCAGCCGCTGTTCTCGCTGCGGCAGGTGGAGTCGTGGCTGCGTCGCTACGGGAAGTCCTACCAGGTCTCCCTGGGAGATCGGGTGTGGCAACGCCTGAAAGCGGCGGGTGATTTGCGGCTGGGCGAGCTGGTGGCCCACGCGGGAACCCTACTGACCCGGGCCGCCCCGCGCAGCGTCGGAGGCGCCGGGAACGGCGGCTCGCACGACGACGGCCCGCACGGTGACGGCCCGCATAGTGACGGCCCGCGCAGTGACGGTGTCGGCGGTGGTACCGGGACGGAGCAGGCGCATGGCGGGGCGGACCGGACGCCGGGCGCGCTGGATCAGGCCCACGCCGCGCCCGGGCAGGCGGGCGCCGACCCTGATCAGGCGGCCACCGGCTTGGAGCGGGCAGGTCCCGCGTCCGAAGCGGCGGGTGGCGCGTCCGAAGCGGCGGGTCGCGCGTCCGAAGCGGCGCGTGGCGGGGCCGGTGCTGCGGGTGGCGGGCTGGATTCCGAGTTGGCCGGGCTCATTCTGGAGCTGGGCGAGCAGCTGGGCCCGCTGGCCGCGTACGAGTTCCTCTGCGAGCGCTACCTGGAGGCCCACTCGCGCCAGCTCTCCGTCACCCGCGACGACGTCGCGGAGCTGATGGTCCGCCTCGTGGGCGCGGACGCCGGCACCGTGCTCGACCCGGCGTGCGGCGTCGGCACGCTGCTCCTGGCCCCCACCCTCCTGAACCCCGCGGGTACGACGCGGATGCTCGGCCAGGAGCTCAGCGAGACCTCGGCCGCCATCACCGCCGCCCGGCTGCGGCTGCGCGGCATCGAGGCCGGTGTCGTGGCCGGCGACTCCATGCGCCACGACGGCTTCCCGGACGAGCGGGCCGACGCGGTGGTGTGCGATCCGCCGTTCAACGAGCGGGCCTGGGGCTACGAGGAGCTGACCGGCGACCCGCGCTGGGAGTACGGCCTGCCGCCGCGCGGCGAGCCCGAGCTGGCCTGGGTGCAGCACTGCCTCACCCACGTCAAGCCGCGCGGCCTGGTCGCCATCCTCATGCCGCCGGCCGCCGCCAGCCGCAAGGCGGGCCGCCGGATCCGCGCCAACCTCCTGCGCGCCGGAGCGCTGCGGGCGGTCGTGGCGCTGCCCGGCTCCGACCTGTGGCTGCTGCGCCGCCCGGCGGCGGGTGAGCGCCCGCCGTCCGAGGTGCTGATCCTGGACGCCACGGCCGACCTCCCGGCGGTCGAGCCGGCCTGGCAGGCGTACCTGGAGGACCGTTCCGACCAGACCGTACGCATCATCGACCTGCTGGCCGACGAGGTCGACATGACCCCGGCCCGCCACCAGCGGCGCGACGACGTGGGCCGGGCGTTCGCCGAGGCGCGCGACCGCTTCCTGGCCGCCGCCGCCGTGCCGCCCGACCTGAAGGTGCTGGAGCAGCCGCTCGACCAGCCCGCCACCACGCTGGGCGACCTGATCAAGGAGGGCCTGGTGACCACGTCGCAGGCCCCGCCCAAGATGGCCGCGGACGAGGGCGACGTGCCCGTCCTGACCTCCGACGACGTGTTCAGCGGCGGCTCGCCGTCCGGCTTCACCACCACGCAGCAGGGGCTCATCGCGATCCACCCGGGCGACGTGGTGGCCTCCTACTCCGCCGTACGCGTGATGGCCGACGGCGGCGGGGCCGTGCTCGGGCCGCACCTGACCCTCTACCGGGTCGACTCCCGCAGGCTGGATCCCGACTTCCTGGCCGGCTTCCTGCGGGCCGCGGGCGGGCGGGTGACGACCGGCTCCAGCAGGTTCGACGTGCGGCGCACCCGCCTGCCGCGGCTGTCGCTGAAGGAGCAGAAGGCGTACGGCGAGGCGTTCCGGCAACTGGCCGTGCTGGAGGACGCCATTCGCGAGACCTCGACGCTGGGGCAGACGCTGATCCGGCTGGGCCTCGACGGCCTCGCGGACGGCCACCTGCACCCGCAGTCCTGACGGTGTAGCTTTTTCCCGAAAGGCTGCTGGGAGGGGCGAATGGTCATCGGCGACCGCTATGAGCTCGACGACCTCCCACTCGGGCAGGGTGGCATGGGAGCGGTCTACGCGGGGCACGACCGCCACCTCGATCGCCGGGTCGCGGTGAAGCTGCTGCGGCTGCCCAGCGGGCCCGACCACGAGCTGGAGACCAGGTTCATCCGCGAGGCGCGCATCCTGGCCAGGCTGGAGCATCCCGGCGCTCCCGTGCTCTACGACTTCGGCACCCACGAGCAGCGGCTCTACCAGGTGATGCAGTTCATCGAGGGCGTCACGGTGGCCGACGTGGTGCACGAGCACGGGCCGCTGCCGGTGCCGTGGGCGGCGGCCATCGCGGCCCAGGCGTGTGCCGTGCTGTCGGCGGCCCACGCGCTGTCGATCTGCCATCGGGATCTCAAGCCGACGAACCTCATGCTCTGTCCGGACGGCAGCGTGAAGGTGCTCGACTTCGGGCTGGCCATGCTGCGGGAGTCCGACGTGACCACGTTCACGAGGATCGGGCAGATCCTGGGGACGCCGGCGTACATGGCTCCCGAGCAGATCCAGCACGGGGTGGCCGAGCCGCGCAGCGATCTCTACTCGCTGGGGTGCGTGCTGCACGAGATGCTCAGCGGGCGGCAGCTCTTCACCGGGCCCACCGACTACGTGGTCTTCGAGAAGCAGGTCAAGGAGCGGCCGCCGGCGATTCCCGGATTGCCGGAGGAGCTGGGGGCGTTGCTGGCGCAGCTGCTGGAGAAGAAGCCGGATGATCGCCCGGCGGACGCGAACGAGCTGTACGAGCGCCTTGATCCGTTCGCCGTGGGGTTGCCCATGTTGCCGGGGTTCCTCGCCAGGGCGCCGAGCCCGGGCCGGATGTACGCCCGGATGGCCGGTCGCGCCCTGACCGGTTGACCCAGGTCCTCGTGACATCGAGGAGCGGGCGACCGAGGACACCGCTGCGTCCACTGCCTGAAGAAGCCGCCGGCGTCGGTGATGGGACCGGGCGGGGTCGCCTGCGAGGACACCACGGGGCGCCGAGCGCGAGCGGGTGGCCGGTTTCCAATCTGGGAACGCGCTCTCTCGGGTAACACGGATCGTTATTTAACTTCCGTTGACAGAGGCATGTGAGCTCCAACAATCTCGTGAGAGAGCGCTCTCTCATCATTCCCCTAAGTGCGACCCAGGAGGGTTTCCATGACCCCTCGTATCCGGCGGCTCGGCCTGCCCTTGCTCACCGCGTCCGTCCTCGCCCTGGCGACGGCGTGCGGTGGCGGCGGTGGCGGGAACACCGCGACCGAGGCGAGCGCCAAGCCCGGAGAGAAGATCAAGCTGACCGTCGGCCTGTTCGGCGACTTCGGCTTCAAACCGCTCTACGAGGAATACAAGAAGACCCACCCCGACATCGAGATCGTCGAGAACGTCACGCAGTTCAACGACCACCACAGCAACCTGGTCAAGCGGCTGGCCACGAACGCGGGCGCGGGGGACATCGAGGCGGTCGAGGTCGGCTACGTCAGCACGTTCACCGCCCAGCCGGGCAGGTTCGTCGACCTCAAGCAGTACGGGCTCGACAAGCGGCAGGCCGACTACCTCGACTGGAAGTGGCAGCAGGGCCTGAGCAAGGACGGCGCGCAGGTCCTCGGCCTGGGCACCGACGTGGGCGGGCTGGCCATGTGCTACCGCAAGGACCTGTTCAAGAAGGCCGGGCTGCCGGAGGAGCGCGACAAGGTGGCGGCGCTCTGGCCGACGTGGGAGGAGTACATCGCGACCGGCAAGAAGTTCGCCGGGGCGAACGTGGCCGGCGCCAAGTTCGTGGACTCCCCCGGTGAGATCTTCCGCGCGATGGTCAACCAGGCGCCCGTCGGCCTGTACGACGCCCAGGACAACATCATCGTGGAGTCCAACCCCGACGTGAAGAAGGCCTGGGACCTGTCGAACCAGCTCACCCAGGAGGGCCTGACCGCCAAGCTGGCCGCCTTCTCACCGCCGTGGAACACCGGCTTCGCCAAGGGCTCGTTCGCCACGATCATCTGCCCGGCCTGGATGACCGGCTTCATCCAGGAGCAGGCCAAGGACGCCTCCGGCAAGTGGGACATCGCGACCGTGCCCGGCGGCTCGGGCAACAGCGGCGGCTCGCACCTGATGGTGCCCAAGCAGAGCAAGCACCCGAAGGAGGCGGCCGAGCTCATCGACTTCCTCACCTCGAAGGACAACCAGGCCAAGGTGTTCAAGGAGGAGGGCACGTTCCCGTCGATTCCGGCGCTGTACGACGACCCGTCCATCCAGAACTTCACCAAGCCGTTCTTCGGTGACGCCCCCATCGGCAAGATCTACTCCGAGGCCGCCAAGGCGCTCAAGCCGCAGCACCTCGGCCCGAAGGAGGCCGACGTCCGGGTCGCCATCGGCAACGGGCTCGGCCGGGTCGAGCAGGGCAAGCAGACGCCGGACGAGGCGTGGGCGCAGGTACTCGAGGACGTCAAGAAGATCAAATGAGCACCCTTCCCCTCGCGGTCACGCGACGGCGTAGGCGCAGCGTGCGGCACACCCTCGACGTGAGGGTGTCGCCGTACGCCTACGTGGCCCCGTTCTTCCTGCTGTTCTGCGCCTTCGGCCTGTTCCCGCTGGTCTACACGGCCTGGGTGAGCCTGCACGAGTGGACGCTGCTGTCCGAGACGCAGGAGTTCGTCGGGGCGGCGAACTACTCGACGCTGCTCGCCGACGAGTACTTCTGGAACGCCACCTTCAACACCCTGTCCATCGGCGTGCTGTCGACCGTCCCGCAACTCGCGCTGGCCATCTGGCTGGCGCACCTGCTCAACCGGCGGCTGCGGTTCCAGACGCTGTTCCGGGTCGCGCTGCTGCTGCCCAACGTCACGAGCGTGGTGGCGGTGGTGGTGATCTTCAGCCAGCTCTTCGGCCGGGACTTCGGCATGATCAACTGGGTCCTGTCCTGGTTCGGGGCGGGCACCATCGACTGGGGGGCGGGCACGGCCAGCTCGCACATCGCCCTGTCGGTGATGATCATGTGGCGCTGGACCGGGTACAACGCGCTGATCTTCCTGGCCGCCATGCAGGCCGTGCCGCGCGAGCTGTACGAGGCCGCCACCCTCGACGGCGCGGGCAACTTCACCCAGCTCCGCAAGATCACGATGCCGATGATCCGGCCGACGATCATCTTCGTGGTCATCGTCTCGACGATCGGCGCGATGCAGATCATCGCCGAGCCCATGCTGTTCGGGCAGAGCAGCGGCGGCGGTGGCGGCATCGCGACGGGCGGTCCCGACCGGCAGTTCCAGACCCTGGCGCTGTTCGTCTACGAGCAGGGCTTCGCGAACTCGACGTTCGACTTCGGCTACGCCTCGGCGGCGTCGTGGCTCATGTTCGTGGCCGTGGTGATCGTCGCCGGGATCAACTTCCTGATCACCCGCAAGGTGAAGGGCGGGCTGGTATGAGGCTGCGTTACCTGACCCTCATCGCGGTGGCCTTCTTCTCGGCCTTCCCGCTCTACTACAGCGTCGTGGTCGCCTCCCGGCACAACTCGGCGCTGGCCGAGGTGCCGCCGCCGCTGCTGCCCGGCGGGAACTTCTTCGCCAACGTCGCCAGGGTCTTCGACACCGTCCCCTTCGGGCTCGCGCTGGTCAACTCGGTCATCGTGGCCGGGTCGATCTCGATCGCGGTGATGTTCTTCTCGACGCTGGCCGGGTTCGCCTTCGCCAAGCTGAAGTTCCGGGGCCGGAACATCATGCTGGTGATCACGGTCGCGACCATGATGGTCCCGGCGCAGCTCGGCATCATCCCGCTCTACATGCTCATGGTGAAGCTGGAGTGGACCGGCACCAACTACGCGCTGATCGTGCCCGCGCTGGTCAACGCGTTCGGCGTGTTCTTCATGACGCAGTACCTGTCGCGCGCCCTGCCCACCGAGCTGCTGGAGGCCGGGCGGGTGGACGGGTGCTCGACGTGGGGGCTGTTCTGGCACGTCGTGCTGCCCACCGCGCGGCCCGCGGCGGCGGTGCTGGGCATGCTGACGTTCATGTCGGCCTGGAACGACTACTTTTGGCCGCTGGTCGTGCTGAACCCGGACAACCCGACCGTCCAGGTGGCGCTCTCGACCCTGGCCAGCGGGTACGTCAACGACTACGTGCTCGGCCTGGCCGGCACCGCGATCGGGACCCTGCCGCTCGTGGCCGTGTTCGCCCTGTTCGGCAAGCAAATCATCGGTGGAATCATGCAAGGAGCTGTTAAGGGATGATCTTTCCCGAGGACTTCGTCTGGGGCGCCGCCACGGCCTCCTACCAGATCGAGGGGGCGGTCAAGGAGGACGGGCGGGGCCAGTCGATCTGGGACACCTTCTCCCACACCCCCGGGAAGGTGTCCGACGGCGACACCGGAGACGTGGCCTGCGACCACTACCACCGCTACCGGGACGACATCGGGCTGATGCGCGAGCTGCGGCTGGGGGCCTACCGGTTCTCGGTGGCGTGGCCGCGCGTCCAGCCCGACGGCGATGGCTCGATCAACCCCCGCGGCCTGGCCTTTTACGACAAGCTCGTCGATGAGCTACTGCAAGCCGAAATTTCGCCTTATGTCACGCTTTATCACTGGGACCTGCCGCAGGCGCTGGAGGACCGCGGCGGCTGGACCAACCGCGACACCGCCTACCGCTTCGCCGACTACGCCCAGGCCGTCTACGACAAGCTCGGCGACCGCGTCGCGGACTGGGCGACGCTGAACGAGCCGTGGGTGGCGGCGTTCCTCGGCTACGGCAACGGCGTGCACGCGCCGGGCCGCCGCGACCCCGCGGACGCGATGCGCTCGGCGCACCACCTGCTGCTCGGCCACGGGCTGGCCGCGCGGCGGCTGCGCGCGGCCGGGGCGCGGCGCATCATGCTGGTGGTCAACTCCTCCCCCGTGCTCACCCCCGCCCAGGTCAACGACCCCTCGGCGGTGCCCAGCGAGGCGGACGCGGCCGTGGCCCACCGCATCCACACGTTGCTGACCAGGCAGTTCCTGGACCCGGCCGTGTACGGCACGTACCCCGAGGAGGTGCTGGAGGCCGCGGCGCGCAACGGCGGGACGGAGCACATCCACGAGGGCGACCTCGCGCTGATCAACGCGCCGATCGACCTGATCGGCGTCAACTACTACAACCCGTGCGTGGTCGAGTCGGGCCCCGGGCTGCCGGCCGACGCCGCGTGGCCGGGCTCGGAGGACGTCAGGTTCGCCACGGCTGACGCGCCGACGACCGCGATGGGCTGGCCGATCGTGCCCGACGGCCTGTCCCGGCTGCTCGTACGGCTCTCGCAGGACTACCCGCAGGTCGGGCTCATGGTCACCGAGAACGGCGCGGCCTTCGACGACCTCGTGGAGGACGGGCGGGTGCACGACGACGAGCGGGTGGCGTACCTGGACGGGCATCTGCGCGAGGTGCACCGGGCCATCGAGGCGGGCGCGGACCTGCGGGGATACCTGGTGTGGTCGCTGCTGGACAACTTCGAGTGGGCCGAGGGTTACCGGCGGCGCTTCGGCATCGTGCACGTGGACTACGCGACCCTGACCAGGGTGCCCAAGGACAGCGCGCTGTGGTACCGGGACGTGATCAGCAGAAACGGCCTGTAGATTTTTTCCGTGCTCTCCCTTCTGGTTCAGTCATGAGACGCCCGACGCTCGAGGCGGTCGCCGCCCGGGCGGGCGTCTCGCGTGCCACCGCCTCCCGTGTGGTCAACGGGCAGACGACCGTGGCGCCCCACATCCGCGACGCCGTGCTGCGCGCGATCGACGAGCTGGGCTACGTGCCCAACTCGGCCGCGCGCAGCCTGGTCACCCAGCGCACCGACTCCGTCGCCCTGGTCGTCAGCGAGCCGGGGACGCGGGTCTTCTCCGAGGACCCGCTGTTCTCCACCGCGATCAGGTCGGCGTCGGTGGAGCTGGAGGCGATCAACAAGCAGGTCGTGCTGATGCTCGCCTCCTCACCCAAGAGCCATGCCCGGGTGGAGCGTTACATCGCCGGCGGCCACGTGGACGGCGTCATGCTGCTGTCCATGCACGGCGCCGACCCGCTGCCGGCCGCGCTGGCGCGGCTGCGCGTGCCCGTGGTCTCCTACGGGCGGCCCGCCGTGCCGGTGGACATCCCGTTCGTGGACAACGACAACGTGGGCGGGGCCGAGTCCGGGGTGCGGCACCTGGTGGAGTCGGGGCGGCGCCGGATCGCCACGATCGCCGGGCCGCAGGACATGATCGCCGGGCAGGACCGGCTGGCCGGCTACCGCAACGTGCTGCGCGACTCCGACTGCCGCTCGATCGTCGCGGTCGGCGACTTCACGCGCGAGTCCGGGGCGATCGCGATGCGGCAGCTCCTCGGCGACGATCCGTCGCTGGACGCCGTCTTCGTGGCCAACGACCTGATGGCGGTGGGGGCGTTGCAGTCGCTGCGCCAGGCCGGGCGGCGGGTGCCCGACGACGTGGCGGTGGTGGGCTTCGACGACATCGAGGCGGCGAAATACACCGAGCCGCCGCTGACGACGCTCAGGCATCCGGTGACCGAGCAGGCGGCGGCCATGGTGGGGCTGCTGCTCAACCTGTTCGAGGGGGGCCCGACCGATCCGGTCATCCTGCCCACGGAGCTGGTGGTCCGGGAGTCGGCCTAGAGGTCCATTGACAAAAAATCATATTTAAGTAGAAGGTCGCATGTGCTGCCCACCAGAAGGGAATCGCACATGACGACGATCCGACGCATCCTCCTGGCGTTATGCCTGGTCACCGGCTTGCTCGCGAGCGCGGGCCCGGCCGGGGCGGACGTCACGGGGCCGCCCGTGCTGAACGCGCCGGTGTTCAACGACCCGACCGCCGACTCCGGGGTGGCCGGCAGCCCGAGCGCCAAGCAGTCGGCCGTCATGGACCAGCTCATCCGCCTGATCCGGGCCGTCCCCACGGGCGGGGAGATCCGGTTCGTGACGCATGAATGGGCGCCCGGCGACCGGTCGAGCGAGATCGCCGACCAGCTCGTCGCCGCGCACGACCGCGGCGTACGCGTGCAGGTGATCCTCGACAGCATGGAGAACGGCGCCAACGACGCCATCACCGCCACGCTCAGGGCGGCGCTGGGCACCTCGGAGTCGGCCGGCTCCTGGGTGATCCGCTGCGAATATCCGAACGAGTCGACGGTCGATCGCGGCTGCATCGCCCGGAACTACCTGCACAGCAAGTTCGCGCTGTTCTCCAACGTGGTGATCGACGGCACCTCGCACCCGAACGTGGTGTTCCAGACCTCGTCGAACCTGTCGAACTGGTACCTGTACAACTCCTACAACGACGCGTACACCTTCACCGACCAGGCCGTCTACAACGCCTACCGGACCTACTTCGCCGACCTGCAGGCGGGACGGCGCAAGGCGGTCGACCCCGGCTACTACTGGACCTCGCCGACCGGGACCACGCACCGGGCCACCTTCTACCCCCGCCTGGCCGGCGACGCCGACCCCATCGTCTCCATCCTGCGGCTCGTCGAGTGCGGCTACCAGGACGCGGACGGGGTCACGCGGCAGACCGACATCCGCATGGCGCTGACCGCGTTCAACAAGAACCGGGTGGCGATCGCGAACGAGCTGGTCCGGCTGCGCGGTGAGAACTGCTGGGTGGACATCGTGTACTACGAGAACGCCGCCGGGGCGGCCAGCAAGAACGTGGACGACACGATCCGGCAGACCCTGGCCAGGACGGTCAACGGGCGGGCCGTCCAGGTCACGCCGTGCCGGTTCAGGGTGGGCACGCGGGACGTGGTGACGCACAACAAGGTCATGATGATCGACGGGTTCTACGACGACGACATCACGCCACGGGTCTACACGGGGAGCGCGAACTTCACGTACATGGAGAACGCGGACGACGCCTTCGTCCGGATCTCCGGGCGGGACATCCACAGCCGGTACCTGTCCTGGTTCTACGGGCTGCGCACCGCCTGTAGACAATAGGGGCATGATCTCCCGCACCGCCGCCGTGTCCGCCGCCGTCGCCGTGGCCGCGGAGCACGGGGTGCGGGTGCGGGCGCCGGTGGTGCTGAACGACTCGTTCAACCTGCGGATCCATCTGGCGCCCGCGCCGATCGTGGCGCGGGTGCCCACCGTCACCGCGCTCGGCAGGCCCCGGCCCGCCGAGGCGCTGGAGCGCGAGCTGGCGGTCGTGTCCTACCTGCACCGGGCGGGCGCGCCGGTGGTGCCCCCGAGCGACCTGCTGCCGGCCGGGCCGCACGTACGGGACGGGGTCGCGCTGTCCTTCTGGGCCCACGCCGGGCACGATCCGGACCATGTGGTGACGCCGGACGCGGCCGGGCGGATGCTGTTCGAGCTGCACGAGGCCCTGCGCGGGTTCCCCGGCGAGCTGCCGCTGCTCGGGCCGGTGCTGGAGGAGCCGGCCCGGCTGATGGAGCTGCTCGGACCGCAGGTGCCGGCCCGCCTGCGGGACGCGCACGCCGGGCTGGCCGAGCGGCTGCGGGACGGGACGGCGGCGCAGGCCGTGCACGGTGACGCGCACCCCGGCAACCTGCTCGCCACCCCGGCCGGGCTGCTCTGGAACGACTTCGAGGAGAGCATGGCCGGGCCCGTGGAGTGGGACCTGGCGTGCCTGCTCCGCACGACGCGGCTCGACGGGCGGGCGGCGGTGCGCGCGTACGGGGCCGATCCGGACGCTCCCGGCCTGCGGGCCTGCCTGGCGGCTCGCGGGCTGCAGGGCACGCTGTGGGTGCTGGCCAGGGCGACGCGCTTCCCCTCGGAGGCCGGGAGGGCGCGCGCGGCCCTGGAAGCGTGGTTGCGCGACCCCAGCGGCGCCACCCGGTGACCTACACGCGGAAGACGCGGAGCTGGAGTGCGAGCGTGGAGTAGTAGCCCACCAGCGTGGTCAGCTCGAACAGCGTCCGCTCACCCAGCGCCGCGTACTCCTCGTCGTCCAGGTCGCCCTTCGCCACCAGGGCGCGGGCCACGCCGAGCACCGCCGCCTCGGCCGGGTCGTCGAGGGTCAGGGGCGAGCCGTCGCGCAGCGCCTGGAGCTGCTCCTCGGTGAAGCCCAGGCCGCGGGCGATCGGCTCGTGGGCCGCCCGCTCGAACGCGCTGTCCTGGTGCCCGGCCACGACCAGGATCGCCAGCTCCCGCGCCCGGTCGGTGAGCGAGGAACGGTAGCGGACGGCCGCCCCGAGCTCCTGGAGCGGGTCGCCGACGGGCGGGCTGAGCAGCATCGCGTTGAACGGGCCGGTGAGGCCGCCCTCCTCGTCGACCATGAAACCGCCGCGCGGCCCGGAGGCGATCTTGTCGTAGAGAGTCCGGGCCTCGGGGTCAAGGTCGTGCGGAGGCGTTCTGCGCAGCCGTGCCATGGCGTGATCGTAACGCCCTTTTCCTCGGGGAGCCGGGCGGTGTTGGCTGGAGGATATGACGGCGATATCCACGAAACGGCTGGAGCTGCGTCCCGCCGGGGTGCGCGATCTCGGCGTGCTCGTCCGGCACTGGAACGACCCGCAGGTCAGGCGTTACCTGTTCGACGATCGCGAAGTGGCCCCCCAGCTGGCCGGGACGCTGCTGCGCGACAGCGAGGCCGGCTTCGCGCGGCACGGCTACGGGCTGTGGCAGGTGTTCAGGGACGGCGTGCTGATCGGGGTGTGCGGGCTGCGGCGGCACGGCGAGGATCGGGTGGAGCTCCTCTACAGCCTGGATCCGGCTCACTGGGGGGCCGGGCTGGCGGCCGAGGCGGCCGAGGCCGTGCTCGCGGCGGGGCGGCGGGCGGGGCTGGCCGAGATCGTGATCGAGACCGACGCCGGCAACACGGCCTCGCAGCGGCTCGCGGAGCGGCTGGGCGCGGTGCTCGGGGAGGAGGCGGACGGGCTGCGGCGCTACACGCTCAAGCTCACGTCATGAACGATCGGTGTGCAACGCCCCGAGCGGTACGCGGTCCGCTCGGGGCGCCGGACGTCAGGTCAGCCAGACCGTGGTGTCGGAAGGCAGGAGGCCGTCCTCGATCACGCCGCTGGCCAGCACGACCGTGCCCGCGGGCAGCGGGATCGGCTCCTTGCCCAGGTTCGTGATGCTGGTCAGGCCCGAGTCGCGGGTGAAGGCCAGCACCTCCTCCCCCAGGGACAGCCAGGTCAGCGTCCCGTCCCCGAGCAGGTCCCGGCGGACGCCCAGGCCCGTGCGGTACAGGTTGAGCATCGAGTCCAGGTCCGTACGCTGCGCCTCGGCCGTGAGCTTGCGCCAGCTCTCCGGCTGCGGGAGCCACGGCGTGCCGGTCCCGAAGCCGAACGGGGGCTCCTCGCCCGACCACGGCAGCGGGATGCGGCAGCCGTCGCGGCCCGGGTTCGTGCCGCCCGAGCGGGCGTACATCGGGTCCTGGCGGACCTCGTCCGGCAGGTCCTCCACCTCCGGCAGGCCCAGTTCCTCGCCCTGGTAGACGTAGACCGAGCCGGGCAGGGCCATGGCCAGCAACGCCGCCGCCCGGGCCCGGCGGTAGCCGAGCTCGGGGTCCGACGGCGTGCCGTGGAGGGCGCCCCCGTGCGCGAACGAGGTGTCGGCGCGGCCGTACCTGGTAACCGGCCTGGTGACGTCGTGGTTGGACAGCACCCACGTCGGCGGGGCGCCGATGGGGGTGTGGGTGGCCAGGGTGAGGTCGATGGACCTGCGCAGGTCGGCCGGGTCCCAGGCGCAGGACAGGAAGTCGAAGTTGAAGGCCGTGTGCAGCTCGTCGGGCCGCAGGTAGCGCGCGAAACGCTCCTGGTCGGGGAGCCAGACCTCCCCGATCAGGATGCGCTCGCCGTACTCGTCGGCCACCTCGCGCCACCGACGGTAGACGTCGTGGACCTCGTCGAGGTCTTCGTAGGCGGTGTCGGACTTGATCAGCAGGGCCGCCGAGTCGATGCGGACGCCGTCCACGCCGCGATCGAACCAGAAGCGCAGGACGTCCTCGAACTCCCGGTGCACCTCCGGGTTGGTCCAGTTGAGGTCCGGCTGCTCCGGGGCGAACAGGTGCAGGTACCACTGCCCGTCGGGCACCTGCGTCCAGGCCGAGCCGCCGAAGATCGACTGCCAGTCGTTGAGCGGCTCGTCGGCGAACCAGAACCGGTCACGAGCCGCCGGGTTCTCCAGGGCCTCCTTGAACCAGGCGCTCTCGGTGGAGCTGTGGTTCGGGACCACGTCGATGATGACCTTGATGTCGAGTTCGTGCGCCTCCTGGATGAACCGCTCGGCCTCCGCCAGCGTGCCGAAGACCGGCTCGATGTCGCGGTAGTCGGCCACGTCGTAGCCACCGTCGGCCATCGGCGACGGATACCACGGGTTGAGCCAGATGGCGTCGATCCCGAGTTCTTGCAGGTACGGCAGGCGGGAGCGCAGGCCGGCGAGGTCGCCCACGCCGTCGCCGTTCCCGTCGGCGAAGCTACGCAGGTAGACCTGGTAGATCGCGGCCCCCCGCCACCACGTTTGCGACATGCGCTTATCCCTTGATGCTTCCGGCGGTGAGTCCCGCCATGATGTGCCGTTGGAAGATGAAGAAAACGATGATCATGGGGATGCTGGTGATCAGCAGGCCGCCCATGACCTGGTTCTGGGTGACGGCCCCGGCCGTCTGCGACAGGCCCACGCTGATGGTCATCTTGTCGCTGTCGGTCATGACGAGCAGCGGCCAGACGAAGTCCTTGAACGAGGTGACGATCGTGAAGATGGACACCACGCCCAGGATGGGCCTGGAGATCGGCAGGACCACCGAGCGGAGGATCCGCACGGCCCCGGCCCCGTCGATCTGCGCCGCCTCGATCAGCTCCCTGGGGATCGAGTCGAAGAAGCGCTTGAGCAGGAAGATGTTGAACCCGTTGGCCGCCGCGGGCAACCACAGCGCCCACGGGTTGTTGAGCAGCCCCAGGTCCACGACCGTGACGTACAGCGGGATCAGGATGACCATCGCCGGGATCATCAGCGTCGCCAGCATCATGCCCAGGATGACGTTGCCGAACATCGGCCGCAGCTTCGACAGCGCGTACGCCGCCGAGACGTCCACGGCCATGCAGACGATCCAGCCGCCTAGCGAGTAGTAGGCGGTGTTCGCCAGCAGCGTGCCGATGTCGAACAGGTCCCACGCCTCGAAGAACGCGTCGGGCGTGGGATCGGCCGGCACGAGCGTCGGCGGCATCTGCGCCAGCTCCTCCGGCGTCTTGAGCGCGCCGGTGACCATCCAGTAGAGCGGGAAGACGAAGGCCGCCGTGAAGACGACGAGGACCGTGGCCAGCACGAGCCAGTAGATCCGCCGGCCCCACCTGCTGTTGAGCTGGTGCGGGGAGACAATCGTACGGAACTGCACCTCGATCGGCTTCGGTGACCGCTTCCTGCCCCGCTTCCCCCCGGTCGTCGCCCGGGCTCCGACGGAGATCACGCCTTGTCCTCCCTGGTCAGCCGGAGCTGGAAGGCCGCGAAGACGAGCAGCACGATCATGAGCATCATGCCGAGCGCCCCGGCCGAGCCGTAGTCCTGGAGCGTGAACGCGTTCTGGAACATCAGGTACGCCACCGTGACCGTCGAGTTCTCCGGCCCGCCGCCGGTCAGCATGTACGGCTCGATGAACACCTGCATGGTCGCCACGATCTGCAGCATCAGCATGAGCAGCAGGATCAGCCGCGTCTGCGGGATCGTGACGTGCCTGATCCGCTTGAAGATCCCGGCACCGTCCAGCTCCGCCGCCTCGTACAGCTCCGGCGGGATGTTCTGCAGCGCGGCCAGGTAGATCAGCGTCGCGCTGCCCATGTTCATCCAGGTCGAGACGATGACCAGG
This sequence comes from Nonomuraea sp. KM90, assembly GCF_052246675.1. Lineage (NCBI taxonomy): Bacteria > Bacillati > Actinomycetota > Actinomycetes > Streptosporangiales > Streptosporangiaceae > Nonomuraea > Nonomuraea sp. KM90. The sequence continues at coordinate 3,527 of NZ_JBQQCB010000003.1, read as the reverse complement.
GAGATCAGGGCGGTGGACGAGCTGTCCAGCCAGGCCAGCGGCGGCAGCCCGAAGAAGTCGAGTGCCTGGTTGAACAGCCCGGGCCCCGGGTCGTAGAACCACCTGAACAGCAGCACCGCCACGATCGGCGGCAGCATGACCGGCAGGTAGACCACGAACCGCAGGTAGGCCCGGGCGTGGCGCAGCTCGTTGAGCACGAGCGCGACGACGAACGGCACGGCATAGCCGCACAGCAGGGCGAGGAGCGTGAACTCCAGGGTGTTCAGCCAGGCTTCGCCGAAGGCCGGGTCCAGGAACGCCGTCTTGAAATTGTCCAGGCCCACCCAGATCGGCTCGTTGATCAGGTCGGTCTTCTGGAAGCTCAGGATGAACTCCCTGACCATCGGATACCAGGCGAACACCGTGAAGCAGGCCAGCGCCGCGCACAAGAACCCGTAGGCCGTCAGATTGCGCCTCAAGATCTGCATTGAGGTCAGCCCTTGGCCGCCAGCATCGAGTTGGCCTTCGTCTCGGCGTCCGCGAGCAGCTGGTCGACGCTGGCGTCCTTGCGGCTCAGCACGCCGGACATGGCCACGTCGAGGATGGCGTACAGCTCCTGCGCGTGCAGCGGCTCCGCCTTCGGCGGGATCGTGCCGGCGGCCTGTACGTACGACTCGTAGTTCGTCACCGGGAGCGAGGCGTTCTTCACCCGGTCGGCCTGGATGGCCTGGCCGGTGGGCGAGTCACCGAAGACGGCGTTGTCCGGCACGCCCACGGGGTTGCCGATGCTCTTGCCGCGGGCGAAGTCGAAGCGGCCCTTGCCGACGGTGTTGAAGCGGAAGTCGATCCACTCCAGCGCGGCCTTGGCCTCCTCCGGGGTCGCCTTAGGGTTGATCATGAACGCTTCGCCGCCGCTCAGCGACGCCTTGGCCTCGGGGAAGCCGGTGATGCCGTAGTCGGCCACGTTGCCCTTGAACTTGTTCACCACGTCGGTGACCACGTCGGGGGCGCCCAGCATCATGCCGACCTTGCCGCTGCCCATGGCGACCATGAGCGACTCCCAGCCGACCAGCAGCTTGGAGCCCATGCTGTTGTCCACCCAGCGCATGTCGTGCAGGTTCTGCAGCACGGCCTTGCCCTCGGGCGAGTTGAACGCGGCCTTCTTGTTGTCGGGGGTCAGGATGTCGCCGCCGCGACCGTAGATGGCCTGGGTGAAGTGCCAGCCGCCGGTGTTGCCGCCGGAGTACTCGCCGTAGCCGACGTAGCCCTGGCCGAGCGCGGCGATCTTCTTGGCCGCCTCGCGGACCTCGGCCCAGGTCGTGGGCGGGGTGTTGGGGTCGAGCCCGGCCTTGGTGAACAGGGCCCGGTTGTAGACCAGGCCCACGCTGTAGTGGACGTTCGGGACGCCGAAGACCTTGCCGTCCTTGGTGACCAGCTCCTTGTGGTCGGCGCGCAGGTCGTTCCAGTTCTTGATGCTGCTGGTGTACTGCGTGATGTCCAGCGCCTGGCCCTTGGAGATCACGTCGTTGTAGTTGGTCACGGGCACCACGAAGGCGGTCTCCATCTGGCCGCCCGCCAGCTTGGGACCGAACGTCTTGGGGTCGAAGCACGGCTGCTGGTCGGTGCTCTTGACCGTCACGCCGGGGTGTTCCTTCATGAACGTGGCCACGTCGTCGTCCCAGGCCTGCCGCTCCTTCGGCGCGGACTTCGCCGGCTGGCAGGCCACCGTGATCGTCACGGCCTTGGCGCCGCCGCTGGCGTTGGGGGTGGCCGGCTCGCCGCCCGATCCGCAAGCCGAGGCCGCGAGTCCTAGCACGGTTACGAGCAAGAGTCCGGTGGATCTCTGCATGATCTGACCCTTCTGATGCGAGGTGCCCACACCATAGGATCCGTGACGTATGTGCGCAATATTTCGACTTCATATTGCAAGATAACGACTGCATTACGCCGCCGGTCCGGCGAACCTCCTCCACGGCACGGGGCCGCGCCCGTCCCCGCCGCACGGGCCGAGGGCTTGGGGACGACGGGAGGAGGATCGGCGGCGCTCGACCGCGTCGTGCCGCCGGACCGGCCCACGGAAGCGTCGTCCGCGGCGCCCACCGGTCCGGCCCGGGAAGCCGGCCCGCCCAGCACCGTCGTCAGGCGGTCCGGGGCGTGACGGGCCCGCGCACGCCGTTCACCGGGGGCGTGCTCCGGAAGGGGGGCGGGGCCTCAGGAGGGGCGCCCGGAAGGCCCCCCTCGCCGGTGCCGGGCAGACCCCCTGGGGTCAGGGGTGGGCGCGGGCGGTGGAGGCGCGGACCACCAGTTCGGGTTCGAAGAGGAGCTCGTCGGCGGGCACCACGGCCTTGTCGATCTGGGCGACCAGGAGGTCGACGGCGGCGCGGCCCATGGCGTCGATCGGCTGGCGGACCGTGGTCAACGGCGGCTCCGTGCAGTTCATCAGGGCCGAGTCGTCGAAGCCGATGACCGAGATGTCCGTGGGGACGGCGAGGCCGGCGCGGCGGGCGGCGCGGACCGTGCCCAGCGCCAGCAGGTCGCTGGCGCAGATCACGCCGGTCACCCCGCGCCTGACCAGCCGGGCGGCGGCCGCGTGCCCGCCCTCCAGCGAGAACATCGTGTGCTCCACCAGCTCGGCGTCCCCGCCCCCGGCCTGGAACGTCTCCAGCTTGCGCCGCGACGGCATGTGGTCCTTGGGCCCGAGCACCATGCCGATCCGTTCGTGGCCGAGGGCGCGCAGGTGGGCGATGGCCATCTCCGCGGCCACCACGTCGTCGCACGACACCTGGGGGAAGTCGAGGTGCTCGACGGCGGCGTTGACCAGGACCGTGGGGAGCTTGCGCTCGTGCAGCAGCTCGTAGTGGCCGTGCGAGGCGTCGGCCTGGGCGTACAGGCCGCCGGCGAAGACCACGCCGCTGACCTGCTGCTGGAGCAGGAGATCCACGTAGTCGGCCTCGGAGACGCCGCCGACCGTGCGGGTGCACAGCACCGAGGTGAAGCCCTGCTGCGCGAGGGCGCCCCCGACCACTTCCGCGAAGGCGGGGAAGATCGGGTTCTGCAGCTCGGGGAGCACCAGGCCGACCAGCCGGGCGCGGTCGCCGCGCAGCTGGGTGGGGCGTTCGTAGCCCAGCACGTCGAGCGCGGTCAGCACGGCCTCGCGAGTCGCGTCGGACACCCCGGGCTTGCCGTTGAGCACGCGACTCACGGTCGCCTCGCTCACCCCGACCTTCTTGGCCACCTCTGCGAGTCGTCGAGTCATGCGCAAACTATACGACCTTCCGCGCAAGCGCTTGCAACGGCTTACGTAGATCGGACGTCGTGGCTTGCGCCGCGCCCACGGCGGGGTTCGTGCCTGTACCCGCTCGCTGACCAGCACTTCGAGACGGCACTGTACAACTTTTGTCAGTCAAATGTTTGCGAAATGTCGTCGAAATATTGCGGCCTTCTGCTCGACATCTTATGGTTCGGCCATCCGCCTTACCCGAAGGGCCACCCCCATGAGAGCACTGCTTGCCGCCCTTACGTTACTGATCGGAATCCTGGTCGCCCCG